>JBBRZQ010000004.1:0-82994 GCA_038236535.1 Actinomycetales bacterium
ACACGATGGGCTGCCACTCCTGCCGGCACATCACCCTCGGCCGGATCAACCACTTCTCCAAGCACCCGGTGCGCTACTGGCTCTACCAGCAGGCCAGCAGGCTCAACCTGAAGCACATGCAGCTTGCCTGGACCACCCTGGCCACGCTGTGCATTACCGATGCATACATCGCGCTGGTCTCCTCCGGCACTATTTCTGATCTGAGGTTCATCGGATGAGCAGTCTCGAAAAGCACAGCTACGACGTCATCGTGATCGGTGCCGGGGGTGCCGGGCTGCGTGCCGCGATCGAGGCCCGCGAGCAGGGTCTGCGTGTCGCGATCCTGTGCAAGTCCTTGTTCGGCAAGGCCCACACGGTGATGGCCGAGGGTGGCATTGCCGCATCCATGGGCAACGTCAACTCCAAGGACTCCTGGCAGGTCCACTTCTGCGACAGCCTGCGTGGTGGCAAGTTCCTGAACAACCCGCGCATGGTTGAGCTGCACGCCCAGGAGTCGCCGGACAGGGTCTGGGAGCTCGAGACCTACGGCGCCCTGTTCGACCGCACCCCCGAGGGCAAGATCAGCCAGCGTAACTTCGGCGGACACGAGTACCCGCGCCTGGCCCACGTCGGCGACCGGACCGGACTCGAGCTGATTCGCACCTTCCAGCAGAAGGTCGTCTCCCTCCAGCAGGAGGACATGGCCCAGTACGGTGACGCCGAGGCGCGCATCAAGGTGTTCGCGGAGATGACCGTCACCGAGCTGGTCAAGGACGGCGATGCCATTGCCGGTGCGTTCGGGTACTACCGCGAGACCGGCTCGTTCGTGCTGTTCGAGGCGCCAGCAGTGATTCTGGCCACTGGCGGGATCGGCAAGTCCTTCAAGGTCACCAGCAACTCCTGGGAGTACACCGGTGACGGGCATGCGCTCGCCCTGCGTGCCGGCGCCAACCTGATCAACATGGAGTTCGTGCAGTTCCACCCGACCGGCATGATCTGGCCGCCGTCCGTCAAAGGCATCCTGGTGACAGAGTCGGTTCGAGGAGACGGCGGGATCCTGACCAACTCCGAGGGCAAGCGCTTCATGTTCGACTACGTCCCGGACGTCTTCATCGACCAGTACGCCAAGACCGAGGCCGAAGGCGACCGCTGGTACGAGGATCAGGAGAACAACAAGCGCCCGCCTGAGCTGTTGCCGCGCGACGAGGTGGCAAGGGCCATCAACAGCGAGGTCAAGGCCGGCCGTGGCACCCCCCACGGCGGCGTGTACCTCGACGTGTCAACGCGACTGACCCCCGAGGTGATCAAGAAGAAGCTTCCGGCGATGTACACCCAGTTCCTGGAGCTCGCAGACGTCGATATCACCGCCACGCCGTTCGAGGTCGGACCGACCTGTCACTACGTGATGGGCGGCGTCGAGGTCGACGCGGATACCGAAGCCACGGATGTCCCCGGGCTGTACGCGTGCGGCGAGGTGTCCGGAGGCATGCACGGTGCCAACCGTCTAGGTGGCAACTCGCTGTCCGACCTGCTCGTCTTCGGCCGGCGCGCCGGAGCCGGTGCCGTGGCGTATGTCGCCGGGCTCGGCGACAAGCGGCCCGCTGTCAGCGAGGCGGATCTCGAGGCCGCAGGCAAGGCCGCACTCGCGCCCTTCCACGCAGATGCTCAGACGAGGGCCGCAGACAGCCTCACGCCGGAGAACCCCTACACCGTGCATACCGAGCTGCAGCAGGTCATGAGCGACCTGGTCGGCATCATCCGCCGCGAGGGTGAGATCACTGAGGCGCTGCAGAAGCTGCAGGGTCTGCGTGTCCGGGCGGAGAATGCCGCCGTCGAGGGCCACCGTCAGTTCAACCCGGGCTGGCACCTGGCACTGGACCTGCGCAACATGCTCGACGTGTCGGAGTGCATCGCCAAGTCGGCCCTCGAACGTCATGAGAGTCGTGGCGGGCACACCCGCGAGGACTACCCGACGATGGACCCCAACTGGCGCGGCGTGAACCTCGTGTGCCGCCTCATTCCCGGGACCGACACCATGGAGCTCACCCACAAGCCCGTGCCCACGATCCGGCCGGACCTGCTGGCGTTGTTCGACCGCCACGAGCTGGAGAAGTACCTGACGGCACCTGAGCTTGCCGTTCTGGACAACCCGCAGAGTTCCTCAGACACGTCAGGGGAGAAGGCATGAGCCACCAGTCGAAGTTCAAGGTCTGGCGCGGTGATGCCGAGGCCGGTGATCTGCAGGATTACACCGTCGAGGTCAACGACGGTGAGGTGTTGCTCGACGTCATCCACCGGCTGCAGGCCACCCAGGTGCCCGATCTTGCGGTGCGCTGGAACTGCAAGGCCGGCAAGTGCGGGTCCTGCAGCGCCGAGGTCAATGGCAAGCCGAGCCTGCTGTGCATGACCCGGATGAACACGTTCACCCCGGAGGAGACCGTGACGGTGACGCCGTTGCGCACGTTCCCGATCATTCGGGACCTGGTCACGGACGTCTCCTTCAACTACGAGAAGGCCCGCCAGATCCCGGCGTTCTCGCCGCCGAAGGGCGTCGCCCCCGGTGACTACCGGATGCAGCAGCTCGATGTTGAGCGCTCTCAGGAGTTCCGCAAGTGCATCGAGTGCTTCCTGTGCCAGGACGTCTGTCACGTGGTTCGCGACCACGACGACAACAAGCAGGCTTTCGCGGGCCCGCGGTTCCTGATCCGGGCAGCTGAGCTCTCCATGCACCCGCTGGACAGCAACCCCGATCGTGCTGTCTTCTCCAGGGATGAGCAGGGGATCGGTCTGTGCAACATCACCAAATGCTGCACCGAGGTCTGCCCCGAGCACATCAAGATCACCGACAACGCCATCATCCCGATGAAGGAACGAGTCGTTGACAAGAAGTACGACCCGCTGGTGTGGCTGGGCTCCAAGATCAGCCGTCGTAAGAGCTGAGTCAGCGCTTTCCACTGCACGCCCGGCCGCTGCGGCCGGGCGTGCAGTTGTCTGTGGCAGGGGCGGTGGACACCTGAGGTCATCTCGCGTCAGATCCGGTCAGTTCCGGCTGCTGCAGTGGCACTGGGTACCAAATCGAGATATTTAACTTTCCACTGTCGTCGCCGCTGGAGCGTCGTCGCCGATCCCTGCTGCGCGTGCCCGCGGTAGCCGCCAAAACCGTTGCCAGAGAAGGACATTGGCCGCCTGCTGAGGGGTTGGTCCGGTCGCCCCGCCGGCCAGCAGACTGCCCCGGCAGGCGCGCCGTCAGCCACCTGGGCGACCCCGTGAGGCCTCCCAGGGGAGACAACCGCGCCGAGGGGGTTGCGCGATCGGCGTCAGCAAGTCACTATGTAAGCGCTTACACGTTGTAAGCGCTTACCCGCAGAGGCGGTGACGAAGATGGCAGCAAGCAAGCAGGGCAGGCGCCCGACGACGATATATTCCGTCGCGCAGCTGGCCGGAGTGTCGATCGCCACCGTCTCGCGGGTGCTCCAGGGGAGCAGGGCCACCTCGCCCCAGACGAGGGCGAACGTCCTTCGCGCTGTCGAGGAGCTCGACTACGTGCCGCTTCAGGCCGCCCGCAGCCTGGCAGTCCACCGGCACGAGGCTCACGGGATCGTGGTGCCTGACCTGATCGGGCCGTACTACTCCGAGCTGCTGATGGGCTACGAGTCGGCTGCCGCCGAGCTCGGTCAGAGCGTGGTCATCGTGGTGGCCCACCCTCGCGAAGAAGCGACCCGCGCGGTCCGGCTGTCCAGCCGGGTGGACGGCATCGTGGTCGCCAACTCGACGATCTCCGACGACGCTGCGCGTTCCCTCGCCGAGCGGACCCCCGTCGTGCTGCTTGCCCGCCCCCCCGTCGAGGGCTGTGACGCCGTGTCCGCCGAGAACTTCGAGAGCGCAAGAGCGCTCACCGAGCACCTCCTCGAGCACGGCAGGCGCCGGTTGTCCTTCGTCGGCGACCCCGAGGGATCACCGGACGTGCAGCAGCGCTATCTCGGCTTCATGGACGCGTTGTCCACCTCTGGCGAGTCAGCCGTCGCTCCGATCGTCAAGGTGGGTTTCCGCGAACGTTCCGGAGCCGATGTCGCGTCTCAGGTTCTCGGCCACAGCACCCCTCCCGACGCCCTGGTCTGCGCCAACGACGAGCTTGCCCTGTCCACGATGAAGGCGCTGCAGCACTCAGGCGTCCGCATCCCGGACGACATGGCGATCGTCGGCTGGGACGACGTCATGACGTCGCGTTATGTCAGCCCCGGCCTGACGACCGTCCGTCAGCCCCTCTACGAGCTCGGCCGCGCAGCAGCGACCCGCCTCCACGAACGCATTGCCGGTGCCCCCACGGCGCCGGAACCACTGATTCTGCCGACCGAACTGGTTCTGCGGACGTCGTGTGGTTGTCCCGAAAAGGACGACCGCGACGAGCCGTGGGTCACGACCTGAGACAGCATCACGCACTCGGGCCTGGCCCCGACCAAGGAGAACAACGATGAAACGCAACACCCGCGCCACAGCTGTGGTCGCGATCTGCCTCACGGCGACCATGAGCCTCGCTGCCTGTGGCCGGTCGACGGTGAAGGCCAACACCCCGACGGAAAAGGCCGGGTCTATCAGCTCGGGCAAAGCCACCGGGACCATCACGGTCTGGGCGATGGGCGGCGAGGGCGACAAGCTGCCCACGCTGGCCAAGGAGTTCGAAGCCCTCAACCCCGGCGTGAAGGTCAACGTGACCGGGATCCCGTTCGACTCTGCTCACGACAAGCTCGCCACGGCGATCACCGCCGGTAAGACCCCGGACATCTCCCAGATCGGTACGACGTGGATGGGTGAGTTCGCCACCCAGGCGCTGGACCCGACCCCCGCCTCGATCGACAAGGCGAGCTTCTTCGAGGGTGCGCAGAAGACCACCGAGGTGGGTGGCACCTCCTACGGCGTCCCGTGGTATGTCGAGACGCGTCTGGTCTACTACCGCAAGGACCTCGCAGCCAAGGCCGGCATCACCACGATGCCGACCGACTGGGCCGGTCTGAAGGCCATGGCCAAGGCGATGCAGACCAAGGCCGGGGCGAAGTGGGGCATCGACCTGCAGGCCGGTGGCCAGGGCTCCTGGCAGTCGGTCTTGCCGTTCGCCTGGTCCAACGGAGCTGAGGTTGCCACCGCAGACCAGAAGAAGTACACCTTCGACACTCCTGAGACGGTCGAGGCCGTGAAGTACTGGCAGAGCTACTTCACCGACAAGATCGCCGCCAAGCAGCTTCCCCAGAACTCCCGCGCTCCGAGCTTCGTCGACGGGTCTGTCCCGATGTTCATCTCCGGTCCGTGGGAGATGGGTGGCATCAACGATCTCGGCAAGGCCGGCTTCAAGGACAAGTACGGCGTGATGGAGATGCCCAAGCAGAAGACCGCCACCTCGTTCGTCGGCGGCTCCGATCTCGCGGTGTTCAAGAACAGCAAGAACCGCGACAGCGCCTGGAAGTTCGTCCAGTGGCTCTCCGACCCCAAGACCCAGGTCAAGTTCTTTGCACTGTCGACCGACCTGCCGTCCGTGAAGAGCGCCTGGACCGACCCGGCCCTGACCGCAGACCCGAAGCTCGCCGTCTTCGGCAAGCAGCTGGAGGACGCCAAGGCTCCGCCGGCCACCGCCACCTGGGAACAGGTCGCAGCTGCGTTCGACACCGAGATGGAAAAAGTCGCCAAGTCCGGCCTTGACCCCGCAACCGCACTGAAGACCGTGCAGTCCAAGGCTGACTCCATCGGCACCGGCAGCTGACGATGTCAACCACCGCTCCGGCTCGCAGCCCGGGGGCCTCTGGCCCCCCCGCTGCGGGCCGGGGGCCGGGCCCGAGCCAGGAGCACGTGTCGCCCCGCAAGCCGGGTCGTCGTCGCCGCAGGTCATCGCGCCAGACCAAGACCGCGTGGATCCTGGCGCTGCCGTTCATGCTGCTCTTCTCGGTGTTCACGGCCGGGCCAGTCATCTCCTCGCTCTATATGAGCTTCACCGACATCAAGTCCAGGGACCTTCGGTCGCCCTTCGCTGTCAGTTTCGTAGGGTTCCAGAACTACGCTCACGTCCTTGGTGACGCGACGTTCCGGCAGTCGGCGTTCAACACCGCCTACTTCGTGGTCATCGGCGTTCCGCTCACGCTGGGCATCGCCCTGGCGGCGGCGCTGGCCCTCGACAAGGGAATCACGAAGTTCCGCACCATCTTCCGGGTCGGCTACTACACCCCCGTGGTGACCTCGATCGTGGCCGTGGCCGTGGTCTGGCGGTTCCTGCTCCGGGAGGACGTCGGGCTGGTCAACACCCTTCTCGGCTTCGTCGGCATCCAGGGACCCGACTGGCTCGGTTCCACCACCTGGGCGATGCCCTCGCTGATCGTGATGGCTTCGTGGCGCAACTTCGGCACCGCGATGATCATCTTCCTGGCCGGGCTGCAGTCCGTTCCGGTGATGCTCCAGGAGGCGGCCGCCATCGACGGTGCCTCCGCCTGGCAGCGTTTCCGGCACATCACCCTTCCCCTGCTGCGTCCGACCATGCTGTTCGTCACGGTCACCACCGGTATCGGCTACCTGCAGTTCTTCGAGGAACCGTTCGTGATGACCAACGGTGGTCCGCTGGACTCCACGATCTCGATGTCGATGTTCACCTACAGCCAGTTCGGCTTTGGCAACTACGGGTTCGCCTCGGCGACGAGCTACGTGCTGTTCGTGATCATCGTCTGTCTGTCCGCAATGCAGTTCCGATTCTTCCGCTCCAACACCTGAGGAGGCGCGTCATGCTGAACACCAAGAGATCCGCCACCTCACGATGGCTTCTGTACACCGTGGTGACCCTCGGCTTCGTTGCCGTCATCACCCCGTTCGTCTGGATGATCCTTGGCAGCTTCAAGAGCCAGGGCGAGCTGCTGAGGGTCCCGCCGACCTGGTGGCCAGAGGCGGCGACACTGGACAACTACCGCTCGCTCTTCAGCAAGGAGAGCTTCCCGCGGTACTTCTTCAACTCCACTCTTGTCGCGGTGGTCGTGACGGCTGCCAACGTCACCTTCTGCTCCATGGTCGGCTACGCCCTGGCGAAGCTGAACTTCCGGGGCAAGAAGCTCGTCTTTGCTCTCGTCATGGGCACTCTGATGGTCCCGGGCATGGTGACGTTCGTCCCGCTGTTCGTCCTGGTCGCCAACCTCGGCCTGGTCGACACCTACCCGGGGCTGATCCTGCCGTTCCTGGTGACACCGTTCGGTGTCTTCCTGATGCGGCAGTTCATCGTCGAGCTCCCGGACGACCTGCTCGACGCGGGCCGGATCGACGGGGCCAGCGAGCTGCGCATCTTCCGCCAGATCATCCTGCCCCTGTGCGGGCCGGGCGTGGCCACCCTGGGAATCCTCACCTTCCTCGGCAGCTGGAACAGCTTTCTGTGGCCACTGGTGGTCGCCCAGACCCAGGAGCACTACACGCTCCCAGTGGCTTTGGCGCTCTTCTCCAAGAATCAGCAGGTGATCCCGAACTACGGCCTGCTGCTGGCCGGGGCGACCGTGGTGGTCGTGCCCGTCCTGATCGTCTTCCTCATCTTCCAGCGGCGCTTCATCGAGGGCATCGCCACCACCGGAATCAAGTAAGCCGGCCCCATCTGGGCCGGGTCCCCGGAGCCGGCTTCAGGTGAGCCTGCATCGTGTGATCCGGCATCAGGTGGTCCTGCCGTCGAGTGAACCCCGCATCGAAACCAAGGCCAGACAAGGGAACTGCAATGACTGACTCCGCTTTTGCCCGTACCCCGTTCTCCGCCACCCGCCGTCAGCTGCTGGCGGGGGGAGCAGCGGCCGCTGCGGTCACGCTGTCCGCCGCGCGCGCCGGCAGTGCCCAAGCGTCCACGGTCGCACCTTCCGCGCCGACCGCGGCCGGGACGACAGCAGCACAGGCACGACACGAGGGCGGAGTCGACCGCGGCACCATCAACCGCTGGGCCCGCGACACCTGGGCCTCATTGGTCGCGATGACCGATCCCCGCACCGGGTTGCCCGCCGACAACATCAGCGGACCGCTGACGTCACCGATCCGCAGCGGCTACACCTCGCCGACCAACATCGGTGGTTACCTGTGGAGCACTGTCATCGCCCGTGAGCTCGGCATCATCAGCACGGGGGAGTGCAAGAAGCGGCTGACCCAGACCCTGAAGACCTTGTCCGGGATGAAGCACCACGAGGCCAGTGGCATGTTCTACAACTGGTACGACGAGGCCAACGGCGAGGTAGTCACGGTGTGGCCCGAGAACAGCACCACCGTCTATCCCTTCCTGTCCAGCGTGGACAACGGCTGGTTCGCAGCGGCGCTCATGGTCGTTCGCAACGCGGAGCCGCGAGTGTCCGGGCTGGCGAACTCGGTGCTGAGCAAGATGAACTTCGGCATGTTCTTCAACAAGGACGGGCGGGCGGGGACCGCCGGACTGCTACGCGGTGGCTTCTGGGACGCCGAGCCCAACGTCGGCACCACCCAGGGCAACTACCTCGGCATCGGGCCAGACGTCTTCTACACCAACAACCACTACGACATCCTCAACTCTGAGCCCCGCATCGCGACCTACATCGGCATCGCCCACGGCCAGATCCCGCCGGCGGCCTACTACGCCACCATGCGGACGTTCCCGGACAACTGGGACTGGCAGGAGCAGAAGCCGGTCGGTGAGCACCGCACCTACATGGGTGTCGATGTCTTCGAGGGCGCCTTCACCTACCGGGGCATGCACATCGTGCCGAGCTGGGGCGGGGACATGTTCGAGGCGCTCATGCCCGACCTCTTCGTGCCTGAAGCCAGCTGGGCGCCGCGGTCCTGGGGCATCAACCACGCACTCACGGTGCGCGCTCAGCGCGAGCACGGGCTAGACGAGGCCAAATACGGCTACTGGGGGTTCTCTCCGGCCAGCAAACCCGGTGGCGGCTACAGCGAGTGGGGCGTCGACGCCATCGGGATGAGGCCTGACGGCTACCCGTCGGACATGGAGCGCACCGACTTCTACGACGGCAGCTACGGACCCCGTACTGGTCTGGGCCCCAACCCCGCGTGGGGCGACGGCGTGGTCACGCCACACGCCGCCTTCCTGGCCATGCAGTATGAGCCCCGCCAGGCCTTCGACAACCTGGTCAAGATCGAGCGCGAGCTCAAGGCGTACGGCGAGGGCGGCTTCTATGACGCAGTCGCGGTCAAGTCAGGGACCATCGCCAGGCGCTACCTCTCGCTCGACCAGGCCATGGTCCTCGGCGCGATCGGGAACGTGTTCTGCAACAACGTGATTCGCCGCCACTTCATCAAGGGCGAGATCCAGGCCACCATCAGGCCGCTGATCGGGATCGAAGAGTTCGGCGCAGGGGTGATCTCCTGACCAGCGACCACCCGGGCGCAACAGCAGTGGCTGAACCGCCCGTGGTGACCTCAGTCAGCAGCCGATCCGGCATGCGGGCGGGGTTCACCACGAGCGGTGTCCTACGGCGGCTCGAGGTCGGCGACCGGAGCCTGCTGATGTACCCGGCCGACGAGCTTGAGGCAGGACCGGCCAACCTCTACCTGCGGGTTCGGGGCGCGCAAGGCGTGGAGGCGGTCGCATTGCTCGGGCCAGGCACCGCCGGGACGGTCAGCTGGACCGCTGACGGTCCGGTCGTCGAGGGCAGCTGGCTCGGCCTGCAGTACACGGTGACCTTTCAGCTGGCCGAGGCCCTGACCGCCTGGTACTGGCATGTCACGGTGAAGAGCCTGCGTCCGGGCCCGACCGAGATCGACGTGATCTACTCCCAGGATCTGGCCCTGGCGCCCTACGACGCGCTGCGAACGTGCGAGTACTACGTCAGCCAGTACCTCGACCTCACCCCGGTGAACACCCCCGTGGCGGGCACGGTCCTGGCGGTACGCCAGAACATGCCCGGCGCCACCGCTCCGTGGGCCGTCATCGGCTGCCTGAGCGAGGGCGTGGGCTGGGCCACCGACGCCCTCCAGCTCGTCGGGCGCGGGCATCATGCCGGAGCCCCATTGCCTCTGCTGGCTGTCAGGGACCTGCCCGGCACCCGCCTCCAGCATGAGCACACGCTTGCCCTTCTGCAGTCACGGCCGGTCCGGCTATCCGCGGGCGAGAGGGTGACCACGGGCTTCTTCGGGGCGTACCAGCCCGACCACCCCGACGCCACCTCCGACCTCGACGCGGCAGTCGTCGACGAGGTCCTTGGCCAGCCGGAAGCACATCCGGCGCCGTCGCTGCAGGCAGATCTGGTCTCGAACGTAGCTGTCCCCGGAAACGCGCAGCCGACGACCTCCTCGCTGTTCTCCTCCGCCACCGTGCTGCAGTCCATATCCCTTGACAACGCCCAGCTGGGGGAGCTCACCGGTCCGGGTCGCCGGCATGCGGAGTGGGATGGCGACACCCTGCTCAGCTACTTCACCGACGACGGGAGCCATGTCGTCACCATGGCCAAGCAGAGCGCGGTCCTGCGACCACACGGCCACCTCCTGCGGACCGGAACGGCGTTGGTGCCCGACGAGGGCAGCCTGACCACGACCGCCTGGATGGCTGGGACCTTTCATTCGCAGGTGACCCAGGGCCACGTCAGCCTGAACCGGATGCTGTCAACCCGGCGCAGCTACCTGGGGCTGCACCAGGCCCACGGTCTGCGAGTCTTCGTGGAGTCCGCAAGCGCCGGTCGTCGCAAGAACGACCCGGCAACCCGGTGGACCCTGCTGGACGAGCCCAGTGCCTGGGCGGTGACCCCGGACTCCTGCCGCTGGTGGTACGCGCACGACGACGGTCTGATCGAGGTGACGGCAACAGCGCCGGCCAAGACCCACGAGCTCACCCTGGCGATCCGGGTGCTGGCCGGACCACCGGTCCGTGCCCTGATCTGCGCCAACGTGGCCCTGGACAGCGATGACGGCCAGGCTCCTGAGCCGCCCCTGCTCGAGCACGATGTCGACGGGGTCACAGTGCGCCCCCTGGCGGGCTCCCTGGCCTCAGCCAGATTCCCCGCCGGATCGTTCCGGTTCTGCTGGGATCGCGGGTCGGTGGACCAGGTCGGCCGGGACGAGGCCCTCTTCCTGGACGGAGACTCCCGCGACCTGCCCTGGATCACCATGCGGACCACCGCCACCACCGAGGTGCGCCTGACCCTGACTGCCGACCTGATCCCGGCCGCTGACCTGGCGGCTCAGGACCTGGTCGGGCAGGCCGCGACCGGGCGGGACCCGGTCGGCGGGGCTTCGCCGGACGAGGCCCTGCCCGGGTTCTGGGAGGGGATCTGCAGCGCGGTCCAGCTCAGGCCGCCGGCTGGCTCGCCACTGGCCTCGGAGGTCTCCCAGCTCAATACGGTGCTGCCCTGGTTCGCCCACGACGCCCTGGTCCACTACCTGTCACCACGCGGCCTCGAGCAGTCCACCGGCGGAGCCTGGGGCACCCGGGACGTCTGTCAGGGGCCGGTGGGGCTGCTGATCGCCCTCGGCCAGACCGCCCCGCTGCGGGACCTGATCCTGCGGCTCTTCCGCGCCCAGAACGCGCGCGGCGACTGGCCTCAGTCCTTCGAGTTCTACCCCAGGGAGCTTCGCGGCGGTCAGCGCGACGCCCACGGCGACGTCGTCTTCTGGCCCGTCCTGGCCCTCAGCGAGTATCTGGCGGTGACCGGCGATGCCGGCCTGTTCGCCGAAAGCATCTCGTTCGTGGACGACCACGGGGCAACCGCCACCGAGCCGCTGCTCGAGCACGTTCGGCGCGCGCTGGCCGTGATCGCCGCCAGCACGGTGCCGGGAACCCCGCTGCCTGCCTATGGTCACGGCGACTGGAACGACTCGCTGCAACCGGCCGACCCGCGCCTGGCTGCTCGTCTGAGCTCGACCTGGACGGCGACCCTGAAAGTGCAGGCTCTGAGGGCCCTGGCCGGGTCGCTGCGGACCGTCAGCCCTGCGCTGGAGGGTCAGGATGCCGTCGACGCCATCGAGTACGCGGACCGCTGCGCGTCAGTGGCCGGTCAGACGGCCGAGGCGATGCATACCCTTCTGCTCAGAGATGGGCTGCTCGCCGGCTACGGCCTGTTCAGCGACGACGGGTCCATCGAGCACCTCGTCCACCCCTCGGACCAGCGGACCGGGCTCAAGTACGGCCTCCTGCAGATCATTCACGCGATCTCCGGCGACCTGCTCTCTCCGAGCGAGGCCCGCGAGCACTTCGAGATCCTGGACGCGCACCTGATCGGCCCGGACGGGGCGCGGCTGTTCGACCGGCCGGCGCTCTATCACGGTGGCCCGATGGAGGTATTCCAGCGCGCCGAGGCCAGCACCTTCTTCGGGCGTGAGATCGGGATCATGTACACCCATGCCCACCTCCGCTACGCCGAGGCACTGGCTCGTCACGGCGACGCCGGGCGGCTGCTCGAGGCCCTGGCCCTGGCTAACCCGATCGGGGTGACCGCCCGCGTTCCGCATGCACGGCCTCGCCAGTCGACGTGCTACTACTCATCCTCGGACGCCACCTTCGCCGACCGGTACGAGGCTGCCGATCACTACGACGAGGTGATGGCGTCGGCGGTGCCGCTCGAGGGTGGCTGGCGGGTCTACTCCTCGGGCCCGGGAATCTTCCTGCGACTCATCGTCGAGTGCCTGCTCGGCGTGCGTCGCCGCGGCGAGGTCCTGGAGATCGACCCCGTGCTCGCTCCGGGCCTGGACGGGCTGGAGGCGACCGTCCCGCTGGACGGCGTGCCGGTGAACCTGACCTTCCGGGTCGGATCTCGTGGTGTCGGACCGAAGGCAGTGGCGCTGAACGGTGTCGCCCTGGCGACGACACCACTGTCGAACCCCTACCGCCCGGCAGGGGTGGCCATCGATATATCCCAGATCAGAGACGCCCTCCGGGCCGTCGGGGACAACCACCTCGAGATTCAGGTGTCCTGACGTGCCTGAACAGCCCTGGCTGCGGGTCGACCTGCCGCTGGAGCAGCGAGTCGAGGCTTTGCTGTCCGAGATGAGCCTGGCCGAGAAGGTCGGGCAGACCCATCAGTGCGCCAACCTCGACCCGGACGGGGACCAGGCCCTCATCCGCAGTGGCGGGGTCGGCTCCAGCCTTCTGGCCAGCGGGGCCACTGCAGGCAACGAGCGTGACGAGGGCATCCGTGTCTCGGCCATCAACGCCGCGCAGCGGATAGCCGTCCAGGAGTCGCGTCTGGCAGTCCCGCTGCTGTTCGCCCGTGACGTCATCCACGGGCACCGGACGGTCTTCCCGATCCCGCTCGGCCTGGCAGCCGCCTGGGATGAGGACCTGGTCTGCCGGACTGCGAGGCTGGCCGCCGCCGAAGCCAGCCTGGACGGGGTCGCCTGGACCTTCGCGCCCATGCTCGACATCTCCGAAGAACCCCGCTGGGGGAGAGTGGCCGAGTCCCTGGGCGAGGCCCCGGTGCTGGCCGGCCGGCTCGGCGCGGCGATGGTGCGCGGCTTCCAGGGAGATTCCCCGGGCGGCCATCGCAGCACTGGCACCATGGCAGCCTGCGCCAAGCACTTCGTGGGCTACGGGCTGGTCGGTGGCGGCCGGGACTACGAGACCGTGCAGGTCGGCGAGAACACCCTGCGCAACCTTCACCTGCGCCCGTTCCTGGCCGCTGTTCGGGCGGGGTGCGCCACCGTCATGGCTGCCTTCACCGATGTGGACGGCGTGCCGATGCACGCCCATCGCCGGCTTCTCCGGGACGTGCTCAAGGCCGAATGGGGCTTCGATGGTGTCGTCGTGGCCGACTGGGACGGCGTGGGCCAGCTGGTTCACCAGGGAGTGGCCACCGACCTGCGTGACGCCGCAGCCCAGGCGATCGCGGCCGGGGTGGACATCGACATGGTCTCCGGCGCGTATGCCGCACATCTGGCTGAGCTCGTCGAGTCTGGGGAGGTGCCGCTCGAGCTGGTCGATGACGCAGCCCGCCGGATCATCCGGCTGAAGCTGAGACAGGGGCTGTTCGAGCATCCCTACGTCCTGGTCACTCCTGCGGGAACGGTGCTGCCGGCCGAGACGCCGGCCTCTGACGGAATGCTGTCCCCCTCCGGCACCGGGGCCACCTCGGTGCCGTCAGCCCAAGCCGCGGCAGCTGCCCGGATACTGGCTCGCGAGGCGGCCGCTGCGTCCTTCGTGCTGCTGTCCAACGACGGTGTCCTCCCACTGGCAGCCGCCCAGGGCAGCATCCTGCTGACCGGTCCGTTCGCCCATGAGGGAGAGGCTCTCCTGGGCACCTGGACCCTCGACGGCCGGGGGCAGGACGTGGCCAGCCCCGCCTTCGCCCTGAGGGCCCGGCTGGGCGAGGGCGCCCTCGTCGACGACGGGCGCTTCAGCGACCGGACCCTGCACCTGGTCCGGCAGGCCGATCTCACCGTTGCCCTCGTCGGCGAACACCCCTCGCGGTCCGGCGAGGCCAACTCGGTCACCGACCTAGGTCTGCCCCCGGGTCAGCTCGAGGTCCTGCGCGCGGTTGCCGCCCTTGGCAAGCCGCTCGTGGTGGTCGTCTTCACCGGCCGGCCACTGGACCTCGGCGAGGTGCTAGGTCTCGCCGATGCCGTTCTGGTCGCCTGGCATCCGGGCGTCGAGACCGGACCGGCGCTGATAGAGACTCTATTCGGCGACCGTTCACCGGGCGGGCGTCTGCCGATGACGTTCCCTCGCAGTGTCGGCCACCTTCCGTCCAGTTCCCTCGCCCGTCCCACCGGCCGGCCGATCGCCGCCGCGGAAGACCCCCGGACAGGTCGCTACCTCGACGCCCTCGTGGTGCCACGCCTTCCGTTCGGCTGGGGCCTGACCTACACCACCTTCAGCTACGGGCCGCTGCGGCTGTCGGCGAGCCAGATGCCGCTGGACGGGTTCATCGAGGTGAGCGTCGACGTCACCAACTCGGGGGAGCGCGCCGGCCGCGAGGTCGTCCAGCTGTACCTGCGTGACCTGGTCGCCGACGTCACCCGGCCACTGCTGGAGCTCGCCGACTGGGTGAGCCTCGAGCTGGAGGCCGGAGCCACCGGCACCGCGACCTTCACGCTCACCCCCGGCCAGCTCTCCTACTATGACCGGACGATGACCCTGCGGACCGACCCCGGTGACGCCCTGGTCACCGTCGGCCCGGATTCTTCCAGCGGGGCCAGCGCCCGGATCACCGTGACCGGCTGACCAGGGCCGGTAGCATCCTGCTGGGTGGTTTCACCCAGACCACGGTCACGGGGAGTGCCATGACGGCGACAGCGGGGCCTGCGCAGAACGCCGCGCCGGCCACTGACCAGGCCTCCGGGCCGGCGACGTTGCGCCTAGGACGGCTGAGGGTCCGGCTGTCGGTCTGGCTGCCACTGTCGATCTTCGCGCTGACCCGGCTCTACGGCTTCCTGGTGATCACCGTCGCGGCGCGCGGGCAGCTGGCCCTACCCTCACCGGCGCACCCGGGCATCTACCAGTTCACGGCACACCCGGACTCACCCGGATACCTGGCCCTGATCACCAACTGGGACGGCCAGTGGTACGAACGGATCGCCACCCTCGGGTACCACCTCCCCGCCGCTGGCGCGCCCGGAGCCAAGGACACACTGTGGACCTTCGCGTTCCTGCCGGTGTTCCCCCTGCTCATCGGCGCGGTGATGGCAGTGACGGGTCTGAGCTTTGCCGTCTCCGTCACGATCGTGAACCTGGTGGCCGGCGGCGCCGCGATGGTCGTCATGTTCGCTCTGCTCGAGCGCAGCGCCGGTCGCTTCGTGGCTGCTGCGGCCGTCCTGCTCACCTGTTCCTTCGTCGCGGCCCCACTGTTCCAGGCGGCGTACTCGGAGAGCCTCTCACTGCTGCTCGTCTGCACGGTCCTGCTCCTGGTCGCCCGGAGGCGCTATGGCTGGGCTGTGCTGGTCGTCCTGCTGCTCTCGCTGACCCGGCAGGTGACCCCGCCCCTGGCCGTCGTGGTGCTGGTTCATGCCTTCCTGAGATACCGCCACCGGGCGCAGGATCCGATCCGGCGCAGCGAGGCCGTCGGGATGGCGGTTCTGGCGGTCGTCTCCGCGGGGTCGGTCTCGTTGTGGTCGAGACTCACGTCCGTGATCACCAGCGGGGTCAAGGCCACCGGCGCCGACCGCGGGAATGTCTCCAGCGTGCTGGGCCGCGGCAGGTTCGGCTGGTTCACCAACGCCTACGAGCACATCGGCTGGATCGGGGTGGCCGGACTCGTCCTGCTCGTCGTCCTGCTCGTCGGGCTGGCGTTCAGCCCGCTGACCCGGACCTGGGGCGTCGAGGTGCGGACCTGGTTCGCCATCTACCCGGTCTTCCTGCTGTTCGTCGCGGGCGTGCACACCGGGATGCTGCGATACCTCCTGCTCGGTTTTCCGCTGGCGCTGCTGGTGGTCGGCAGCCCGCCGCCAGACACGATTCCGCGCCGGCGGGCGGCCCTGGTGGTCGTCGTGTCACTGGTAGGCCTGGCGCTGCAGATCCCCTGGGTCAGCCAGGCGCTGGTGGTCACCCGCCTCGCCGGCAAGCCCTGGCTGCCCTGACCTCACCTGGCGGTGCCGACCACCTCTGGCTGTCCCTGAGCCGGCTGCGGCTGCCCGACCTCAGGGTCAACCGGTCCAGACGGTCCGCACCGGCCATTTATGATCGTGAGCGTGGGCTACGCGAACTTTGGCAGTCGACGGGCCCGTCTCGTGGCCGAGGTCAGCCATGACGTCCAGTGCCTGGACCGGGGCGGTTTCTGGGCCGTCGCGGTCACTTTCGAGGGCGAGGTCACCTGCGTTCGATTCGCAGAGGTGACCACGGCTCCGACCGGCACCGCTCCTGTATCCGCCGTCTCCAGGTCGGCCGGACCCGTGGCGGCGCAGACCGTCTCACCGGGGGAGTGGGTGCCCCTGACAGGTGACTGGAGCTCGTCCCTGGACGAGCCGGAGTACCTGCTCGGGGTGAGTCAGATCCGGGATCGAATCGCGGCCGGAGAGGTCTACCAGGTGTGCCTGTGCCGGGTGATGAGCCATCCACTGTCCGGCGAGGCAAGCCTGACAGATCTGGAGGCCCTGGTCGCCCGTGGAAATCCCACCCCCTACGCCAGCCGAGTCCATGTCCCCGAAGCCGGGCTGGACGTGCTCAGCGCCTCACCCGAGGCTTTCCTGATCCGCCGCGGCGGGCGGATCGAGTCCCGTCCCATCAAGGGGACCGCCATGTCCTTGTCGACGATGCTGGCCAAGGACTATGCAGAGAACGTGATGATCGCCGATCTCGTGCGCAACGACCTGTCAGCGGTCTGCTGTCCGGGCACTGTGAGCGTGGATACGCTGTGCGCGCCGCAGGACCATCCCGGCCTGACCCATCTGGTCACCACGGTCTCAGGGGAGATGCGAGCGGACGCGACGTGGGCGGAGGTGATGTCGGCCACCTTCCCTCCCGGATCGGTGTCCGGCGCGCCCAGGTCGTCGGCGCTGCGGGTGATCGCGGACCTCGAAGGCGTGCCGCGGGGGCCCTACTGCGGTGCCCTGGGGTGGGTGGATGCGGACCACGGCGAGGCGGAACTCGCCGTGGGCATCCGGACGTTCTGGGCAGAGCGGGACACCGCCGGGGCCCGCTGGCTGAGGTTCGGCACCGGCGGGGCCATCACCTGGGGCTCGGATCCGGCCCGGGAGTGGGCAGAGACCGAGCTGAAGGCCGCTCGCCTGATCGGCCTCGCGTCTGGAAGGGTGGGACTGTGACACGGGCGAGACCCTGACCAGAGCGGGACCGTGGCCAGTGCGGGACCGTGAGTGAACCGGAGAGTCGACCGGCATGGGCAACGAGAGCAGGGGCATCGAGATCATGGGCAACGAGAGTCATAGCAGGCAGTCTGATGAGGTCCGGGTGTGGGTCAACGGTAAACGGGTGGACGCGGACGCGCCGTCGATCCCCGCCCTTGACCACGGACTGACCGTCGGTGACGGGGTGTTCGAGACGTGCAAGGTCGTCGACGGGGTGCCCTTCGCCCTGGCCCGGCATGCAGCCCGGCTGGACCGGTCGATGGCCGGGCTCGGCCTGCCGGCGGCCGACCATGGCGTCCTCGAGGCCGGGATCAGGTCCGTGCTGGAGGGAGAGCCAATAGGGGTCGGACGACTTCGGTACACGGTGACCGGCGGCGCCGGCCCGCTGGGATCCGACCGCAGCGACTCACCCCTGACCTACATCGTGACGGCAGCTTCCCAGGGCCCGAACCCGGACACCGGCAAGCTGGTGGTCGTTCCGTGGACCCGGAACGAGCGCGGGGCCACAGCCGGGCTGAAGACCACCTCGTATGGTGAGAACGTGGTGGCGCTTGCCTACGCCAAGGAGCGAGGGGGAGTCGAGGCCGTCTTCGCCAACACCCTGGGCAACCTGTGCGAGTGCACCGGGTCCAACGTCTTCGTGGTGGTCGACGGCGAGATCCTCACCCCGGACCTGCCGTCCGGGCCGCTGGCCGGGGTAACCCGCGCGCTCGTGGTCCAGTGGTGCCGCCAGGACGGGCTCACGGTGCGTGAGGAGCCGCTGCCGATGTCGATCCTTAACGAGGCAGCAGAGGTGTTCATCACCTCCTCGACCAAGGACGTGCTGGCCATCCACGCGGTCGGCGACCGAGAGCTCGCGGCCCCCGGCCGGGTGACTGCGCATGTCGCCGCAATCTTCGCCCACCGGTCCCTGGAGAGTCCCAACCCATGACCCGGCGACCCGACCAAGGCGATGGCGATGGCGACGACAACATCACCCTCGACGCCAAGGACGACGACTGGGAATGGCGCCGCAAGATCCGCTCCAACCCCCACACCCACCTGATCTATCGCATCTTCGTGGCCCTCCTGGGGCTGGTCATCGTCGTCCCCGGCCTGTTCCTCGTTCCGGCCCCAGGCCCCGGCTGGGGGATCGTCTTCCTCGGCGTGGCGGTCTGGGCCTCCGAGTTCGAGTGGGCCCAGCGGTTGCTGCAGACCGCCAGGCACACCCTCAAGAGGTGGAACGATCTGCTCAGGCCGCAGCCCTGGTGGGTCAAGGGGCTGGTGCTCCTGATGACCATGGCGGCGGTCGCGGTGATCTTCTGGTTGCTGTTCCTGATCAGCGGGGTGCCGGCCTTCTTCCCCGACACGATCGAGGAGTGGGTCAGGCGGGTGCCGGGGCTCGACCACTGAGGACGGGTTGTCTGGTGGCCCCGATTGGCGGTCGGACGAGCGGAGCGGCTAGTCTCCTCTCCGCTGGCCGTATGACGGGCGGCGCAGTTCGGACGTGTAGCTCAGCTGGTTAGAGCGCTCGCCTCACACGCGAGAGGTCAGGGGTTCGAGTCCCTTCACGTCCACCATTGCGAGCACCAACAGTTCTATGTCCCCCTGCCCCTGCTTCTGCTGGCAGCTACGGCGCTGCCGGAGGTTCCGATCGTGCCTGCTCGGGACAATCCGTGGACGACCCTGGACGTTCTGATGGCCTCGCGTTCGGCAGACTCTGCGCCCAGGTGCGGTGATGGGCTGATGACCGTATTGCTGATGGGCTCCAGGCCCCGGACCGGTAGCATCCGGAGCGGATACTTCGCGTAGGTGACCGGTCCTCGTCGCCCTGCTGGCGGCATACGACTCACGGTGCAGGAGCCAACAGCTCACTCAGCTCGTCAGCGCGCCTGCCTCAGATGCGTGAGGTCAGGGATGTGAGGCCCCTCACATCCGCCCGTATCGTCCCCCTGAGAGCAGTTGAGCCCATGTCCTCGTCGATCGATCGCTGGCGCGCCAGGAGTGCCTCCCTGGCTCCTCGCGCCGCACAGCGTTCGAAGGCGTCGCTGCGACTGCGGTTCTCCCGCCTCAAGAACCGGTCGTTCTTCATCGTGCAGTGCACGACCGCGGCGGCGGTCGCCTGGTGGATCGCCACCGCACTGCTCCACCACCAGAGCGCCTTCTTCGCGCCCGTCACCGTGATGCTCAGCCTGGGCATGTCCTACGGCCAGCGGCTTCGGCGCGTCGTCGAAGTGACCATCGGGGTGTCGATCGGAGTGCTGGTCGGGGACACCTTTGTCCATTTCTTCGGCTCCGGCGCCTGGCAGATCGCGATCGTCGCCATGATGGCAATGGCGATTGCGGTGTTCCTGGGCGCTGGCACGATGCTGGTGACCCAGGCGGGCGTGCAGTCGATCATCATCACCACTCTTGTGGCCCAGCCGGGAGTTGCCGTGAGTCGCTGGCTGGACGCCCTGGTCGGTGGCTGCGTTGCGCTTCTCGCCGCGACGATCACCCCAGCCTCACCAATTCGCCGGCCGCGCGCCCAGGCGGCCGTCGTCGTTGCCGAGCTGTCCTCCATCCTCGCCTGCACGGCACGATCCCTGCGACAGAAGGACACGGACCTGGCGATGCGCTCACTGGCCCGGGCCCGTGACTCCGAGCATGCCCTGGATGAGCTTCGGGACCTCTCGGCCGAAGGCATCGCCGTGGTGCGGCTCTCACCGTTCAGGCGGCGTCACCTGCCCGCCGTGCAGGCGATCACCGACCTGCTCGAGCCGCTGGACCTGGCGATCCGCAACATCAGGGTGCTGGTGCGCCGTGCGTCTGTCGCGGTCCGGGAGGACGAGGAGGTGCCGGAAGCCTACGTGGACCTGATCTCGTCCCTGGCCGACATCACCGGCGAGATCGCCGGTCAGCTCAGTGAGCGGCGGCTGGCCACGGGGTCGCGGGACCGGCTCGCCACACTCGCCCGCTCCTCCTCACTGGTGGCGCCCCAGGCGAGCCTGTCCGCTGAGGTCATCCGCGCCCAGGTGCGGTCCGCCGTCGTCGATCTGCTGATGCTCACCGGCCTCACCTACATCGAGGCCTATGGCATGGTCCCGGCATCCACAGACGGCCTTGACGATGGTTTCGACGAGGGTGACCACTAGCGTCGACGACCGGCCAGAGACGCCGGGCCGATAGCATCGTGGTCGGACACCTCTGCGAGGTGACCGACGTCGTCGCCCTTCCGGGCGGCATACGCATCAACTGTGCAGGAGCCAACCGTGTCATCGTCTGCGTCCTTGTCGCCCAACGACATCATCGTGTCTGTTGCCGGAAGCGAACGAACGGTCACCGCAGGCACGACCGCCGCCGACCTGTTCGGCAACGACAAGGCCGACAAGGCCGACAAGGCCGACAAGGCCGCCCTGGTGGCACGGGTCAACGGTGAGCTGCGCGACCTTGCTCACGTTCTGGCCAACGGCGACCACGTCGAGCCGGTCGGGCTCGACTCCGAAGACGGGCTCGCGGTCCTGCGTCACTCGGCGGCGCACGTGCTGGCCCAGGCCGTGCAGCAGATCAACCCCAAGGCCCGGCTCGGCATCGGCCCGCCGATCGCCGACGGCTTCTACTACGACTTCGACGTCGAGACCCCCTTCACCCCCGAGGACCTCAAGGCCCTCGAAAAGGCCATGCAGCGGATCATCAACGAGGGCCAGACCTTCCAGCGTCGGGTGGTCACCGATGAGGCCGCCCGCGAAGAGCTGGCAGACGAGCCCTACAAGTGCGAGCTGATCGGGCTGAAGGGCGGGACCGGCTCGGACGTGTCGTCCGTCGAGGGCGCCTCCGCCGAGGTGGGCACCGGTGAGCTGACGATCTACGACAACATCCGCCGGGACGGCGAGCGCGCGTGGGGCGACCTGTGCCGGGGTCCCCACGTGCCGACGACCAAGGTGCTGGGCAACGCCTTCAAGCTGATGCGGACCGCGGCTGCCTACTGGCGGGGCTCGGAGAAGAACCCGCAGCTGCAGCGCGTGTACGGCACTGCCTGGCCCACCAAGGACGAGCTCAAGGCGTATCTCGAGCGGCTTGCCGAGGCTGAGAAACGCGATCACCGCAAGCTGGGCGCGGAGCTCGACCTGTTCTCCTTCCCTGAAGAGATCGGCTCAGGGCTGGCCGTCTTCCATCCCAGGGGCGGCGTGATCCGTAAGGAGATGGAGGACTACTCCCGGCGTCGTCACGAGGATGCCGGGTATGAGTTCGTCTACTCCCCGCACATCACCAAGGGCAACCTCTTCCAGACGTCCGGCCACCTCGACTGGTACGCCGAGAGCATGTACCCGCCGATGCACCTGGACGAGGAACGCGGTGCCGATGGCACGATCCGGCGGGTGGGTCAGGACTACTACCTCAAGCCGATGAACTGCCCGTTCCACTGCCTGATCTTCCGGGCCCGCGGCCGGTCCTACCGTGAGCTGCCGCTACGGCTGTTCGAGTTCGGCTCGGTCTACCGCTACGAGAAGTCCGGGGTCGTGCACGGGCTGACCAGGGTCCGCGGGATGACCCAGGACGACGCCCACATCTACGTCACAGAGGAGCAGCTGCAGTCCGAGCTGAAGACCCTGCTGACCTTCGTCGTGGACCTGCTCAAGGACTACGGCCTCGACGACTTCTTCCTCGAGCTGTCGACCCGCAACGAGGAGAAGTACGTCGGCACGGACGAGAACTGGGCCAAGGCCACCGAGGCGCTGCGGGAGGCCGCGACCGACTCGGGGCTGGAGCTGGTGGACGACCCGGGCGGCGCCGCGTTCTACGGTCCGAAGATCTCGGTCCAGGCCCGCGACGCCATCGGACGCACCTGGCAGATGTCAACCATCCAGGTGGACTTCAACCTGCCCGAGCGCTTCGAGCTCGAGTACCAGTCTGCCGACGGCTCCAGGCAACGGCCGATCATGATCCACCGTGCCCTGTTCGGCTCGGTCGAGCGGTTCTTCGCCATCCTGACCGAGCACTACGCCGGGGCGTTCCCCGTGTGGCTGGCGCCGGTTCAGGTGATCGGCATCCCGGTCGCGGACGAGTACAACGACTACCTCTTCGATGTCGCCGAGCAGCTCAAGGCCAAGCGGATCCGGGTGGAGGTCGACACCTCTGACGACCGGTTCCCGAAGAAGATCCGGACGGCCCAGAAGTCCAAGGTGCCGTTCATGCTGATCGCCGGTGAGGACGACCGGTCCGTGGGCGCGGTCTCGTTCCGCTATCGCGACGGCTCCCAGAAGAACGGCGTCCCGATCGCCGAGGCACTTGCTGAGATCGCGGAGGCTATCGAGAGCCGCCGACAGGTCTGAGCTCCGCCGTGGACATTGTTCGTGAGGTGTGGAACCGCGCCCTGACGACCCAGCCTGCTCCGACCGGCGGCTTCATGGCACTGACCGCGGTCCTGGCGCTGCTGCTGGTCTGGGCGCCTGGCGCCTGGCCGGTCACCCGGCATGTCGTGACGATCGCGCACGAGTCGGCCCACGGCGTGGTCGCCCTGCTGTCGGGGCGCAAGCTGAACGGCATAAAGCTTCACTCTGACACCTCCGGCCTGACCGTGTCGGCGGGCCGGACCTCGGGGCCGGGGATGATCCTGACGACTGCGGCAGGCTATGTCGGCCCGGCCGTTCTTGGCCTGGCCGCCGCCGCGATGCTGGCCAACCACCGGGCCGTCGGACTGTTGTGGGCCCTGCTGATCCTGCTCGCCCTGTTGCTGATCCAGGTGCGCAACTGGTTCGGGCTCTGGTCAGTTCTGGTCAGCGCCGCCGTCGTGTTCGCCGTGTCCTGGTGGCTTCAGCCGCAGGTGCAGTCGGCCTTCGCCTACAGCCTGGCCTGGTTCCTGCTGCTGGCCGCGCCACGTCCGGTTCTCGAGCTTCAGAGTCAGCGACGCCGCACCGGCGCGGCCCATTCCGATGCCGATCAGCTGGCCCGGCTGACCCGGGTCCCGGGAATCGTCTGGGTCGGCTTCTTCCTGGTGGTCACGGTGGGCGCGCTGGCTCTGGGAGCTCGCTGGATGGTCACCGCTGCGGTCTAGCCCGGGCCCGGTGGACCGCTGCCCTCTGGCGGGTAGCGGTCCCCGCTGCGCTCTGACGATGAATGCATAGGATCGGCACCATGAGCCAGGAGAACGGCGGCCAGGGGCCCGACCTCGAGCTGCCACAGGATTTCGCGTTCGTGGACGACGGTTTCGAGCGTCTGTGGACGCCACATCGCATGGTCTACATCAACGGGGAGCGCCCGACCGATCAGGCCGGCGAGGGCTGCCCCTTCTGTGCCGTCATCGGCAAGGACGATGCCGAGGGCCTGATCGTTCATCGTGGCCAGTCCTGCTATGTCGTGATGAATCTCTTTCCGTACAACCCCGGTCACCTGCTGGTCTGCCCCTACCGGCACGTGTCCCTGTATGTCGACCTGACCGACGAGGAGACCCTGGAGTTCGGGGTCCTGACCAAGTCCGCCATCGGCGCGCTCGAGGCCGCCTCCTCGCCCATGGGGTACAACATCGGGATCAACCAGGGCGCTGTCGCCGGTGCCGGCGTTCAGGCCCACCTGCACCAGCACATCGTCCCGCGGTGGAGCGGCGACTCGAACTTCCTGCCCATCATCGCGCAGACCAAGGCGCTGCCCATGCTGCTGGAGGACGTTCGCCTGCGACTGGTCGAGGGCTGGCCAGGTGAGTGATCTCGGCCGGCGGATGAGAGAGCCCACCGCGCTGCCGGTCCTGGTCTTCGACGGGGACTGCGGCTTCTGCACCACCAGTGCCCGGTTCCTGGCGCGCTGGGTGGTCAAGCACGGCTCGGTCTCCATTGCACCGTGGCAGCTGCTGGACCTTGCTGGGCTGGGCCTCACGCCTGATCAGTGCAGGGCCGCGGTGCAGTGGGTGGACGAGGAACATCAGGTCGCCGGAGGCCATCTCGCGATCGCCTCGGTGCTGCGTGCCGGTCGCCCGTTCTGGCGTCCGTTCGGCGTGTTGCTCGCGGCCCCCGGGCTCTCGCGTCTGGGCGGACTTCTCTACGCCTGGATCGCTGATCACCGGTACGCCTTACCCGGCGGGACCCCGGCCTGCCGCCCCGATCGCCCGGACCAACGCACCTAGGGCCGGTCCGCACCTCAGCCAGGCCCGTCCAGCCTGGCTCGAGCCCGCACGCGGTCAACGCCCAGGGCTGTCAGCAGCTCGGCTGCCGGGTCCGGGCAGTCACGATCCAGCAGCGCGAGCAGGAGCTGGCGGGTCCCGATGCGGGGGACCCCGGCGCGGCGGGTCTGCTCAACCGCGACGGTGATCACCGCCCTCGCGCCGGACGTGAGCGAGGGGAGCCGACGCGAGAAGCCGGCTGGGGCAGGAGCGCCGAGGTGGGCCACGTTGACGCCGACAGCAGCCAGGGCGGCCTGGTCGAGCGCGTCAGAGGCGGCACGGGCGGCAGCCAGATCGACTCCGAGAGCTTGTCCTTCGGTGGAGTCCGGGTCGCTCAGGAGGGCGAGCAGGAGGTGATCCGTGCCAAGGCGACGATCGCCGCGTCGCCGGGCCTCCTGAGCGGCCGAGGTCAACACCTCCCTGGCCTCTGGACTGAGCCGGGTGACCATCATCAGCCTTTCCTTCCGTATTTCGCGTGAGCCGACTGGCGGGAGACTCCGAGGGCGTCCCCGATCTGCTCCCAGGACCAGCCGCGATCCCTGGCAAGCTTCACGCTGCTCGACTCGAGCTGCTCGGCGAGCCGGTGCAGGGCGCCCACCGCGCGGAGGCCAACGCCAGGATCGTCTGACTTCAGTGCCTTTGTGAGGTCATTGGCTTCCATGGGTGTCAATCTAGACTGACAAAAGGCTTGCTGTCAATCTAGACTGACAGAATCGTCTTTGAGACCGGTTCGGCATCCTTTCTCAACGAGTTGGTTGACAAAGAGCCCTCCAGCCTCCTAACCTTTGTTTAACCGAGTGGTTGAACAAAGGAGGACTGCGATGAGCGCTGATCGGCTCTCCCTGGCGTTCTCGGCCCTTGCCGATCCCACCAGGCGGGACCTGGTGGCCAGGCTCGCCGTCGCGGACGCCACGGTGAACGAGCTCGCCGAGCCGTATGAGGTGAGCCTCCAGGCCGTCTCCCGACACCTCAAGGTGCTCGGGGACGCGGGTCTGGTGAGCCGCAGCCGGGACGCTCAGCGCCGTCCGGTGCACCTCGAGACAGAGGTCTTCGACCTGATGACCAGGTGGATCGAGCGCTACCGCGTCCAGACCGAGGAGAGATACCGCCGCCTCGACGCGGTCCTCGGGTCGATGCCCGACGAGGTGGAGTCGATCCCGCCCACGCTCACCCCGGCCGAAGCTACCCCGCCGACAGCCCCACCGCTCATCACCACTGCCACCGAACGCACAACGACAGCACCCCGACGACAAACGACAGGAGCCTAGAGATGACCACCACAGGTACCCGCCAGACCCTGATCACCGTGGATCCCGACGTCCCGCTCGTGCGGATCACCCGCGAGTTCGACGCGCCGCCGGCCAAGGTGTTCCGGGCGCACGCCGACCCCGAGCTGGTGGCGCAGTGGCTCGGGCCGCGTCGGCACGAGATGCGGATCGAGCACTACAACTGCCGCACGGGCGGGTCGTACCGCTACGTCCTGGCCAGCAACGCGAAGGAGTTCGGCTTCCACGGCTCCTTCCACGAGGTACGCCCCGGCGAGCTCATCGTGCAGACCTTCACCTTCGATGGGATGCCCGACGGGGTGGCACTGGAGAAGCTGGTCTTCGAGGACCTCGGCGACGGTCGCACCCGGCTGACCGGGACGTCCCTGGTCGACTCCTTCCAGGACCGCGATGCCTTCGTCGCCAGCGGCATGCAGGAAGGCGTCCGCGAGGGCTACGAGCGCCTCGACGAGCTGCTCGCCGGCCGACCGGCAGGCCTGGGGCCCTCGGGTCAATCCGGCAGATAGTCCTTGACCAGGTTCGGGGGCATCGGCTCGTAGCCGAGCGGGGTCCTGGAGAAGGTGCCGGTGCCGTGGGATACCGAGCGCAGGTCGATGGCGTATCGGGTCACCTCGGTGGCCGGCACCTCGGCCGAGATGACGGTGCGTCCGGAGGTGTCCGGTTCCGTCCCGATGACCCGGCCGCGGCGCATCTGCAGGTCGGTCATCACCCCGCCGACGTACTCGTCGGCAACCACCACCGACACCGCCTCGACCGGCTCCAGCAGGGTGACGGTCTGCGGCGAGGCTGCATCCTTCAGGGCGAGCGCCCCGGCGGACTGGAAGGCCATGTCGCTGGAGTCCACCGAGTGCGACTTCCCGTCGGTCAGGGTGACCCGCAGGTCGACCATCGGGAAGCCGGCCAGGCAGCCCCGTTCGAGCTGGGTGCGGATCCCCTTTGCGACGCTGGGGATGAACTGACGCGGGACCGCCCCGCCGACCACCTTGTCGACGAACTCGAACCCGGTGCCGCGCTCCAGCGGCTCGACGGTGATGTCGCAGATCGCATACTGCCCGTGCCCGCCGCTCTGCTTGACGTGACGCCCGTGCCCTTTGGCGGGGCCGACAAAGGTCTCGCGCAACGCGACCCGCAGCGGCTCGGAATCGACCTGGACGCCATAGCGGTCACGCAGCCGTGAGAGCAGCACGTCCACGTGGGCCTGACCCATGGTCCACAGGACGACCTGGTGGGTCTCGGCGTTGTGCTCCAGACGCATGGTGGGGTCTTCGGCCACCAGCCGGGCCAGCGCACCGGCCAGCCGGTCCTCATCGGACTTGCTCACCGGGGTGATGGCCACGGGCAGCAACGCCTCAGGGAACATCCACGGCTCGACCAGGGCGGGGCTGTCCGTGTCGCTCAGCGTGTCGGTCGTCTCGGCCTTGGTGAGCTTGGCCACCACGCACAGGTCCCCGGCTATGGCCAGGGACTTGGCACGCAGCAGGTCGCCAAGAGAGGAGGACAGCAGCCCGACCCGCTCGTCGGCATCGTGGCTGACGTGTCCCTCCAGCCGTTCGGTCCCGGCGAACCGGGCCAGGTGCCCGGAGACGTGGACGACCGAGTCCGGGCGCAGTGTCCCGCTGAACATGCGCACGATGCTGACCCGGCCGACATACGGATCGCTGGTGGTGCGGACGACCTCAGCCACCAGCGGGCCGGACGGGTCGCACCGCAGGGGCGGCAGGGGATCGCCATCGGGAGAGGTGGTCGCCGGCAGCGGGTGCTGTGTCGGCGCGGGAAACGCCGCGGTCAGCAGGTGGAGCACTTCCTGGACGCCGACACCAGTCGCGGTGGAGACCGGGATCACCGGGTAGAAACGGCCCCGGGAGACCGCGGTCAGCAGGTCGCCGGTCACCACGTCGACGTCGATCTCCTCCCCGGCAAGGTAGCGGTCGAGCAGGGTGTCGTCCTCGGACTCCTGGATGATCGCCTCGATCAGGTCCGCCCGGTTCGCCTCGATGAGCTCGAGGTGCTCGGCCTCGGCCTTGTGCAACACCCGCTCGCCTGAGCTGTAGTCGTAGATCTGCTGCGAGAGGAGGCCGAGGTTGCCGATGATCGACTCGTCGTCCCCGTGAAGCGGTAGGTAGATCGCCATCACCCCCTCGCCGAACACCCGCTGGCAGATCGCCACCGTGTCCTCGAAGTCGGCGCGCCCCGCGTCGAGCTTGGTGACGGCCACAGCCCTGGGCATTCCGATCGTCGCGCACTCCTCCCATAGCAACATGGTCGCCGCATCGACACCGTCGGCCGCCGAGACCACGAACAGGGCGGCGTCCGCAGCGCGCAGGCCCGCGCGCAGCTCGCCGACGAAATCCGGGTATCCGGGGGTGTCGATGAGGTTGAGCACGATGCCGTCGTGGGACACGGACGCGACGGCGAGCTGGACGGAGCGCTCATCGAGGACCGGTCTTGCCCGGTATCCCGGGGTGGTGGCGGCGATGAGGTGCTCGAAAAGCGTCGTCTTGCCCGCTCCGCTGTGACCCACCAGCACCACGTTGCGGATGTCGTTGGGGGACTTGGCCTGGGGGCCAGGTGTTGTCGCCAGAGCTTTCGGGGTCATGGCGACACGATCGCGCCTCCGGAGCGCTGGCACAAGCCCGGCGGGCTCATCGGTACTCTGGGGGCATCATGCTGAACCGATTCGCACGCGCGTTCGCCACCAGGCTCCTGACCCCACTGGCCAAGCTGTTCCTCAAGCTCGGCATCAGCCCGGACATCGTCACGATCGTGGGCACCCTCGGGGTCTGCTTCGGCGCTCTGGTGTTCTTCCCCCGTCACGAGTTCTTCTGGGGTGCTCTCATCGCGGCGATCTTTGCGACCTTCGACAGTCTGGACGGCGTGATGGCGCGGCTGTCCGACCGCTCGTCCAAGTGGGGCGCCTACCTGGACTCGACGCTGGACCGGGTGGCCGACAGCGCCATCTTCGGCGGTCTCGTGCTCTGGTACTCCGGCGGCGGCAACACGCCCTACCTGGCGGCGCTGGCCCTGGCCTGCCTGATTCTGGGCAGTGTCGTCAGCTATGCCAAGGCCCGGGCCGAGGGTCTGGGGATGACCGCGAACGTCGGAATCGCCGAGCGGGCCGAGCGAGTCATCGTGGTGCTGCTGGCCACCGGCCTGGTCGGGCTCGGCGCGCCGGAGGCTCTGCTGACCGTCGTCCTGGCCCTGCTGGCGCTGGCCAGTCTGATCACCGTGATCCAGCGGATGCTCGAGGTACGCCGTCAGGCGTTCATGACCGCGTGAGCAAGATCACTGATCGGGCGAGGCTGGCGGGCTACCGCACCGGCTGGTCCCTGGTCCGCCGGCTGCCGGAACGCACCGCCTTCCGTACGTTCGACCTGATGGCTGATGTGATGTGGCGACGCAGCGGCAAGGGCGTCCAACGGATGCGCAGCAACTATGCCACCGTCCGGCCCGAGCTGACCCCGGCCGAGCTGGACGCCCTGGTGCGCGCCGGAGTGCGCTCGTACCTGCGCTACTGGTGCGACGCCTGCCGCCTTCCCGACCGCAGCGTCGAAGACCTGGTCCACGGGGTCAGGGTGGTCGGCGACGAGCCGGTGCGGGCCCGGCTGGCGTCGGGCAGGTCCGCCATCATGTTCCTGGGTCATCTGGGCAACTGGGACTTCGGCGGCGCCTGGTCCAGCACGCAGCTGGCCCCGGTCACCTCGGTGGCTGAACGGCTCGAGCCGGAGGAGCTCTTCGACGAGTTCCTGGCCTTCCGCGAGCGGCTCGGCATGCGGATCCTGCCGCTGACCGGCGGGGGCGACGTCTTTCGGCAGCTCACCAGTGCCTGTCGGGCCGGGGAGCTCGTCGCCCTGCTGGCCGACCGGGACCTGACCAACGGCGGCATCGAGGTCGACTTCTGCGGCCAGCGGGCAAGGATGGCCGTCGGCCCTGCCGCCCTGGCGGTCAACACCGGTGCCGCCCTGCATCCCTGCATCGTCCACTACGAGCCTGCCCCGCACGGGCATGGCTGGCGCACCGTGGTGACCTTCCACGACGCCATCCCGGTTCCGGCCGAGGGCACCTCCCGCGAGAAGATCCAGCTGATGACCCAGGCCTGCGCCGACGTGCTGACCGGGGCGGTCCGCGAGCACACCCAGGACTGGCACATGATGCAGCGCGTGTTCACCAAGGACCTGGTCGCCCGCAAGCCGGGGCCGCTCACCGGTGAGCGCCCGTGAGGATCGGCATCGTCAGTCCCTATTCCTTCGACGTGCCCGGGGGAGTGCAGCTGCATGTCCGGGACCTCGCCGAGCACCTGATCTCGCTGGGGCACTACGTCTCCGTCCTGGCGCCGGCCGATGACGACACACCCCTGCCGGACTATGTGGTCAGCTCGGGCCGCGCGGTTCCGGTGCGCTACAACGGTTCGGTGGCCCGGTTGTCGTTCGGGCCGCTGACTGCGGCCCGGGTCGGCCGATGGGTCGAGGCGGGTCGTTTCGACGTTGTCCACCTGCACGAACCGGTCACCCCGAGTGTCTCGGTGCTCGCCCTCTGGGCCGTTGAGGGACCGATCGTGGCCACCTTCCACACCTCCAACCTGCGATCTCGGGCCATGCAGGCGGCATACCCCCTGCTGCGTCCCAGCCTGGAGAAGATCAGCGCGCGTATCGCGGTCTCCGAGGACGCGCGCCGGACGGTCACCACCCACCTCGGCGGGGACGCCGTGGTGATCCCCAACGGCGTGTTCGTCGAGCGGTTCGCCTCAGCCAAGGTCAACCCCGACTGGGAGGGCACCAGCGCCCGGCCCACCATCGCCTTCCTGGGACGGATGGAAGAGCCCCGCAAAGGTATGCCGGTGCTCGCGCAGGCCCTGCCGCACGTTCTTCGCGAGATCCCGGGGGTCAGGGTCCTGATCGCCGGCCCGGGCGACCCCGACTCCGTACGCGAGAAGATGACCTCGGAGGTTTCTGCCGCCTGCGAGTTCCTCGGCCCGGTCAGCGATGAGGACAAGGCCAGCCTGCTGGCCTCCGTGGACGTCTACGTGGCGCCGAACACCGGTGGAGAGAGCTTCGGCATCATCCTGATCGAGGCGATGAGCGCGTCGGCCACGGTGCTGGCCAGTGACCTGCCGGCGTTTTCGAGAGTGCTGCACGGCGGGGACGCGGGGGAGATGTTCCTCAACGAGGACCCCGCTGATCTGGCACGGGCCGTCATGTCGCTGCTGCGCGACCCGGCCAGGCGCGAACAGCTGGCAGCCGCCGGTCGCGAACGGGCCAACTCCTTCGACTGGTCGGTGGTCGCCGAGGACGTGCTGGCGGTCTACGAGACCGTCGTCTTCGGCGCGGCATCGGTGCGCGCCTCGAGCGAGTCCGTCTCACGGTGGGCACGCTTGCGGCGAAGCGGAAGAAACCCGGGAGGCAACTGATGGACGTGAGCAGGATCGTCGGCGCGATTGCCGTGCTGGTGCTGATCGCCTGGTACATCTCGTACGGCGCAGCCCGGCTCGACAGGTTGCACACCAGGGTTGAGGGTGCGCTGAGCGTCCTGGACGCGCAGCTGGTGCGCCGGGCCGAGGCCACCCTGGAGCTCGCGAACTGCGGCGCGCTGGATGCTGCCAGCGCCCTCATCCTGGCTGGCGCGGCGACCGACTCGCTCGAGGCGGACACCACCGACCAGAGGTCCCGCGAAGCGATCGAGAGCGATCTGACCCAGGCCCTCGAGCTGGCCCTGGGCGAGGAGGCACTGCAACGGTTACGGGCCGACGAGGCAGTCGGCGCACCGGTGCTGCAGCGGGTGGCCGCGGCGAACCAGCGGGTGGAGCTGGCCCGGCGGTTCCTCAACGACGCAGTGACCGATGTGCGTCGGGTCCGGCGAAAGCCAGGCGTGCGCCTGCTGAGGCTGGCCGGCCATGCCGAGCTCCCGCAGACGTTCGAGATCGACGATGAACTGCCGATGCTCGCCCGGGGTGCCTGACGCTCTAATATGGGAAGGTACCCCAGCAACCACGTGAGACACCCGGAAGAGAGCACTGTCTTGTCTGCGCAAGAGACCACCACCAACGTCCCAGCCACCGGCACCTCGCGAGTCAAGCGTGGCATGGCCGAGATGCTCAAGGGCGGCGTCATCATGGACGTCGTCACACCTGAGCAGGCCAAGATCGCCGAGGACGCCGGCGCGGTAGCCGTGATGGCCCTGGAGCGCGTGCCCGCTGACATCCGCGCTGAGGGCGGCGTCTCACGGATGAGTGACCCGGACATGGTGCAGGGCATTATCGACATGGTCTCCATCCCGGTCATGGCCAAGGCCCGGATCGGTCACTTCGTCGAGGCACAGGTCCTGCAGAGCCTGGGCGTGGACTACATCGACGAGTCCGAGGTGCTGACCCCGGCCGACTACGCCAACCACATCGACAAGTGGAAGTTCACCGTTCCGTTCGTCTGTGGCGCGACCAACCTGGGTGAGGCGCTGCGCCGGATCAGCGAGGGCGCCGCGATGATCCGCTCCAAGGGCGAGGCCGGCACCGGTGACGTCTCCAACGCCACCATGCACATGCGTTCGATCAGCGGCGAGATCCGCCGGCTGTCCTCGATGAGCGAGGACGAGCTGTACGTCGCGGCCAAGGAGCTGCAGGCCCCGTACTCGCTGGTCAAGGAGATCGCCGAGACCGGCAAGCTGCCCGTGGTCATGTTCGTCGCCGGTGGCATCGCGACGCCCTCCGACGCGGCCATGATGATGCAGCTCGGTGCAGAGGGTGTCTTCGTCGGCTCGGGCATCTTCAAGTCCGACAACCCCGAGCAGCGCGCCGAGGCCATCGTCAAGGCAACCACCTTCTACGACGACCCTGCCGTGATCGCCAAGGTCTCCCGCGGCCTGGGTGAGGCCATGGTCGGCATCAGCGTTGCCTCGCTGGGTGACGGCGAGCGTCTGTCCAAGCGCGGCTGGTAGTCACCGGCTTGTCGGACGGATACACCTGCAGTGAGTGAGTCAGCCGTGCGCATCGGCGTTCTGGCAGTGCAGGGCGACGTGCGCGAGCACCTCCGTGCGCTGACAGTGCTTGGCGAGGACGTCTGTGGCATCCGGCGGCCGGCTGAGCTGGATGACGTCGACGCGCTGGTGATTCCGGGTGGCGAGTCGACCACCATGTACAAGATGGTTCGCGCGTTCGACCTGCAGGAGCCGCTGCGCAAGCGGATCGCCGGCGGTATGCCGGTCTACGGGTCCTGCGCCGGCATGATCATGCTCGCCGACCGGATCGCGGACGCCCGACCGGACCAGGAGACGCTCGGCGGCCTCGACATCACGGTGCGGCGCAACGCCTTCGGACGTCAGGTGGACTCCTTCGAGGAGGACCTGCACATCCCGGAGATCGCCCGACGGACCAGCACTCCGTCAGGGCACCCGTCCACCTTCAAGGCAGTCTTCATCCGTGCTCCCTGGGTCGAGCAGGTCGGTGCTGGCGTTAAGGTTCTGGCCAGGGTCGAGAGCGGGGCCGCCGCGGGCCGGGTCGTCGCGATCCGGGCCGGCAACCTGCTCGCGACGTCCTTCCACCCAGAGGTCACCGGTGACCACCGGATCCATGAGTACTTCACGCAGATGGTTCGCGCAGCGCTGCACTGAACGAGGCGCAGCGCCGCGCAGCAGACGAGCTGAGACGACGCTGCGCCGAAAGCGACACTGCGCTGAACAGCAGGGACCGATCAGTAGGATCGGCAGGATCTCGGACGGTTCGGCAAGACGACGGTGAGGCAGGCGAGGGAGAAGCGATGAGCGGTCATTCCAAATGGGCGACGACCAAGCACAAGAAGGGGGTCATCGACGCCAAGCGCGGCAAGCTTTTCGCCAAGATGATCAAGAACATCGAGGTGGCCGCACGGACCGGTGGCGGTGACGTCGCCGGCAACCCGACGCTGTTCGACGCGATCCAGCGGGCCAAGAAGCTCAGCGTCCCGAACGACAACATCAACAATGCGGTCAAGCGCGGCAGCGGTGCGACCGCGGGCGGCGCCGACTGGCAGACCATCACCTACGAGGGCTACGCACCGCACGGGGTGGCCGTGCTGATCGAGTGCCTGACCGACAACCGCAACCGCGCGGCCGCCGAGGTGCGAACCGCCCTCAACCGCAACGGCGGCCAGTTCGCCGACCCTGGCAGTGTCTCCTACGTCTTCGCCCGCAAGGGCGTCGTGATCGTCCCCAAGGGCAACCTGAGCGAGGACGACCTGCTCGAGGTGGTCCTGGATGCCGGTGCTGAGGAGATCAACGACATCGGCGAGGCCTTCGAGATCGTCAGCGAGCCGGGCGACTTCCTGGCCGTGCGTACTGCCCTTCAGGGGGCTGGCATCGACTACGACTCGGCTGAGGCCTCGTTCATCCCCACGGTCGAGGTTGAGCTCGATCTGGACGGCGCCCGCAACATGTTCCGGGTCATCGAGGCGCTCGAGGACAGCGACGACGTCCAGAACGTGTGGGCCAACGGCGACGTCAGCGACGAGATCCTGGCGCAGCTGGAGGACGACGAGGACTGATCACCAACCCGGGACGGTGCCAGGCGACACTCTGTGCCGACAGCCCGGCGCGCCGCTTCAGGATCGAGGTCCGCAGGCTGTAGGTTCTTACGAACAGGTGTTCGGTTAGGTAAGGGGTCTCAGCGTGCGTGTCTTGGGTGTCGACCCCGGTCTGACCCGATGCGGTCTCGGCATCGTCGAGGGCGCCCTGGGCAAACCATTGCGGATGATAGCCGTCGGCGTGGTCCGCACGCCGACCACAGACGAGCCGGCCATGCGGCTGCTGGCGCTGCAGATCGAGATCGACGAGTGGATGGCGCGCTACGAGCCTGAGTCAGTGGCGGTGGAGCGGGTGTTCGCCAAGGCCAACATCAAGGGGATCATGGGCACCGCGCAGGCGTCCGCCGTCCCGATGCTGGCCGCCGCACGGCTGGGGCTGCCGCTGGCCCTGCACACCCCGACGGAGGTCAAGGCTGCGGTGACTGGCAACGGACGCGCAGACAAGGCGCAGGTCACCGCGATGGTCACCCGTATCCTGCGACTGGACACTCCGCCCAAGCCCGCTGACGCCGCTGACGCGCTGGCCCTGGCCATCTGCCAGGTATGGCGCGGCACAGCCCAGAACCGGCTGCAGCAGGCAGTGGCTGCCCAGCTCGCACGCCAGCGTTCAGCACAGGTGGCTCGTGCTCTGTCGTGCTCAACACCCCCGGCCTCATCACCCCCAGCCTCAACACCCCCGGGCTCGGTACCTCTACGGTCAGCATCCCGACGCTCTTCACCAGCGCCGACGAAGGCAGGCATTCGATGATCGCCTCGGTCCGGGGCCTGGTGCTGTCCTCAGGTCTGGACTCTGCGGTGATCGAGGTCGGGGGAGTGGGCCTCCTGTTGCACACCACCGCGGCCACCGCGGCGTCCCTGCGGCGTGGTGCAGAAGCGACCCTGGCGACCACTCTGGTTGTTCGCGAGGAGTCGCTGACCCTCTACGGATTCGCCGACGAGGACGAGCGGGCCATCTTCAACCAGGTCCAGACGGTTTCTGGCGTCGGCCCGCGACTTGCCCTGGCGATGCTCGCAATTCACGCTCCTGACGGGTTGCGTCGGGCCATCGGCACGGGAGATCTGTCCGCGCTGACCAAGGTCCCCGGCATCGGCAGGAAGGGCGCCGAGCGCATCGTTCTGGAGCTTCGCGACAAGATCGGCCTGCCGACCGGCAGCGCGTCATCGGGTGCCAGGCAGCCGGCCGCCGATGAGGCGACCGCGCAGGTGCATGACGCTCTGGTCGGCCTCGGCTGGTCGTCCAGACAGGCCGATGACGCGGTCGAGGCGGTCAGTCCCGGCGGCGGCAACGGATCGTCCGGATCTCACGCGGCCAACGGCTCGGAGGCGCCCAACGTGTCCGCCCTCCTGCGTGCCGCGCTGCGAGAGCTCGGCCGATGACCGACTACGACGACACCGCCGCGATGGAGGCCACCGCCCGGATCGTCGATGCCGGTGGCGATGACGACGAGCGCCGGGTCGAGGCGGCGCTGCGACCGCGCAGGCTCAGCGAGTTCCCCGGCCAGACCCGGGTGTGTGACCAGCTGGGGCTTGTCCTGGAGGCAGCCAAACGCCGAGGGACACCGCCCGATCACGTGTTGTTGTCCGGGCCTCCGGGGCTGGGCAAGACCACTCTTGCCCTCATCGTCGCGGCCGAGCTTGAGCAGCCCATCCGGATCACCAGCGGGCCGGCCATCCAGCATGCCGGCGACCTGGCCTCGATCCTGTCCTCGCTGGCTGAGGGCGAGGTCCTCTTTCTCGACGAGATCCACAGGATGGCCCGTGCCGCCGAAGAGATGCTGTACCTGGCGATGGAGGACTTCCGGGTCGACGTGATCGTGGGCAAGGGGCCGGGCGCCACGGCGATCCCGCTGGAGCTGCCGGCGTTCACCGTGGTCGGTGCGACCACCCGTTCCGGCCTGCTTCCGGCGCCGTTGAGGGACCGCTTCGGGTTCACCGGCCACCTCGACTTCTACGCCGTGGCCGACCTGATCCGCATCCTGCGACGGTCGTCGGGCCTGCTCAAGGTCGAGGCGACGGAGGCGGCCATTGCCGAGATCGCCCGTCGATCACGGGGGACCCCCAGGATTGCCAACAGGCTGTTGCGCCGGGTCAGGGACTGGGCACAGGTCCACGGACGCGGGGTGGCCGACGAAGAGGCCGCACACGCCGCGCTGGCGCTGTTCGACGTCGACGACCGCGGCCTTGACCGCCTGGACCGCGCCGTTCTCGAGGCCCTGTGCCGCCGGTTCGGTGGTGGTCCCGTCGGACTGAGCACCCTGGCCGTTGCAGTCGGGGAGGAGTCCGAGACCGTTGAGACCGTCGCCGAGCCGTTTCTGGTGCGCGAGGGCTTCATGATCCGCACTCCTCGCGGACGGGCCGCGGCGCCACTGGCCTGGACTCATCTGGGGCTGACCCCGCCGCCACCCGAAGCACGAGCTCCGCAGGCCTTGCCGCTGCCGTTCGGTGACGGTGACGGGCGCTTCGGCGGCTGACCCCGGGCCCAACCTGAGCACGGTGGAGGTCAGCGCGGCCCGCCGCGTTGGTCCACGGCGGCCGCTCACCTAGACTTAGGGTGACGCTGTGGCTTGCGCCGCTGTTCTTGCGTGTCCAGCCTCCGTGGCCCGGGTGCGCCCGCCAACTCTTCTACAAAGGATTGACTCATGTCTTCGTTTGTCGCGGCAACTTCTTCGAGCAGCGGATCCAGCCTGGTGATCTTCCTGCCGATCCTGTTGTTGATCGGGTGGATGTTCTACAACGGGCGACGCCGGACGAAGGCGGCACAGACGTTGCAGTCTTCGCTGAGCGTGGGAGATGAGGTCTCGACCACCTCGGGACTTCTCGGACGGATCACCGAGCTCGAGGACAAGATCGCGATCCTCGAGGTGAGCCCCGGCGTGAACGTCCGTTTCGACCGCCGCGCCATCGCGGGGCCGGCCCCGACCGTGCAAGGCCCGCCCGCCGCGGGTTTGCCCATCGAATCAGCCTCGAGCGAGCCGGAGACCGACGCACCGTCGGACTCGACGCGCCTCACCGACTAGGACACCCTCGTGCCAATCAATCCGCACAATCGTGGGCCCTTGCGCACGATGTCAGTGCTGATCCTGCTCATCGTCGGCCTCTATGGCCTGCTGGGCGCCGTCAGCACCTGGGGCACCGCGCAGCGCACCCCGAAGCTCGGGCTCGACCTCTCAGGTGGCACCCAGCTGATCCTGACGCCCACGGTCCCCAAGGGCCAGGTGATCAACCAGGGTCAGATCCTCAAGGCGGTCGACATCATGCGCGCCCGCGCGAACGGATCGGGTGTCACCGAGGCCGAGGTCTCCACCCAGGGCGGCAAGGACATCGTCGTCTCGTTGCCGGGTACTCCCGACCCGGCAGTCGTCAGCTCGCTGCAGAAGTCCTCGCAGCTGCAGATGCGCGCCGTCCTGGTCGAGACGTCCGCCGCGCCGACGCCAACACCCACGCCCACGCAGAGCGGCGTGTCGCCGCTGAAACCAACGGGCACGGCCACCAGCAAACCGGTAGCCACCAGTACAGCGACGCCCGCACCCAAGTCGGGCTTTCCACCCGCGCTGGCTGCCGCGACCACGCCTGCGCCCGCGCCGAAGACAACGCCCTTGGTAGTCCCCCCCACAGCGACGCCCGGTCAGTCTCCCGCGACTGCCCCGAACGCACTTGCCGGCACCGCCAGCGACCCGAAGCAGGTGACCCCAGAGCTTGAGAAGCAGCTCATAGCGCTCAACTGTGCTGATCCCAAGGCCGTCGAGAAGATCAGCGCCGAGCCAAAGAACAAGCCGATGGTCACCTGCTCGGCTGACGGCCAGGCCAAGTACATCCTCGGCCCGGCAGAGGTCCTCGGCTCGGAGATCGCCGATGCCACTTCGGGAGCTCAGTCGAACCAGAGTGGACCGACCGGTGTCTACGAGGTCCGTCTCAACTTCAACGGCGCCGGCACCACGGCATTCTGCAACGTGACGTCGCGGATCACCCCGCTCACACCCCCGCTCAACCAGTTCGGGATCGTGCTGGACAACAAGGTGATCTCGGCTCCGCGCTCCGAGGCCGCACTGTGCGCCGGCACCGCGAGCATCACCGGGAGCTTCACCGCCGCGTCCTCCAAGGTACTCGCGGACCAGCTCAAGTTCGGCGCTCTGCCGTTGTCCTTCACGTTGCAGACCAGCGACCAGATCAGTCCCACGCTCGGCGGGGACCAGCTCGCTCGAGGCCTGCTTGCCGGAGCAATCGGCCTGCTGCTCGTGGTCGCCTACTCCCTGTTCCAGTACCGCGCCCTGGGTCTGGTGACCGTCAGCTCTTTGCTCATCGCCGGCTTGCTGACCTACGGCTTGGTGACCCTGTTCGGCTGGTCCCAGGGATTCCGCCTGACGATGGCGGGGGTGACCGGACTGATCGTGTCCATCGGCATCGTCGCCGACTCGTTCATCCTCTACTTCGAACGCGTACGTGACGAGGTTCGGGACGGACGCGCGCTCCGGGCCGCCGTGGAGACGGGCTGGAATCGCGCCCGGCGCACGATCCTGATCTCGGACGCCGTCAACTTCCTGGCTGCGGTGGTCCTGTACGCCCTCGCCGCCAGCAACGTTCGCGGGTTCGCCTTCACGCTGATGCTGACCACGATCATCGACATCATCGTCGTGTTCCTGTTTACCCACCCGCTGCTCTCGATCCTGGCCAACACGAAGTTATTCGGCCAGGGACACAAATGGTCTGGCCTGGATCCGAAACGGCTGGGGGCCAGGACCGTCACCTACGCCGGGCGTGGCCGAGTCACAATTGCCGACCAGCGGGCCGCAGCAGAGGGGATCCAGTCGTGAGCAGGTTCTCCAACTTTGGCAACGACCTCTACACCGGGAAGCGCTCGATCGACTTCGTCGGTCGTCAGAAGACGTGGTATGCGGTGTCGGCGGTCCTTCTGGTGCTGGCGACAATTGGTCTGTTTGGGCGCGGCCTGAACATCGGGCTGGAGTTCAAGGGTGGCTCGGAGTTCCGCATCTCGTCGGTGCAGGACTTCAGCAGCTTCGAAGCTCGTGCCAAGACGGCTCTCGGCTCGGTGAACCCCGGAGCCAACGTCATTGTCACCAAGACCGACAAGTCCGTGCGGGTGCAGACCGAGAAGTTCCAGAGCACAGCCGTGACCGAGAGGGTGAAGTCCGCACTGGCCAAGGAGTTCAACGTCGGCGTGACCAATGTCAGCGCCAACACCATCGGGCCGTCCTGGGGAGCCTCGGTCAGTCAGCAGGCCCTCACCGCGCTCATCTGGTTCCTCGTGCTGGTCTCGCTTGTCCTGGCGGCCTACTTCCGAACGTGGAAGATGTCGGCGTCGGCCCTGATCGCCCTGGCACACGACCTCGTGATCACCATCGGCATCTACGCGCTGGCCGGCTTCGAGATCACGCCGGCGTCCGTGATCGGCTTCCTCACGATCCTCGGGTACTCGCTGTACGACACCGTGGTGGTGTTCGACAAGGTTCGGGAGAACACTCTGGAGGCCGAGGGGAACGGTCGGCTGTCGTACTCCCAGGCCGCCAACCAGGCGGTCAACCAGACGCTGGTCCGCTCGATCAACACCTCTGTGGTGGCCCTGCTCCCGGTCGCCTCCATCCTCTTCATCGGCTACTTCCTGCTCGGCCCAGGAACGCTGCTCGACCTCAGCCTTGCGTTGTTCGTCGGTATCGCCGTCGGCACCTACTCCTCCATCTTCATCGCCACCCCCGTGCTCGCGGATCTGCGGGAGAGGGAGCCGGGGATGAAGGAGCTCAAGAAGCGGGCGCTGCGCTACCAGGCCGCCCAGGCTCGCAAGGCGAGCACCGTCCCGTCCGGCCCCGACTCATTCGGCCAGCACAGTACGGACGACACCGGCACTATGGAGTCCGCCCACGTCTCCACCGGCGGCGGCTCAGCCGCTGCCCGGCCCGTCCACCCGTATGTGCAGACCGGGCCGCGTAACCAGCCCAAACGCCCGCCGAAGTCGAAGCGATGACGGACTGCCCGCTCGTCAGCCCTGAGTCATCGAACCCGGAGTCATCGAACCCCGAGTCATCGAACCCCGAGTCATCGAACCCTGAGTCTTCGAACCCAGAGTCGAACCCGGGGCCGTCGGGTCCTGCGCCGTTGACCGCTCCGATCGCCGAGGTGGTGGCCAGCCGTCTTCGAGACGTCCCCGACTTTCCCGTCGCCGGGGTGGTCTTCAAGGACTTCACGCCGCTGCTGAGCGATGGCCCGGCGCTGCGGGCAGTCGTGCGAGACATTGCCGGCCGGTACGCCGGCAACGTGGACGTCATCGTCGGGATCGAGGCGCGCGGGCTCATCCTGGGCGCGGCCGTCGCCTACGAGCTGGGCGTCGGGTTCGTCCCGGTTCGTAAGGCCGGCAAGCTGCCCGGCGAGACGCACAGCGCGGAGTATGACCTGGAGTACGGCAGCGCCGTCATCGAGGTCCACGCCGACGCGTTCACGGGTGGCAAGCGGGCTCTGGTCATGGATGACGTGCTGGCCACCGGCGGCACCGCCGAGGCAGCCTGTGAGCTGGTTGAACGCGCCGGTGCCAGCGTCGAGGCAGTCGAGGTGGTCCTGGAGCTGGGCTTCCTGCACGGCCGCAGCAAGCTCTCGGGTCGCTGTGTTCACGCGATGCTCTCGGTATAGCGCCCATAGACTGCTCTCATGGACCAGGAGAGCGAGCCGGAGGCGCCCGGCGCCACCACGCCTCCAAAGCCTCGCAGGCCCCAGCTGCCTCGGTCTCAGAGGTCGACGTCGTCGGACCAGCCGACGATCTCCCTGCCCACCTCCTCGCGGGTCAGAGCCCGCTTCGCGCGCTTCGGCGGACCTCGCACTGACACAGATCCGGTGCTGGAGCCGCTGCTGAGCAGCGTCCGGGCCTCGCACCCCAAGGCAGATCTGTCGATCATCGAACGGGCCTACGTCGTGGCCGAGAAGGCCCACCGGGGCCAGCTGCGCAAGAGCGGCGACCCCTACATCACCCACCCCCTGGCCGTGACCTCGATCCTGGCCGAGCTCGGGATGACCCCGGACACGCTGGCTGCGGCCATGCTGCACGACACGGTCGAGGACACGTCATACAGCCTGAAGGCCCTGACCAACGACTTCGGTGACGAGATCGCGATGCTCGTCGATGGCGTGACGAAGCTCGACAAGGTGACCTACGGCGAGGCTGCGCAGGCCGAGACGGTCCGAAAGATGGTCGTGGCCATGGCCAGGGACATCCGGGTGCTGGTGATCAAGCTGGCCGACCGTCTGCACAATGCCCGCACCTGGCGCTACGTGTCCGAGGAGTCCGGACAGCGCAAGGCTCGCGAGACGCTTGAGATCTATGCGCCGCTAGCCCACCGGCTGGGCATGAACACGATCAAGTGGGAGCTCGAGGACCTGTCGTTCGCGACGCTCTATCCCAAGGTCTATGACGAGATCGTGCGCCTGGTGGCCGAGCGTGCCCCGGCTCGTGAGGAGTACCTCGCCAGCGTCCGCGAGAGCATCACCAAGGATCTCGCGGCGACCCGGATCAAGGCCGTGGTGACCGGCCGTCCGAAGCACTACTACTCCGTCTACCAGAAGATGATCGTCCGCGGCCGTGAGTTCGAGGAGATCTACGACCTCGTCGCCGTCCGGGTCCTGGTGGACTCGGTCCGCGACTGTTACGCGGTGCTCGGGGCCCTGCACGCTCGCTGGAACCCGGTGCCCGGGCGTTTCAAGGACTACATCGCGATGCCCAAGTTCAACATGTACCAGTCCCTGCACACCACGGTCATCGGGCCCGAGGGCAAGCCGGTCGAGATCCAGATCCGTACGCATACGATGCACCGGCGGGCAGAGTATGGCGTCGCGGCTCACTGGAAGTACAAAGAGGACGCCCCGGGTCAGACCCCCGAGTCGGCGACATCCGGCCGCAAGGCGGACACCGGCCCGGTCAACGACATGGCGTGGCTGCGTCAGCTCCTTGACTGGCAGAGCGAGATCTCCGACCCCGGCGAGTTCCTGGACTCCCTGCGCTTCGAGATCAGCGCCCAGGAGGTCTACGTCTTCACCCCCAAGGGCTCGGTGGTGGCTCTGCCGGCTGGTTCCACCGCGGTTGACTTCGCCTACGCGGTGCACACCGAGGTCGGGCACCACTGCATCGGCGGCCGGGTCAACGGCCGGCTGGTCCCGCTCGAGAGCCCGCTGGAGAACGGCGACGTCGTAGAGATCCTCACCTCCAAGGCCGAGGGAGCCGGCCCCTCACGCGACTGGCTCACCTTCGTCCGAAGCCCGCGAGCCCGTAACAAGATCCGTCAGTGGTTCTCCAAGGAACGTCGCGAAGAGGCCATCGACGTCGGCAAGGACGCCATCGCCAAGGCCATGCGCAAACAGGGCCTGCCGCTCCAGCGGCTGATGACTCACGACTCACTGACCCAGCTCGCCGGTGAGCTGCGCTACCCGGACATCTCCAGCCTGTATGCCGCGGTGGGCGACGGTCATGTGTCTGCACAGCATGTCGTGAGCCGCCTGGTGGCTCACCTGGGTGGGCAGGAGGGCGCCACTGATGACCTCGCCGAGGCCACCACCCCGTCGTCCGGGCTGCCACGCCCGCGTAATGGTGACCCCGGCGTCGTGGTTGTCGGCGCGGATGACGTCTGGGTCAAGCTGGCACGATGCTGCACCCCGGTTCCGGGCGACCCCATCATGGGTTTCGTGACGCGCGGCAGAGGTGTCTCGGTGCACCGCTCGGACTGCACCAATGCCGAGTCCCTGCTGTCCCAGCCCGACCGGCTGATCGAGGTCGAGTGGGCCCCGTCAGCTGCCAGCGTGTTCCTGGTCCAGCTCCAGGTGGAGGCGCTGGACCGCAACGCGCTGCTGTCGGATGTCACCCGGGTCCTGTCGGACCAGCATGTGAACATCTTGTCGGCCACCGTGCACACCTCGCGGGACCGGGTGGCCCTGTCCCGGTTCACCTTCGAGATGGGCGACCCGGGACATCTCGACCACGTGATCCAGGCCGTGCGCAAGATCGACGGCGTGTTCGACGTCTATCGCATCACCGGCGGCAAGTCGACCGACAAGATCAGCGAGTCCGACTAACTAGCCGCCGAACTCCTGGACGCCGGCCCGAGCCTGCGCCAGCCACTGCTCGCGAGCCTCGAGGCTCGATCGGGCATCGGCTATCTTCTTCGCATTTCCGGAGGTCTCGGCCTTGACGACGTCCTTGCGCAGCCCTTCGACCGCCTTCTCGAGCTGGTCCACCAGACTCTGAGCGCGGGCCGCAGCCTCTGGGTTGCTGCTGGCCCAGCGCTTCTCGTCCTTGTCCCGGACAGCCGTCTCGACCCGGCGCATGGCCTTCTCGAGGCGCTCCACCTGCGGACGCGGGACCTTGCCTGCCCGTTCCCACTTATCCTGGATGACGCGCAACGAGGCCTTCGCCGCCTCGATGTCGGTCACCGGAAGCAGAGCCTCGGCCTCGCCAAGGAGGGCTTCCTTGACGACCAGATTGGCCTCGTACTCCTCGTTCTCGGCTGCGACGATCTCGTCCTTGGCATTGAAGAAGCTGTCTTGCGCGGTCTTGAAGCGAGCCCACAGGGCGTCGTCGTCGTTGCGTGAGGTGCGGCCGGCCTCGCGCCAGCGATCCATCAGGCGCTTGAATGCCGTTGCGGTCGCCGACCAGTCCTTGCTGGTGGCAAGCACCTCAGCCTCTTTGACCAGCTGTTCCTTCGTGGTCCTCGCCTCGGCCTGGGTGTCCTCGAGCTGGGCGAAGTAGACCCGGCGCGCCTTGTCGAAGGAGTTGCGAGCGGCACTGAAGCGCTGCCAGAGAGCCGTTTCGGACTCTCGGTCGAGCTTGGGTCCGCTGCGTTGCAGGGCTTTCCACTCGTCCAGCAGGGCCCGCATCCTGGTACCACTGGTCTTCCACTGGATCTTCGCCTCGGGCTGACCGGCGATCTTCTCGGCCTCGAGCACCAGCTCCTCGCGCTTGGCCTTGCCCGCCTCGCGAGCCGCGGTGCGCTCAACCCCCTCGGTGGCCTTCTTGGCGTCGACGGCTGCGGCGATAGCGGCGATCCGGGCATCCAGGGCGGCCAGGTCACCGACGACCCTGGCGTCGGTGACCTGCTCGCGCAGCTTGGCGAGCCCGTCCGAGCCTTCTCTGGCGGACAGGTCCGTGTGAGTCACCCGTTGCAGCAGCAGATCGGCGGAGGCCAGCAGCTCGTCATACTTGCGAGTGAAGTAGCCCAACGCCTCGGCGGCGGTGGCGCCCGGGTACGAGCCGACCTCGCGTTCACCATCGGCCGTGCGGACGAACACCGTGCCTGAGTCGTCCACCCGCCCATACTGTGACGGCTTCGGCGCGGCGTTGCCGTGAAGGCGAGCGGCCAGAGACGCGGGACTTGGCACATGCATGGTGGCGGGGGATGGGACCGGGGGCGCCGGGGTCAGGGCTGGCTTCTCCACCGGCTTCGGATCCTCGGCCGGTGAGGCCTCCTCAGCTGGCGGCTCGGCGAGCGTCGCTGACGGGACAGGCTCCTCAGCCGGCTCGACCGCCTCAGTGACCACCGGTGTCGGGACGGGCTCCGCTGCCGGTGCGGGTTGCTCGGCCGCCTCGGCCGCCTCTGTGACCACCGGTGTCGGGACGGGCTCCGCTGCCGGTGCGGGTTGCTCAGCCGCCTCGGCCGCCTCTGTGACCACCGGTGTCGGGACTGGCTCCGCTGCCGGTGCGGGTTGCTCAGCCGCCTCGGCCGCCTCTGTGACCACCGGTGTCGGGACTGGCTCCGCTGCCGGTGCGGGTGCCTCGGCCGCCTCTGTGACCACCGGTGTCGGGACTGGCTCCGCTGCCGGTGCGGGTTGCTCAGCCGGCTCGGCCCCTTCTGGGACCACCGGTGTCGGCACGGCCTGCTCTGCAGGGACTGCCTCGTCTGCCGGCCCAGGTACCTCAGCCGGCGCAGGCTGGGTGGCCGGTGTCTCCGCGGCGGGCGGGGTCGGGGCATCCCCTACTGGGTCCAGCTCCTCGGAGGTGTCCGCTGAGCTGTCAGCAGGCTGGTTCTCGTGCTTCTGCTCGGTCACTTGTCAGGCCTTCTTCTCGGTGACATTCACCGCGAGGATGCTGACGGGCTGCAACGGCGCGGTGTTCTTGTTGGCGTCCTCAGGAGTGGCTCCCGCTGCGGCAACCCTCTCGACAATATCCAACCCCGAGGTGATCTTGCCAAAAATCGTGTAGCCGGTGGGGTCATTCAGCACAGTCTGCTTGTAGACGATGAAGAACTGCCCCCCGTTGCTCTTGGGGTCGGAGGTTCGGGCCATCGCGAGCGTGCCCGCCGGATAGGTGAAGTTGGCCGGGGCGTTCTCCACGCCGAAGCCGTACCCGGGGGTGCCCTGGCCAGAGCCTGTGGGGTCTCCGCACTGCAGGACGAAGATGCCTGTCGGGGTCAGCCGGTGGCATGGGCTGTCGGTCCAGTAGCCGCTCTCGGCCAGGCCGAGGAAGGAGGCCACCGTCTGCGGGGCCTTGACTCCGTCGAGCTCGACCGTGATCACTCCGCAGTTCGTCATGACCTTTGCGATGAAGGTCTTGCCGGCTGCGATCTTCTTGTCGGGCAGGGTGCGCGTTCGCTTGTCGTTGGGGACCGCCGGGGCGGCAACACACCCAGCGACGGGCTTGGCCAGGGCCGGGGGAGTCGAGGTCGCCTGGACGCCGGCCCTGGCGGCTGCCTGGCCACCGTTCGTGGCGTTGTCCTTGTTCAGGGCAGAAGCGAGCCAGACGAAGCCACCGATGACCACCGCCACCACCAGCACGATGCCCAGAACCTGCTTGTTTCGTCTCGACTCCGCTGCGCGCGTGTCCAGCACGGTCTGACGTTTCTGGTTACGACGTTTGTCGCGGGCTCGGTCGCGGGCGTGGGGCGACACCGGGGCACTCCTTCGGACAGTGGACGGAAACGCTGGCTCTGGGCGCATGTGAGGCCTCGGGCCAGTCTAAGCGGGGCCCGCCGGTGCGCACGGGGGGAGGGTCGGGTCTCAGGAGACGGTTAGGCTCACGCATGTGTTGACCATCGGATTCCCGGCCGTTGTCGCCGGCACCAACTGTTACGTCCTTGCTCTCGCTGACGGTGAGGAATGCCTGATCGTCGACCCCGGTGTGGGGGTCACCGATGCGCTGGCCGAGGTCCTGCGCGAGCACCGGCTCAGGCCTGCCGCCGTGCTGCTCACCCATGGCCATTTCGACCATGTCTATTCGGTGACACCGGTCTGCCGCTCGGCAGGGGTCGCCGCCTACATCCACGGCGACGACCAGTACCGCCTGGCTGACCCCCTGTCAGCAGTGGGACCCGAGCTGATCGCTATGTTCGAGCAGCAGTTCGGCCAGAAGGCAGGCTGGGAGGAGCCCTCTGACGTGATCCGGCTGGCCCACGACCAACGGCTGAGCATCGCCGGACTCGAACTGCGGGTGCTGCATGCCCCAGGCCATACGGAGGGATCGGTCATGTTCTCGCTGCCGGACGTGCCGGAGGGCCTGTCGGCCGAGGCGGGCGTCCGCACCACCGTGTTGTCGGGGGACGTTCTGTTCGCGGGCTCGATCGGACGGACCGACCTGGCGGGCGGCGACGGGGCGGCGATGAACCGGAGCCTGCGTGATGTGGTGCTGCCGCTTGCCGACGATGTGCTCGTCCTTCCGGGTCACGGTCCGGCCACCACGATGGAACGCGAACGTGGCACCAACCCGTACCTGCAAGGATTGACGTCGTGAGCAAAGTCCGCCCGATCAGTGGCTTCCCGGAGTGGCTGCCCGGTGAACGCATCATCGAGCAGCACTTCACGGACGTGATCCGCGAGACGTTCGAGCTGCACGGGTTCGCCTCCATCCAGACCAGGGCGGTGGAGCCGATCGAGCGCCTGTCCAGCCAGGGTGAGGACACCGACAAGGAGATCTACGCGATCAGCCGTCTGGCGGCCGGCAGTGACAGCTCAGCGTCGGAGTCTCCCCAGAAACGACTGGGTCTGCACTTCGACCTCACCGTCCCCTTCGCCCGGTACGTCCTGGAGAACGCGGGCAAGCTGACCTTCCCCTTCCGCCGCTACCAGATCCAGCCGGTATGGCGGGGGGAGCGTCCGCAGGAGGGCCGCTACCGAGAGTTCACCCAGTGCGACATCGACATCGTGGACGTGGGCCGGCTGGCCCCTCAGTACGAGGCCGAGCTGCCACTGGTGGTCGCCGACGCGTTCAGCAAGCTGCCGATCGGGCCGTTCCGGATCCAGGTCAACAACCGCAAGATCCCGCAGGGGTTCTATCTCGGGATCGGGATCGCCGACGTCCAGACGATGCTGCGGATCGTGGACAAGCTGGACAAGATCGGCCCGGACGCGGTCCACGGGCTCATGGTCGCCGCCGGCGCGACCAGCGCCCAGGCAGACGCCGCCCTCGCCCTGGCCCAGATCAACGCCCCTGACGAGAGCTTCGTCGACCGGGTGCTGGCCCTTGGCGTCCGGCACGAGACTCTCACTGAAGGGCTGGAGGAGCTGGCGGCAGTGATCCGGGTGGGGTCAGAGCACGCCGCAGGGCTGATGGTCGCCGACCTGAAGGTCGCCCGCGGCCTCGACTACTACACCGGCACGGTCTATGAGACCCAGCTGATCGGTTCGGAGTCCTACGGCTCGATCTGCTCGGGTGGTCGCTACGACGCGCTGGCCTCCGACGGCAAGACGACCTATCCAGGGGTCGGTATCTCGATCGGGCTCTCGCGGCTGCTGGCCAAGATCATGCCGACCCTGTCGGTCAGCCGGACCTCTCCCTCCTGCGTGCTGGTGGCCCTGGCCGACGAGGGCGACCGTGCCCGCGGGATGGTGGTCGCCGCCTCGCTTCGCCAGCGGGGCATCGCCTGCGAGGTGTCGCCGACGGCCGCAAAGTTCGGCAGGCAGATCATGTTCGCGCAGCGACGCGGCATACCGTTCGTGTGGTTTCCCGCGTCTGGTGAGCAGATCGGTGACTCCGTGAAGGACATCCGCAGCGGCGAGCAGGTCATCGCGCAAGCGTCGTCCTGGGTGCCTCCGGAAGAGGACCGTCGGCCCCGGGTGACCGCCTGATCGGGCTGCCTTAGAATCGAAATTGCACGCCCTTCGGGCGGCCGATCGACGTGACAATGAAGTTGCCTCGGCGGTGGTGCATCGGCAAAGGATGTTGGTAACCGTGAAGGTCGGAATTCCCCGCGAAGTCAAGAACAACGAGTACCGAGTGGCGATCACGCCCTCAGGGGTTCATGAGCTGGCCCGCAACGGCCACGAGGTCTACGTGGAGACCGGCGCGGGCGTCGGTTCCTCGATCACCAATGAGGACTACATCGCCGCCGGGGCCAAGATCCTGGACACCGCCGCGGACGTGTGGGCCACCGGCGACCTGATCCTGAAGGTCAAGGAGCCCATTCCCACCGAGTACGACAAGATGCGTGAGGGCCAGACCCTCTTCACCTACCTGCACCTGGCCGCCGACCGTCAGCTGACGGACGAGCTGATCAGGCGCAAGGTGACCGGGATCGCCTACGAGACCGTGGAGCTGCCCGACCACTCCCTGCCGTTGCTGGCCCCGATGAGTGAGGTTGCCGGCCGGCTCGCCCCCCAGGTGGGCGCCGCGACACTGATGGCGGCAAATGGTGGGCGCGGCATCCTGATGGGTGGCGTGTCCGGTGTCTATGCCGCCAAGGTCGTGGTCATCGGCGCAGGCGTGTCTGGCATGAATGCCGCTGCTATCGCCCTGGGCATGCAGGCCGAGGTCCTGCTGCTGGACCGCAACGTGGCCAAGCTGCGGATCGCGGATGCCATCTACCAGGGTCACTGCCAGACGGTGACCTCTAACGCCTACGAGGTCGAGCGCGCCATCGCTGACGCGGACCTGGTGATCGGCGCGGTGCTGGTCCCGGGTGCCAAGGCGCCGACCCTGATCACCAACGAACAGGTGTCCCGGATGAAGCCGGGCTCGGTGCTGGTCGATATCTCCATCGACCAGGGCGGCTGTTTCGAGGACTCCCACGCGACCACGCACGCGGACCCCACCTACAAGGTTCACAACTCGGTGTTCTACTGCGTGGCGAACATGCCGGGCGCGGTGCCGCACACCTCGACCTACGCGCTGACCAACGTGACCCTGCCGTATGCCGTGGAGCTCGCCAACCACGGCTGGCGCAAGGCACTGGCCTCCGACCCGGCACTGGCCCTGGGCCTGAACACCCACGACGGCGCCGTCACCTACGGTCCCGTTGCCGAGGCTCATGGCTTCGAGGCGCTGAGCCTGGACGAGGTCCTGCGCTGACCGAGGCCGAATCATCCCTGACGCGTTCGACCCGAGGATGGATTGACCATCTTCGGGTCGAACGCGGGTCGGCGGAGAACACGCTGACCTCCTATCGTCGGGACCTCACCCGATACGAGCTGTTCCTCGGCGACCGGGGCATCAGCGATCCGGCTGCCGTGCGCGAGACCGACATCACCGACTTCCTGGCGGCGTTGCGTGAGGGGGCCGCCGAACGTCCGCCCCTGTCGGCGTCATCGGCTGCCAGGACCCTCGTCGCGGTGCGCGGCTTTCACCGTTTCCTGGCCCTCGAGGGGACGACCGACACCGACCCCGCTGAGGGGGTGGCGCCGCCCAAGGTGCCCAAGCGACTGCCCAAAGCCATCTCGATCGCCGATGTCGAGAGCCTGCTGTCGGCGGCGAGCCTGGGGGACACCCCGGCAGCGTTGCGAGATCGGGCAATGCTGGAGGTCCTCTACGGGGCGGGCGCGCGAATCAGCGAGGTCGTCGGTCTCGACCTCGACGACATCGACCTTGGCCACACGATCCCCGGTGGCCCCTCGTCTGCTGACAACGACCGCGGGCAGGGGTCGGTGCGTCTGTTCGGCAAGGGGAGCAAGGAACGCGTCGTCCCGCTCGGACGGTACGCGCGGGACGCGGTCACGACGTACACGGTCCGGGCCCGTCCGGCGATGGCGCTGCGGGGCCAGGGGACACCGGCACTGTTCCTGAACCTGCGCGGAGGCCGGCTCTCACGGCAGGGTGCCTGGGCGGCGATCCGCTCCGCGGCCGAACGCGCCGGTCTGGCGGACAACGTCAGCCCGCACACCCTGCGCCACTCCTTCGCCACCCACATGCTGGATGGCGGGGCCGACGTTCGGGTGGTGCAGGAGCTTCTTGGTCACGCCTCTGTCACGACGACCCAGATCTACACTATGGTGACGGTCCAGCACCTGCGTGAGGTCTATGCAGAGGCGCATCCGCGGGCACGATGAATTCAATCTGTCGGCGACAGGCCGCACCCTGCCTTGAATCAGCCCCCCCGGCCCGACTACTGTCGACGCGATCAGCGAGTGACTGACCGATGACCTATCGACCACGCTGGGAGGGAACACCTGTGACTAACGTGGTGACTACGACCACCGAGAGTCCGGCCACGAGCATTGCGGCAACTCCGGGTCCGGCAGACGAGGGTCCGACCGCCGAGACCGTGCACGCCAACGGCTCCGCTGCCACCGATGTCGTGGCCGCGCCTCAGCTCGCGCCGGCCCACCTTCCGGGCACCCAGAATGTCGGAGCCGGGCAGGTTGGCCCCACCGGCAGGGTGATGCCCGACTTCCCCGAACCTGCCGCGCTTACCAGCCATGGTCCCGCGCGGATCATCGCGATGTGCAACCAGAAGGGCGGCGTCGGCAAGACCACCAGCACGATCAACCTCGGCGCTGCCCTGGCTGAGTGCGGCCGCAAGGTCCTGCTGATCGACTTCGACCCGCAGGGCGCCCTGTCCGTCGGTCTCGGGGTCCCGACCTATGAGCTCGATGTCACGATCTACAACCTGCTGGTCGAACGCGGACACGATATCCATGACGTGGTCCAGCACACCGCCCTGGAGAACCTCGACATCATCCCGGCCAACATCGACCTGTCCGCGGCTGAGGTGCAGCTGGTCGGCGAGGTGGCCCGGGAGATGGTCCTGGCTCGCGTCCTGCGCCCCATCGTCGATGAGTACGACGTCGTGCTCATCGACTGCCAGCCGTCGCTGGGCCTGCTCACCGTCAACGCACTCACGGCGGCACACGGGGTGATCATCCCGCTGGAGTGCGAGTTCTTCGCGATGCGAGGGGTCGCGCTGCTGGTGGAGACCATCGAAAAGATCTGTGATCGCCTTAACCCTCGACTGCAGGTCGATGGAATTTTGGCCACGATGTACGACAGCCGCACCTTGCACAGCAGGGAGGTCGTCCGCAGCGTGGTCGACCACTTCGGCGACCTGGTCTTCCACACCGTGATCAGCCGCACGGTCAAGTTCCCCGACTCCTCACTGGCCGCCGAACCCATCACGACCTACGCCTCGACACACTCGGCGGCCGAGGCCTATCGGCAGATGGCGCGCGAGCTCATCGCGCGGGGTGGGGCGGCCTGAGCACAATGACTGAGACCTCAGCCATTGAGGTTGCCGCGGTCAGTGCCAGAGTCGTCACCGAGCCCGTCCAGCCCATCGAGCCAGACGGACCCCCCGAGCCGTTCGGGCCTGACAGGCAGGCCGATGGGACCGGCCTCACCCCGGGCGGCGTGCTGCGCCGGATCGATGACCCGCCCTTCGAGGTGCACCTTGACGTCTTCCAGGGGCCGTTCGAGCTGCTGCTCGGTCTGATCGCCAAGCACAAGCTGGATATCACCGAGATTGCCCTGGCCGAGGTCACCTTCGAGTTCATGGCCCACATCAGGGCCCATCAGGCGTCAGACACCGAATGGGACCTGAGCCAGGCTTCCGAGTTTCTCCTGGTGGCTGCCACCCTGCTGGATATCAAGTCGGCCCATCTGCTGCCGCAGCTGCACCCCCAGGACGACGAGGACCTGGCCCTGATCGAAGCGCGGGACCTGCTGTTTGCCCGTCTGCTGCAGTACCGCGCGTTCAAGCAGGTGGCCAGTGCGTTCGCCGAGCAGATTGCCACGGCCGGCCGGATGACCGCGCGCCAGGCCGGCCTGGACCCTCAGTTCGCCGCGTTGCTTCCTGAGCTCGTGATGGGCGTCACGCCCGAGCAGCTCGCCGTGATTGCCGCGCGGGCCATGGCGCCCAAGGTTGTTCCCACGGTGGGCCTGGAGCACCTGCACGCGCCGGCGGTCAACGTTCGCGAACAGGCAACCGTGATCGTGGCACGGCTAAGGGCGGCACGCACCTGCTCGTTCCGGGCTCTGGTCGCCGATGCCGACAGCACCCTGGTGATCGTCGCGCGCTTTCTTGCCCTGCTGGAGCTGTTTCACGAGTCGGTCGTCATCTTCGACCAGAGCGAGGCTCTCGGGGAGCTGACGGTCCGCTGGACCGGCCAGGACGACGGTGAGGTCGGGGTCAGCGACGAGTTCGACGAACCGCACGATGGCGCCGCGAGCCTCCACGACCCGGGCAGCGCCGACCCGGCCAGACCCGGGCCGGCGACCGATGACGTCACCAGCCACGACGACAGCCGACACGACGTCGGTACCAACCATGATGTGAGCGACCAAGAGATGGTGAGCCCAGCTTGAGTGACCTGCCGGCCGAGATCCCGCAAGAGCAGGTCGCCTTTGACATCAACGACTTTGCCGGCGGCGCACGGGCAGCCATCGAGGCTGTCCTGATGGTCGTCGACGAGCCGGTGACCGAGATCTCGCTGGCCTCCGCGCTGGAGCTGCCGGTGGAGGACGTGCTTCGACACCTGCATGACCTTGCGGCCGAGTATGACGAGAGCGACCGGGGTTTCACGATCAAGGGGATCGCCGGGGGATGGCGGGTCTACAGCCGCCCGGAGTACGCACCGGTCGTCGAGAAGTTCCTCCTGGACGGGGCGCAGTCCAGGCTCACCCAGGCGGCGCTGGAGACGCTGGCGGTCATCGCCTACCGGCAGCCGGTGTCCCGATCCCGGATCAGCTCTGTTCGCGGCGTCAACGTGGACGGCGTCGTGCGGACCCTGCTCACCCGTGGCCTGATCGAGGAAATGGGGGAAGAAGGCGAGTTTGGTGCGACCCTGTACGGGACGACTTCCTACTTCCTGCAACGGCTTGGCCTCGGTTCACTTGATGAGCTGCCGGCTCTGGCCCCCTACTTACCCGAGGTTGATGTGCTCGACGAACTAGCGGCCCTTTCAAATGACGGCCGGGCATGACCGACCGGACACCGGCTCAGGGCGGTCATGACGGTCGCGGCGGATCAGACCGACCCCGCCAACGCTCGTCCAGCAGTACCCCCTCACGCGGCAGTGCCCCGCAACGGCGCAGCGCCGCCGGTCGCGGCAGCGCACCCGAACGCGGCAGTGCCCCTGCACGGGGCAGCAGTGGCACCACCAAGCCCAGTCAGCCCACCCGGCTGCCTCCAGAGCGTGAGAGGCCTGACGTCCAGGTCGACGTCCATGACCCCGATGGCGTGCGCCTGCAGAAGCTCCTGGCAGCGGCTGGCGTCGGTAGCCGGCGAACCTGCGAGAACCTGATCACCGCAGGGCGGGTGGCGGTCGACGGGCACGTGGTCACCGAGCTAGGTGTGCGGATCGACCCCAACCGGCAGACCGTCCACGTTGACGGGTCCCGGGTCCAGCTGGACGAGTCCCGCGTCTACCTGGCCTTCAACAAACCCCTGGGCGTGGTGTCGACGATGAGCGACGAGCTTGGCCGGCCGTGCGTCGGAGACTTCGTCAGCAACCGCAAGGAACGGCTCTTCCACGTCGGGCGCCTGGATGCCGACACCGAGGGACTGCTGCTGCTGACCAACGACGGCGACCTCGCCCACCGGCTCCAGCACCCGTCCTACGGGGTCCTGAAGACCTATCTGGCGCAGATCCCCGGGCCGGTTCCGAGGGATCTGGGCAAGCGGCTGCGGGAGGGAATCGAGCTCGAGGACGGGCCGGTCAAGATCGACTCCTTCAAGCTCGTGGACTCTGCCCCCGGCAAGGCGCTGGTCGAGGTCAAGCTGCACGAGGGTCGCAAGCACATCGTGCGTCGGCTGCTCGAGGAGGTCGGATACCCGGTGATCACCCTGGTCAGGACCGACGTCGGCCCGATCCGTCTCGGCGATCTGAGATCCGGACGGATGCGCGCACTGAACCGGCCCGAGATTGGCCAGCTGTACTCAGCGGCTGGACTCTGATGCGCTAGGTGCGCTTCGTCGCTACGGTTACCCAGTGAGTGATATGCGTATGCCGGCCAGTGCCGTTCGCGCCATCAGAGGTGCCATCCAGCTTGATGCGGACGAGCGTGAGCAGGTGCTGTCCTCGACCCGCGAGCTCGTCTCGTCAGTGCTGGAGGCCAACTCGCTGGCCAAGGAAGATGTCATCTCGATCATGTTCACGGCCACCCCTGATGTGCGTAGCGAGTTCCCTGCAGTGGCGGCACGTGAGCTCGGCCTCGGTGATGTCCCGCTCATGTGCACCCAGGAGCTCGACATCGTCGGGGCGATGCCGCGGGTGATCAGGTTGATGGCTCACGTCAACACCACCCTCGCTCGTGACCAGATCACCCACGTCTACCTGCGAGGGGCCACCGCGCTGCGTCGGGACCTCGCCCAGTGAGCGCGATGCTGACCTCGCCCGGACGACAGGTCAGGATCGTCGGGACCGGCCTGATCGGGGCGAGCCTGGGCATGGCGCTGACAAGGAGGGGCTACCAGGTCTCGCTGGACGACCCGTCGCCCACGGCAGCAGCGCTGGCTCGTGATCTCGGCGCCGGTGTCCTGGCGGCCGACCAGTGCTCCATCCCGGACCTGGTGGTCGTCGCCGCGCCGCCCGACGTGGTGGCCGACGTGGTTGCCGCCGAGCTGTCCCGCTGGCCGGAGGCCGTGGTCACCGACACGGCGAGCGTCAAGGGAGCGGTGCTGGCGGGCTTGCAGGACCGGGGAGTGGACCTTGCGCACTATGTCGGGTCGCATCCCATGGCCGGCCGGGAGAAGTCGGGGTCCATGGCAGCGCAGGGGGATCTGTTCGAGGGGCGCTCCTGGGTGATTGCGCCCGGCCCCCGGGCATCGGTCGCCTCGGTCGATGCGGTGCGCACCATTGCGGAGGCAGCCGGGTCTGTCGTCCTGGTGATGACCCCGGATGAGCATGACGCGGCCGTTGCGGCCGTCTCGCACGTTCCGCAGATCGCTGCCAGCCTGGTGGCCAGCCGGCTGCGCGATCTGCCAGCGGGCGCGGTTGCGCTGTCGGGGCAGGGAATTCGCGACGTGACCCGCATCGCGGCCAGCGACCCCGGCATGTGGACCCAGATCCTGGCCGGCAACGCACCGGCGGTTCGCGGAGTCCTCGAGTCGCTCGCCGAAGACCTGGACGGGCTGCTGGTGGCCCTGCGTCAGCTGGAGTCGGACCCTGCCGGGGGAAGTATCGGCGCCCGGGCGGTCCTGGCCAGGGCTGTCGCGAACGGCAACGCCGGGCATGCCCTGATCCCCGGCAAGCACGGCGCTGCTCCCACGGCCTACGCCACCGTCATCGTGGTGATACCGGACGAGCCGGGCGCGCTGGGCCGGCTGCTGCGCGACGTCGGCGAGGCCGGGGTCAACATGGAGGACCTGCACCTGGAGCATGAGATCGGCCAGCCATTCGGTCTCGCCGAGCTCGCCGTGCTTCCCGACGCAGTTCAGCCCCTGATGAGCGCGTTGACAGCCCTGGGCTGGCCCGCGCACGAGTAGTTTGGCGCAAAGAACGCTCAGCGGGGCGATGCCGCCTCCGCGTCCGACAGAGACTCCTCCCACAGAGACTCCTCCGACAGGGTCACGTTCGACAGGGTCACGTTCGACGGGGACACGTTCGACGCGAACACGTCCGGCGCGGACAAGAGGGACGTGCTGGAGTGGCTGCTTCATGCTCGCCTCGTCGTTCGGCCTCCAGGATGACCGGCTGGACCCCACGCTCCGGTGGCTGTGTGACCAGCAGCTGGCCGACGGGGGTGGAACTGTGAGTCGATCCGCGCAGGCTCAGCGTATGGCTCGTTCCACACCTCCATCTCCGCGCTTGACGCCCTGTTCCAGTACCAGCAGACGGGCGGCAAGATTCCGGTGGCAGACAGCGTGGAGCGCGGCCGGACCTCCTTCCTGGACCACGGGCTCTACCGCTGGCATCGCGGCGGGGAGGTGGCGGATCCGGCGTTCACCAGGTTCCCCTTCCCGCCGCAATGGCACTTCGACGTCCTTCGCGGGCTCGAGCACTTTCGCGCGGCGGGGGCGCCTGCTGACCCCCGGCTGGGCGATGCGGTGGCGGTGATCCGCCGCGCACGGCGCCGGGACGGGACCTGGCCGGTTCAGCGGTCCCACCCCGGCCGGACCTGGTTCCGGATGGAACAGGCCGGGAGCAGCCGCTGGGCGACCCTGCGCGCCCTCCGGGTCCTGCGGTGGTTGGACCAGCAGCAGTAGCCCCGCCACGAGGGCAGGAAACCCTCCCCCGTGGCGGCAACTAGAATTTGCCGGGTGACCGTCCCGCCCATGCCCCTTGTCATCGCCATCGACGGGCCTTCCGGCTCCGGCAAGTCCAGCGTCTCGCGAGCCGTCGCGCAGCACCTGGGCCTCGCCTACCTCGACACCGGTGCCATGTTCCGGGCGCTGACCTGGTGGTGCGTGCAGCAGGGTGTCGACCTTGAGGACCAGGCTGCGGTGACCCGGGCTGCCAGAGAGCTTCCGCTACGGATGGGGACCGAGCCCGGCTCGCCGTCGGTGGAGGTTGGTGGTGAGCTCATCGACGAGGCCATCCGGTCGACGGCCATCTCCGAGTCGGTGTCCAAGGTCGCGGTCAACCTCGACGTCCGGATCGAGCTGTGCAGTCGTCAGCGTGCCCTGATAGCCGAGCTGGTCGCCAGCCGCGGGGGAGTGGTCGCCGAGGGCCGGGACATCACCACGGTGGTGGCACCCGGGGCAGACGTCAGGATCCTGCTGTCGGCCAGCCAGGAGACCCGTCTGGCCCGGCGGGCCACCGAGCTTCACGGCGGTTCCGGACACGCCGCGGTCACCGCCACCCGGGACCAGATCGTGCGCCGTGACAGGGATGACTCCACCGTCTCGCAGTTCATGGAGGCAGCTCCGGGCGTCACCCTGGTGGACACCTCGGACCTGGACTTCCAGCAGTCCGTTGAGGCCGTGCTGGCCGTTGTCAGAGCCTCGCTGACCGAGGTTCGCTCAAATTAAGGGATAATGGACAGTTCCGAGCGTGCCCAGTCCCTGTGGCGCGCCTGATACACCCCCCGTGCTGTGACATCACACATTGTCTACGCACACTGAGAGCTGAAGGACCTGCCGTGAGCGAGCACCCCGAGACCGTCGACAGCAACGAGGTCGACGACCTGTCGGTTGAGCGTGCCCTGCGCGTGGGCCTGGACGAGTTCGAGCTGGACGAAGAGGACGTGTCTCTGCTGGAACGTGAAGGCGTCGAGGCAGGCGAGGCCGAGCAGACCGGCCCGGTGCCGGTCGTCGCGATCATCGGCCGCCCCAACGTCGGCAAGTCGACCCTGGTCAACCGGATCCTTGGCCGCCGGGAGGCCGTTGTCGAGGATGTGCCCGGAGTGACCCGGGACCGTGTCGCGTACGACGCCGAGTGGACGGGCACCAGGTTCACCCTGGTGGACACCGGTGGCTGGGAGGTCGACGCCACGGGCATCCACCTGCGCGTCGCCGAGCAGGCCGAGATCGCCATCGACCTCGCCGATGTCGTGATGTTCGTCGTCGATGCGACCGTCGGGGCCACCGACACCGATGATGCCGTGGTCAGGCTGCTGCGCAAGTCCGGCAAGCCGGTCGTCCTGGTCGCGAACAAGGTCGACGACCAGCGCGCCGAGGCGGACGCCGCGATGCTGTGGTCCTTCGGCCTGGGTCAGCCCTGGCCCGTGTCGGCGCTGCACGGCCGGGGCAGCGGTGACGTCCTGGACGCCGTGCTCGAGGTGCTGCCCAAGTTCTCCGCGGTCGGCGAGGCCTACGCCCGAGGTGGTCCGCGCCGGGTGGCGCTGGTCGGCCGTCCCAACGTGGGCAAGTCCAGCCTGCTCAACCGCCTCGCCGGCGAGGACCGTGTGGTCGTCGACAAGGTGGCCGGAACCACCCGCGACCCGGTCGACGAGCTGATCGAGCTCGGCGGCAAGACGTGGCGTTTCGTGGACACAGCAGGCATCCGCCGCAGGGTTCACCAGACCCGCGGCGCGGACTTCTACGCCTCCCTGCGCACCCAGACCGCACTGGAGAAGGCCGAGGTGGCCGTGGTGCTGATCGATGCGAAGGATGCTATCGCCGAGCAGGACATCCGGGTCATCCAGCAGGTTGTCGACTCCGGACGCGCCCTGGTGGTGGCCTACAACAAGTGGGACACCCTTGACGAGGAGCGCCGTTCCTACCTCGAGCGCGAGATCGAGAAGGAGCTCGTCCAGATCCCGTGGGCGCCCCGGGTGAACATCTCCGCGCTGACCGGTCGGCATACCGACCGTCTGGTCCCCGCGCTCGAGGTGGCTCTCGCCTCGTGGGACACCCGCGTGTCCACCGGTCGCCTGAACGCCTTCCTTGGCACGGTGACCGCCGCCAACCCGCACCCGGTCCGCTCAGGCAAACAGCCGCGGATCCTGTTCGCCACGCAGGCTGACACGCGCCCGCCGCGTTTCGTGGTCTTCGCCAGCGGGTTCCTCGAGGCCGGCTACCGGCGCTTCATCGAGCGTCGTCTGCGCGAGGAGTTCGGCTTCGAGGGCACCCCCATCGAGGTCTCGGTGCGAGTGCGCGAGAAGCGTCGCAAGAAGTAGCTGTCGGGTTCGTGGGGCCTTCAGGAGTGCTTCCGGAACCCGGCGGAAGGCCACTGAAGGTAGGGCGATTCTGAGCCGGAGGCATTCGTACGCTAGGGTTTCGTTCGCCTCACTTGAGCATCACGCAGGTGAGAGTCCCGGGATGTAGCGCAGCTTGGTAGCGCACTTGACTGGGGGTCAAGGGGTCGCAGGTTCAAATCCTGTCATCCCGACAGGGACAGAGGTCAGAGGCCGTTTGCGGGCAACCGGAAGCGGCCTCTGGCGTCTCCTGAGCAGGAGCTGGCTCACTGCGCGCGAACGAGCGCCAGGGCCAGCTCGGGGCAGTCGCTGACTGCGCGCCGGGCCAGCTTGCCCAGTGACCGAGGGACCGGCGGGCTTCATGCGAGCCGAGCTCATTGGCAAAGACGGTCAGCGCACTGCGCAGGAACCGCACCGTGCCGTCCGGGTGGTGGCACGCGCCACGGCGCTCGACCAGCCGCGACCAGCGCTCCAGGTCGTCGCGCCCGCCAGGAGCCGACCGGCACTCGGCGAGCCTTGAGAGGGTGGCCGCGATACGGGGCAAGCCGTTCAGGCATGGTCCGCACTGACCGGCCGACTCGAGTGCCAGGTATCGAACCACCCTGGCCGTCTCGACGAGGCCGCAGCGGTCAGCCGGCAGGATAGCCAGCACCCCCGCGCCCACGGACGCGCCGAACCGGTGCAATCAGTGCGACCTGGGCCAGTGTCTCGACCTTCTGAACCAGGGTGGGCGCCCCGTTGACCCCTCGTTCGGAGAGCCGCGGCGTGGCGAAGCGAGGGCGGGCGGCACCGCCCGCTCATCAGCAGCGCCAGGTGGCGATGCAGCCCGGTGACCGCAAACCGGGGCAGTCCGGGGAGGCGACCCTGCTGGTTGACCAGGATCCCCAGGATCGCGACCAGAGAGAACAGGATGAGGCTGACCACGCCGGTGGCGCGGCTGTCGCGCCAGAGCGCCGGACCGGAGGTCATCGCGCGTTCTCCGGGGACGGCCAGCCGAGGTGATGACTGACCCGTCAACGACCCGGGTCGATACGACGGCTTCGTTCCGGTGAAGGTGATGCCGCTGTCGGGGTGAGGTGGTGTTGCCGAGATCCGGCTGAAGAGCCAGGCTATCGGACCCAGCAGGGACGGACCTGTCGTCCTTCGGATGTTGACAGACAGGCGGGCGATCCGGTCAGGATCGGGAGGGTGCGGTGGCCGTGCAACGCTGGGGCTCGAACCCGGTCCACAACGGCCAGCACAGCCAGATGGCCTCCACCGCCTAGGCTGGGAGGCGTGAGGGAACAGGTGGACGCGAGCAGCAAGGGGAGTCAACCGGTCAGTGACCGGATCCTGACGCCACCCAATGTCCTTTCCCTGTTGAGGCTGGCCTGCGTTCCCCTGTTTCTCTGGCTGATTCTGACGTACCAGGACAACTGGGCGGTGGTGGTCCTGACGTTCTCGGGGGTGAGCGACTACCTCGACGGCAAGATCGCCCGCAAGTACAACCTGGTGACCCGCTTCGGCCAGCTGATCGACCCGCTGGCGGACCGGCTCTACATCCTGTCCACCCTGCTCGGCCTGGCCTGGCGCGAGATCATCCCCTGGTGGCTGGTCGCCGTCCTGGTCGGCCGTGAGGTTTTCGGGACGGCCCTGCTGATGGTCGTGCGCCACTACGGATACCGTGCGCTGCCGGTGCACTTCATCGGCAAGGCGGCCACGTTCAACCTCCTCTTCGCGTTTCCCTTCATCCTGCTGGGGCAGGGTGACAACGTGCTGGCCACGATCGCCTTGCCGTGCGGCTGGGCGTTCGCCTTGTGGGGCACGGCCCTGTACTGGGTAGCGGGTGCGATGTATGCCGTCCAGACCCGGGACGTCGTCCGGCTTGCCAGGGCCGCCCATGGATGAGCCTGGTGACCGTTCGCGATTGAGCACCGGAGCAGCGGGTCGGCCGGCGAACTCGATGACGCTGATCACCGAGATGATGGAGCGCCCTCTGGACCCCGGATACGCAGCTGCGGCGGAGCGCCGTCAACAGGCCGGGCTGCCACCGGCCGGCGGGCTTCGCAGCCCCCTGCTGATCATCGTGGCCATCGTGATCGGGGCCCTGTTCGCGGCTTCGGCCCTGGCTCTGCGAGCCCCCACCACGACGGTGAGCAAGATCAAGCAGGACCTGGTCGGCCGAATCGAGGACCGGCGCGCCCATGCCGATGCCGAGACCAGGCTCATTGCCACGCTGCGCAACGAGATCAACGCCGCACAGAGCGCAGCGCTGAGCCAGCAGAGTCAGACAGCGCTCACCAACGAGCTCGCGAAGCTCGAGCTGGTGGCCGGGACCGTGGCGGTCACCGGTCCGGGACTGGTGGTCACGATGGACGATGCGCCGGTGAAGGCCGAGGCCGTGGCCCCTGACGTGAACCCGAGATCAGCCACGGGGCCAGACGAGGGAAAGGTCACCGCGCGAGATCTGCAGATCGTCGTCAACAGCCTGTGGGACGCGGGCGCGGAGGCGATCTCGATCAACGGTCACCGGCTCACCTCGCGCTCCGCCATCCGCTCAGCCGGGGCAGCGATCCTGGTGGACTACCGGCCGCTGAGCCGGCCCTACGTCATCACCGCGATCGGCGACCCGGGCAGCCTGGGGGTGGAGTTCGCTGACAACAGCGGCGGCAGCTATCTGCAGTCCCTCAAGAACAACTACCGGGTCCGCAGCGACGTGAACAGCCTGAGCGCGGTCACGGTCCCGGGGGAGCCCACCCTGTCTCTGCAGAGAGCTCGGCCGGTGGACTCGGCGGTCACCAGCCCGACGCCCACACGACAGCCCACACGCTCTTCGGGCACCGGCCCGACCAGCTCCACCCCACCGAACGCCCCCCGAACGACGGAGACCTCACCGTGATTCCCGCCCTTGGTCTGCTCATCGGTCTGGCCGCCGGCATCTTCCTGCATCCGGCGGTGCCCCTGGCCCTGCAGCCTTACCTGCCGATCGCCGTCATCGCCGCCCTGGACGCGGTGTTCGGAGGTGTGCGGGCAGTCCTGGACGGAATCTTCAACGACAAGGTGTTCGTCGTCTCGTTCCTGTCCAACGTGGTCGTCGCCGCGTTCATCGTCTTTCTCGGTGACCAGCTGGGCGTCGGTTCGCAGCTGTCGACCGGCGTTGTTGTGGTCCTGGGTATCAGGATCTTCTCGAACGTGGCCTCCATCCGCCGCCACATCTTTCGCGCATGAGCAGCCCGGCCGAGCCACCACCCGCCCCGTTCACCCGGAGGGGGCTGATGCTGATGGTGCGTCCGAGGGCCACCAAGGCCAACGTGCTGTCGGCTCTGCTGGCACTGCTGCTGGGGTTCGCCGTCGCGACCCAGATCCGTCAGACCCAGTCACTGGGGCTGGAGTCCCTGCGCCAGAGCGACCTGGTCAACATCCTCGACGACGCGACGCTGCAGTCGGCAAGGCTGGACCAGAACGCCCGTGAGCTCCAGATCACCCGGGACCAGCTGGTCAGCGGCAGCACTGGTGGCGCCGCAGCCCTGAAGGCAGCCCAGGAGCGTCTTGACGCCCTGGGCATCCTGGCGGGCACGGCCAGGGCGGTCGGCCCGGGCCTGCGGATGACCATCTCCGACCCCGGCGGCAAGGTGACCGCGCCAACGCTGCTGGACGCCATCCAGGAGCTGCGCGATGCGGGGGCAGAGGCCATCCAGGTCAACAACATCCGGATTGTCGCCGGTTCTCACTTCAGCCAGGGTGCTGCCGGGATCGAGATTGACGGCCGCACCGTGGGCCAGCCCTACACGATCGCGGCCATTGGCGATCCGGCGACCATGGCTTCGGCGATGGAGATTCCCGGCGGGTTGTCCGAGAATGTCCGGGGGCTCGGTGCCACCATCAATATCGCCCAGGAAAAAGAGCTGACCGTGGGCGCGTTGCACGCACAGAGCGCGCCTCGATACGCTCGCCCCGTGCCACAGTCGTCTCCCACGACGCCCTAGACGCCGTTGCACCTCTCGTGACCGCAGTTCACCACCTCACCAAGGAGCACTATGAGCGACCTGGAGTACCCACAGGACCTGCGTTACACCGCTGAGCATGAGTGGGTGCGCCTCGGATCAGACGGTGTTGCGCGTGTCGGCATCACCTCCTTCGCCCAGGACGCGCTCGGCGACGTCGTCTACGTGAGCCTGCCCGCCGTCGGTGACACCGTTGGCGCCGGCGACTCGTGCGGCGAGGTCGAGTCGACCAAGTCGGTCAGTGACATCTACGCACCCGTCTCAGGCGAGATCGTGGCCGTCAACCCGACGCTGGACTCGGCCCCCGAGCTCGTCAACACCGACCCCTACGGTGAGGGATGGATGTATGACGTGAAGCTCGCTGATGCGGACGCTGCCGAGTCTCTGCTGGACATTGGCGCGTACCGCAAGCTTCTGGGCTGACAAGCGTCGGGCCGACCGGCGGCAGGCTCGAATGCTCGGGTCACGGACAACGGGCTAACGAGCGCCGGGTTCAGGAACACTGAGTTCAGGAACACTGAGCTCACAGACAGTGAGTTCACGGACTTCACCACAACGGATACAGGGGCACAAGTCATGACGGACAACGAGCTCGGGCCGGAAAAGGGGCGGAAGAACGACCCCACGACGATGCGCCTGCCCGGCATCGGGGCGACGATCGAGCCGTTGACCGACGCAGACGCCGATATCGATACCACGCTGTCGGCCCAGGACCAGGCCACAGTTGACGCCCTGCGCCACGGCACGGCGTTGCTGGTCGTCCTGCGCGGGCCGAACGCCGGCGCGCGATTCCTGCTCGACTCGGACGAGGTCAGCACCGGACGTCATCCCAACAGCGACATCTTCCTCGACGACGTCACGGTGTCCCGCAAGCATGCGATCTTCCGCCGCCAGGGTGATGTCTTCCTGGTGCGGGACGTCGGCTCGCTGAACGGCACCTACGTCAACCGGGAACGGATCGACGAGGCTGTGCTGAAGACCCGCGACGAGGTGCAGATCGGCAAGTTCCGGCTGGTGTTCTATGCCGGTGCCCCCCAGTAACCCGTCTCGTGTGAGCCCGCCAGCCGCCCCCCGTCTCCTGACGATCGGGGCGGTACTGACAGCGCTCACCCCGGACTTCCCGGATATCAGCATCTCCAAGATCCGGTTCCTGGAGGCCGAGGGTCTGCTGGCGCCCGAGCGCACGCCATCGGGGTATCGCAGGTTCTCGCCCGACGACGTCGCGAGGCTGCGCTACATCCTGACCGCCCAGCGCGACCGCTTCTGGCCGCTGAAGGTCATCCGTGAGTCGCTGGACAAGCTTGAGCGGGGGCTGGAGCCTTCCGCCGGCGCCGACGGGGCCTCACGTCCCCAGGTTCCGGCCAGAGCAGGCGATCGCGACCTTCCCCCGGCCTCTGAACTGACCCGCCGCAGCGTCCTGCGGCTGACTGCTGTCGAGCTCCGCGAGGCGGCCGGACTGGATCTGACCACGTTTGACGCGCTGTCGACGTATGGTCTGCTGCGTGCCGGGTCCGGCGGGCACTTCGGGGACGCGGCACTGGCGGTGGCCCGTGCAGCCAGCGCCCTGGCGGCCTACGGCATCGAACCGCGTCATCTGCGTCCGTTCCGCACCGCAGCCGACCGTGAGATCGGTCTGGTTCAGCAGGTCGTCTCGCCCATGCGGCGAAGCGCAGGACGCGGGAAAACCAGCACAGCCCCCCCAGATCCGACCGCGGAGATCCTGGCGGAGTGCATCGCCTTGCATACGGCTCTGGTCAAGTCGGGACTAGCCGCCGACTAAGCGAGTAGCGTTGACCAGGTGAAAGAACTGGACGTCCTGGGCGTTCGCGTGGAGATGCCGACCAACCAACCGATCGTCCTGCTGCGCGAGCGGGGCGGTGAGCGTTACCTGCCCATCTGGATCGGTGCGGCCGAAGCCACCGCGATCGCCTATGCGCAGCAGGGGGTCGTGCCACCGCGGCCGATGACCCATGATCTGCTCAAGAATGTCATCGAGGAGCTGGGGCACGAGCTGGTCGAGGTCCGGATCGTTGCCCTGAAGGACAGCATCTTTCATGCCACCCTGGTCTTTGACGGAGCGATCGAGGTCAGTGCCCGGTCCTCGGACGCCATCGCACTGGCGCTTCGTACCGGTACCTCGATCCTGGTCGAGGACAGCCTGCTGGATGAGGCGGGCGTGGCGATTGCCGCGGAGGAGGACGACGAGGTCGAACGCTTCCGGGAGTTCCTGGACCACGTCTCCGCAGAGGATTTCGACAACCCCGGCGAGACTGGGCCGGCCGAGACCTGGCCCCCGGGGCAAGAGTAACCCTTAACTAAACGTTGATAGTCCGATCTTCAGCTATGGTCCACGGGAACGGCGACACGCCAGCCGCCATGCTCAGTAATTGACGCTCACCTACCGCCCCCGTACCGTCAGAAGACGTACAGGTCGAAGAGACGAAGTCTGCAGTTCGCAAGGAGGTAGGCGTGCACTCCACCGGAGAAGCGCGACACGACGCCGGTTCTGCGCCGATAGCGGCACAGGGTCTGTTGTTCACCGATGACCTCCCTGAACTGCGTGAGGACACCGGCTACCGCGGCCCCACGGCCTGCACCGCGGCAGGCATCACCTACCGCCAGCTGGACTACTGGGCCCGCACCGGTCTGGTCGAACCCTCCGTTCGCGGCGCCACTGGCTCGGGCACCCAGCGTCTCTACGGCTTCCGCGACATTCTGGTACTGAAGGTGGTCAAGCGACTGCTGGACAGCGGGGTCTCCCTGCAGCAGATCCGGGTCGCGGTCAGTCACCTCCGTGAGCGTGGTGTCGAGGACCTGGCCCAGATCACCCTGATGAGCGATGGCGCCAGCGTGTACCAATGCACCTCGACCGAGGAGATCATCGACCTGGTCCAAGGCGGTCAGGGTGTCTTCGGGATTGCCGTCGGTCACGTCTGGCGCGAGGTTGAGGGCGTGCTGTCATCACTGCCGAGCGAACGCGCCGAGGACGAGTCAGTCCCTGCGCTTCCAGGCGATGAGCTGACCACGCGACGGCAGGCACGCAAGATCAGCTGACGCCAACATCGATGGAGTCGACCCAGCTGGCCTGGGCCCCTCACTGATCGGGCTTCCCGGACCGGTTCGCCCCAGATCAGCTCGGGCAACCTCGGGTAGTTTCGCCAGGTCGTGCCGGTGTTATATTGACGTCGCTGATAACCCCGTGCGGGAGAGTCCCCGTGTCGTGCGATCTCCTCCGGGAGAACGCACGGTGATGGGGCGCCGAAGGGGCAAACCTCCCCGGAACCTCTCAGGCGCCAGGACCGCAACGGGCAGGCAACTTGAAGCCACCTTCGGGCGACAGGCGGGGAGGCATTGACCGCTCGGCACATGCGTGCCGCCCGCGTGAGGAGCCTCAGGTGACCATCGATTCCACCACTGCCGTCGAGCCGGACTTCGTTTCCCGGCACATCGGCCCACGCCACGACGATGTCGCGGCAATGCTCAAGGTTGTCGGCCAGCCCAGCCTCGAGGCGATGCTGGACACCGCGATGCCGGGGGCCATCCGCAACGAACGGGCCCTGAGGCTCGTAGCGGCCCCCACCGAGGAAGCCGTCATCGAGGAGCTGCGGGCTCTGGCCGCACGCAACACGGTGCTGACCCAGATGATCGGACTGGGCTACTACGGCACGGTCACACCGGCTGTGATCCGACGCAACGTTTTCGAGAGCCCGGCCTGGTACACGGCGTACACGCCCTACCAGCCCGAGATCTCCCAGGGCCGGCTCGAGGCTCTGCTGAACTTCCAGACGGTCATCGTCGACCTCACCGGTCTGAAGACGGCAAGTGCATCGCTGCTGGACGAGAGCACCGCAGCCGCTGAGGCCATGACGGTGATGCGGCGCGCGAGCAAGGCACCCGCGGACGCCGTCCTGATCGTGGACCACCAGACCTTCCCCCAGTCCATCGCCGTCATCCAGACCCGGGCCAAGCCGCAGGGTCTGACCGTGGTCGTCGCCGACCTGAGCGGTGTCAGCACGGCCGACCAGCTGACCGCGACCGCGGGCGGCAAGGCTGTCTTCGGCGTCGTCGTCCAGTACCCCGGGGCAGCCGGAGAGCTGCGTGACTGGACCGCTCTGACTGCCGCCGCACATGAAGCCGGTGCGCTGGTCACCGCCGCCGCCGACCTGCTCGCGCTGACCCTGGTCACGCCTCCGGGGGAGTGGGGTGCCGACGTCGCCGTCGGTAGCAGCCAGCGTTTCGGGGTGCCGATGGGCTTTGGTGGTCCGCACGCGGGCTTCATGTCCGTGCGGGCCGGCCTCGAACGCTCGATGCCCGGACGGCTCGTCGGAGTCAGTGTCGATGCTGATGGCCACCCGGCATACCGGCTGGCTCTGCAGACCCGGGAGCAGCACATCCGCCGCGAGAAGGCCACCTCCAACATCTGCACCGCTCAGGTGCTGCTGGCCGTCATGGCATCTATGTATGCCGTCTACCACGGACCGGCAGGCCTTGAGCGGATCGCCCGCCGGGTCCATGACCATGCCTTCGCGCTGGCCCACGGCCTGCGCGAAGGCGGTGTGCAGGTCGAGACCGAGCACTTCTTCGACACCATCACCGCCCGGGTCCCGGGCCGGGCCGGCGAGGTGGTCGCCGAAGCCGCGGCTCGCGGGGTGAACATCTGGCAGGTCGACGCCGACCTGGTCTCGATCAGCACCGACGAGACCACTGACGCTCAGCATGTGATCTCAGTGCTGGCCGCCTTCGGTGTCCCCGAGCCGGCGGCCCTCACTCCTGCCGGGGTCGGCGCCTCTCCATGGCCAGCTGCGCTGATCCGTGAGTCTGACTACCTGACCCATGAGGTGTTCCAGAGCCATCACAGCGAGACGGCGATGATGCGCTACCTGCGCAAGCTCGCGGACCGCGACTACGCGCTGGACCGGGGCATGATCCCCCTGGGGTCCTGCACGATGAAGCTGAACGCCGCCACCGAGATGGAAGCGGTGTCCTGGCCCGAGTTCGCCGGTCTGCATCCCTTCGCCCCGGTCTCCCAGACCGAGGGCATCCGCCTGGTGATCAAGGACCTCCAGGCCTGGCTGTGCGAGATCACCGGCTACGACGAGGTGACTCTCCAGCCGAATGCCGGGTCGCAGGGCGAGTTCACCGGCCTGCTGGCCATCCGCGCCTACCACGAGTCTCGTGGTGAGTCGGCTCGCAACATCTGCCTGATACCGGCTTCCGCGCATGGCACGAATGCGGCCAGCGCGGCCATGGCCGGCCTCAAGGTCGTGGTGGTCAAGACGGCCTCGACCGGCGAGATCGACATGGCGGACCTGCGGGCCAAGATCACCACCCACCGTGAGAGCCTGGCGGCGATCATGGTGACCTACCCCTCGACCCACGGCGTCTTCGAGGACACGATCACCGAGCTCTGCGATCTGGTGCATGAGGCCGGCGGCCAGGTCTACGTCGACGGCGCCAACCTCAATGCGCTGATCGGACTCGCCCAGCCCGGCAAGTTCGGCGGCGACGTGTCGCACCTGAACCTGCACAAGACCTTCGCCATCCCGCACGGCGGCGGCGGTCCCGGGGTCGGTCCGGTAGCAGTCCGTAGCCACCTCGCCCCGTACCTTCCCAACCATCCGCTGGCCCCTGAGGCCGGCCCTGCCACAGGTGTCGGCCCGGTCTCTGGCGCACCGTACGGATCAGCGGGCATCCTGCCGATCTCGTGGGCGTATGTCCGTCTGATGGGTGGTGCCGGGCTGACCCTGGCCAGCCAGGTCGCCATCCTGTCGGCCAACTACATCGCTGCCCGGCTGCGTGAGTACTACCCGGTCCTCTACTCAGGGAACGAGGGCATCGTGGCCCACGAGTGCATCCTTGATCTGCGGGGGATCACCCACGACACGGGAGTCTCCGTCGATGATGTCGCCAAGCGGCTGATCGACTACGGCTTCCACTCGCCGACGATGTCCTTCCCGGTCGCCGGCACTCTCATGGTGGAGCCCACCGAGAGCGAGGATCTCATCGAGATCGATCGCTTCTGTGACGCGATGATCGCCATCCGCGCCGAGATCGACGAGGTGGCCCACGGCGACGTCTCCGCAGCAGACAGCGTGCTGCACCATGCTCCGCACACGGCAGCCTGCCTCGTTGAGCAGTGGGACCACCCGTACGAGCGCGCGCTGGCGGTCTTCCCCGCGGGCGTGGACAAGCTCTCGAAGTACTGGCCACCGGTGCGTCGTCTCAACGAGTCGTACGGCGACCGCAACCTGGTCTGCTCCTGCCCGCCGCCGGAGGCATTCGAGGACTGAAGTACCAGAACAGCACAGCCGGGCTGGGGAAAACCAGCCCGGCTGTGCTGTTCCCTGCCCGGTGCCACGGAAGCTCAGGCAGCCGGGCTGTTGAGGTTCTCTGCCCGGATCCGCGAGCCTGCCTGCTCCTTCAGCACCTGCAACTGGTGAGGAATGCGGGTTCGGAGCTCGGCAACGTGGCTGACGATGCCGACCGCCCGTCCTCCCTCGCGCAAGGTGTCGAGGACTGCCATCACCTGTTCGAGGCTCTCTTCGTCGAGGGACCCGAAACCCTCGTCCACGAAAAGGGTCTGCAGGTCGAAGCCCCCGGCCTCGGCCCGCACGGCGTCGCCCATTCCCAGCGCCAGCGCGAGGGAAGCCATGAACGACTCTCCGCCGGACAGTGAGGACGTCTCTCGAGCCCGTCCCGTCCAGGCGTCGCGGACCAGCAGTCCGAGGCCGCTGCGCGCCCCCTTGGCGGCCCGGGCATCGGTGTACTCCAGGGTGTAACGGCCGTCGCTCATCGTGGTCAGGCGTTCGTTGGCAAGGGTGGCGATCTCAGCCAGCCGGGCGGCCAGGACATAGGAGGACAGTCTCATCCGGAGTGAGTTATCGGCGCTGTTCCCGGCCAGACAGTCGGCTAGCTGGAGGACCAGCTGGGCTTCCTGCTGGGCCGGGCCAAGGTGGGCCAATGCCTGATGGACCGTCAGGGAGAGTGCGCGAAGTTCTCTCTGGGCCTGTTCCGACAACGTGTGCTGCCGCCCGGCGTCGGTCAGCAACCCATCGGCGTGGGTGTGTGTCAGCTTGAGTGCCATCAGATCGGGGATGGGCAGCGCCAGCGCCTCGATGACCTCCGGCTGGGCCAGCAGGCCGTTTGCCTGGGCCCGTTGCTGCTCAGTGCTGCGCATCAGCGCGGTGAGGTCGGCAACAACCGCCTTGGACATCGTGGCCTTCTGGGCCTGCTCCATGCTCTCAAAGCCATGGGCCCGCAAAGCCGTAGACAACCTGAGTGCGGCATCTCTCGCGTTGGCCCTCTGGGTGACCAGCTCATCCAGTCCGGTGGCCAGGGAGCGACAGTCCTCCAGAGTCCGCTGGTGCCCGGAGATGACGTCGTCGACGTCGATAGACCCGGCCTGTCCGGCGGGCTCGCAAGGGCAGGCTTCGCCATGGCTGGCGAGCAGCCTGGTGACCACGGCGCCAGCCCTCAGGGACTGGTCAAGGGTGGAGGCGGCCAGCGCCAGAGCTGAGGCCCTCGCAGCGGCAGCGTCTTCGGTGAGCCCCCGTAGCTGCTCCGCGCTCAGGGCCAGCGTGACCAGCTCGGCCTGCGCTTCGGGCAGTGCTGACGCCGCCCGCCGAGCCTCAGCCAGGGCCGCCTTACCTGCCAGCAGCGCCGCACGGACACCGGCAGCCGAGATGGGCATCGTTCTGGTCCCGTCTGAGCTGGTCCCGTCTGAGCTGGTCCCGTCTGAGCTGGTCCCGTCTGAGCTGGTCCCGTCTGAGTCGAGAGCGTCTGAGTCGATGACGTCAAGGCGTGTTCTGTCGTGACGGGTTGCGAGCTCGACAGCCCGGGCGTCCCTGCGCGCACGCTCGGCCGAGAGCTTGGACCTGACCAGGCTGAGGTCCTCGGTGGCCCGATTCTGGTCGGCCTCCGCGGATCGGATATCGGCCAGGCTGACGGCGTCTGTGGTCACCGACGGCGTCGGGTGAACGCAGGATCCGCAGACCGGACAGGGATCGTCAGGGGCAAGTCCGGCCGCGAGCTCGGCCGCCAGCCCGCCCAGCCGTCGCTCACGGAGGTCAAGGTGACGTCGGCGCACGTCCAGCAGCAGCCTGTCTGCCTCGTCAGCCTGCCGTTGAAGCACCTGAAGGTCGGCTGATGAACGCTCCTGGTCATCGAGCAGCGACTGGATCCGGGCCAGGCTGTGGTGGCGGGCTGCCAGCGCGGGAATCCTCGCCTGCGCTGCCCGGCCTGCATCAGCGGACCTCTCTGCGACCGCCCGACGTGCTGCGGCCTCGGTGGCCCGCCTGCTGAGGGCCTCTGCCCGTTCGTCGGCTGCCAGAACCGCCTGACCATGCCTTGCCGACTCGTCGGCCAGGCTGATCGCCTGTCGATGATGGGCGAGGACCTGCTGCAACGGGTCACTCTGTGCCGCCACCTGCTCTATCAGCGAGCGCACCGACGTAGCGTCGGTGTCGGATCCGGCAGCTACAGGTGTGGCCGCCACGGAGCCGGCGGCACGGTGATCGGCGGCGTCATGCTCGAGGGTGCCGGGTGGGAGGAGCCGCGCTACCGGGGGGAGAAGCCGGCCGACCCGGTCCAGTGCAACAGCTCGGGTGAGGTCGGCGCTCTGGACCGCCACGACAAAGCCGCTGACACCGGTGGCGCGCTCGGCGAGGTCAACGCTGCGTACGGCATCCTGATATGCCGCTCCCTGCTCATCCAACGTGCGAAGGCGCTCCTGGGCCTGCGCCGCGGTCTCCTGATGGCGCAGCACAGCCCGGCCCTGCTGGAATGCGGACTCGGTCTGGACCACCGTCGACCGGGCCACCTCAACCCCTGCCAAGGCTGCGCTCGCGCGCTGGTCGACGGCGCACAGCAAGGCATCCAACACCGGCTCGACCTCGGGATCGATCAGGTCGGGCCAGTCCGGCGCGACCAGGTCGGCACCCTGGTCAAGACGCGCAATCACGTCGTCCACCCGAAGATAACCGGTCGAGAGGGCGTGCCGGGCAGTGCCGACCGCAGCGCTCGTCTGGCGGCGACGCTCAGCCAGCCATGCCTCCACGTCGGTGAACCGCTGGGTGTCGAACAGCTTCTCCAACACCGAGCGGCGCTCCTCGGGGTTGGCTCGCAGGAAGGCTGCGAAGTCGCCCTGAGGAAGGAGAACGACCTTGATGAACTGCTCCAGGCCCATCCCCAGGATGCCTCGGAGCACCAGCGCGACCTCATCGTTACGGGTGCCGCGGTTCTTCCAGTCAGCTCCGACCAGCTCGTCCAGCACCACCTTCGCGGGGACGGTGGTCACGCCCGCTCCGCGCTTCTTGGGCCGGGAGAACTCCGGCGACCGGCAGACCCGCAGGCGCCGTCCGGCGGCCGTGAACTCCACAGTCACCTCGGGGACGGCGCCCTCGGGAGCATGGTCGCTGCGCAGGCTGGCCCGGGCGCCGCCTGCACGGGCACCGGGAACAGCCGCATACAGGGCGAAGCAGATGGCATCCAGGATGCTTGACTTGCCGGCACCGGTCGGGCCGTGGATGAGGAACAGGCCCGATGATGCGAGCGCGTCGAGATCGACCACCTCCGAGCCGGCGAAAGGTCCGAAGGCAGTGATCGCCAGCCGATGAAGTCTCATGCGGCACTTCCCTGGCCGGAGGCGCGACCCTCGTCATCGTGACCGGCGCGGGCCAGCCGGGACCGCTCGACTGCGGTTGCCAGCAGCTGACGCTCGGGCCCGGAGGCTGCGTTGCCGCCCCGGACATGGGTCAGGAAGTCACAACACAGGTCAAGGTCGCCACGCTGGCGCAACGAGACCGCGCTCGTGCGCGGAATCACCCGCGCGCCCGCGGGCTCGAAGGCGAGCACCAGCGTCTCAGGGAACCGTCGCCGCAGCCGCTCCATCGCCCCCATCGGCCGCACCGTGTCGGTCAGCGTGATCTGGCAGTAGGCCGACTCGGCGGCGCGGTGTCGCGGATCCTGCAGGAGGTCCTCGAGGTCACCACGCAGAATTGCCAGCGACGTGGTGGGCGGGGCAGGAATGGTCCGGCTGCTGAGGGAACCGGCAGCGATGTCCACCAGCAGGCAGCCCTTGTGCTGGTCGGCCTCGCTGAACGAGAGGGCGATCGGTGAGCCGGAGTATCGGACTGTCTCGGAGATCCGCTGCGGCCCGTGCAGGTGCCCCAGCGCGACGTACCCGGCCTGCCCGAACACGTCCGGATGGACCGCGCACACCCCGCCCACGCTGATGTCCCGTTCGGAGGCGCTGGTCGCCCCGCCGGTGACGAAGGCATGGGCCATCACCACCGGAACGCCGGGTCGGGATCGAGCCTGGCTGGTGACCCGCTGCATGGCCGAGGTCAGCACCGAAGCATGAGTGCGCTCTGTCGCGCCGAGCGGGTCGGCGGCCACCGACGGCTCGAGGTACGGCAGGGGATAGACGTCGACGTCCTTGACCAGGACCGGAGTCCCCACCGACTCCAGGCTGGTCCGGATGTGCAGTCCAGCCCGGGCCAGGAGCTCGGAGGCGAAGCCGAGCCGGATCGCAGAGTCGTGGTTGCCGCTGGACAGGACGACGACGGCGCCAGCGTCGATGAGCCGGGTGGTCGCCTCCGAGAGCAGCTCGACGGTGTCGGGGGCTGGCAACGCCCTGTCGTACACATCACCCGAGACGAGCACGGCGTCCACCCCCTCGGATCTGACCACATCCACCAGGTGGTCCAGATACAGGGCCTGGGCACCGAGCAGCCCGACCCGGTGGAAGGATCGACCGAGGTGCCAGTCAGAGGTATGGAGGAAGCGCACGACCGAAGGCTATGGCCGACCACCGACAGGACCGTGAAGGCAGTGGTGCTGATCACTCTGGCAAGGTAGGGGAATGCCAGATTCGCTGCGAGCCATCTCCATCACCCGCACCTCTGCCGGTCACTACACCGCTGTCAACGGCCGCGGTGGCACTCTCGACTTCGGGACCGGCGACGTCACCGACTTCACGCCGGTTGAGCTTCTTCTTGCCGCCATCGGCGGATGCACGGCCGTCGACGTCGACATCTTCACCACCCGTCGCGCCGAGCCTGACTCGTTCGTGGTCGACGTCAGCGGCAACAAGGTACGCGACGAGGACGGGAACCGGATGGAGGGGCTCTCGGTGACCTTCCGGGTCGCCTTCCCGGACGGCGAGGGCGGGGACGCCGCAAGGGCTCTCCTGCCCGAGGCGGTCCGCCGTTCGCACGACCGGCTGTGCACCGTGAGCCGCACCGTGGAGCTCGGCACCCCCGTCGAATCCCGGATCGAGGCCTGAACGGACATGCACCTGGGCAACCGCGTGCTCAACTACCGCATCCTTAACGTCTTCACCGATGGCGACGACCCCTTCTCCGGCAACCCGCTGTGTGTCTTCGAGGATGCGCAGGGGCTGTCCGACAGTGACATGCAGGGCCTGGCCCGCCAGCTCAACCTCTCGGAGACGACCTTCATCACGCCCGGTGACGCAGCGGTGAGCGCCAACGTCCGCATCTTCACGCCCGACTACGAGCTGCCGTTCGCCGGGCACCCGACCCTGGGCAGCGCCTACGTCGTCCGTGAGCTGTCGAGCGCCGGTGACTCGGTGCTCCTGCGTATGCCGGCCGGGGACATCCCCGTCCGGGTGGCCGACGGCCTGTGGACCCTGCAGGCCAATGCGCCGCTGTCCTACCCGGTCGACGTGTCCCACGCCAACCTGACGGCAATGATCGGGCTGACCGAGAATCGCGTCGCGGCGGAACCGTTGTGGGTGGACACCGGCACCATCCAGCTCATCCTGCCGCTGCGCTCTGCGCAGGACGTCAGGGCCGCCTCCGCAGATCCCGCGCTCCTGGCCAGGTTCGCCTCCAGGCCAGATGGCGAGACGCTGGTCTACCTCTGGGCCCCGACCGGGCCCGACACGATCGAGTCCCGGCTCTTCTTCACCCAGAACCATTCCGTGATCGAGGACCCGGCGACCGGGTCGGCGTGTGCCAACCTCGGTGGCTGGTTCCTGGCGAACGGGCAGCGGGGGATTCGTCGCCGGATCCACCAGGGCATGGCAATCGCGCGCCCGTCGATCCTGGATCTGGCCGTGGAAGAGGACGGCACGATCCTGGTCAGTGGCATGCTGCGTGAGGTCGGGCGCGGGGTGTTCACGCTCTGATGCCCACCTACGTCGCGTTCCTTCGGGCGGTCAATGTCGGCGGGCGGTTCGTCAAGATGGCCGATCTTCGAACAGGACTGATGTCTAAGGGTTTCAATGAGGTTGAGAGTTACATCCAGAGCGGAAACCTGCGTCTTACCTCAGGGGTTCAACCCGCCGACGAGCTTGAGACTGCCCTGGAGACCTCACTGCAGGAGGTCTGCGGGTTCACGGTGAGAGCCATCATCCGGACGCCGGGACAGTTGGCTGAGCTCACGGCATACGGTGCGGGCCTGGCACCACCGCTCGAAGGGGAGGCCCGACGTTATGTCACCTTTCTCAAGCGGGACCCGGATGACAGCTTCACGGCGAGGATGAACGGCTGGGATGTCGCGGGGGAGCGGGCGCACGTGCACCGTCGGCAGGTCTACCTATGGCTTGCCCACCCATCGCACCAGGCGAAGCTCACCAACGCGCAGATGGAGCGCGGGGCAGTGGTGGCCACGTCCCGGGACTGGAAGGTCGTCTCGGCACTGGGCCAGATGTGGGGTGAAGGATGATGACCAGCAACGAGGTTCGCTCGGAGCGCCTGGACCTGGTGGCGATGAGCCTCGAGCTGATGGAAGCGCTGCTGAGCGGGGATCGCGAGCAGGCCCAGGCGATGGCGGGCTACCGGATCCCGCAGGACTGGCCCGCAGGGATGGAGTCGACGCTCAGATTCCGGATCGCCATCGCCCGGAAGCAGCCTGAGGCACTGCCGTTGCTGTTGCGGGCGATGGTTCTGCGAAGCGACCCCGCCACGGTGGTGGGCAGAATCGGGTTCCATGGCCCGGCCGACGACTCAGGGATGCTGGAGATCGGCTATGAGGTCTTTCCCGACCACCAGCGACACGGATACGCCAGGGAAGCCGTCATCGCCATGTTCGGCTGGGCCCGGCAGGACCCCGCGGTCCGCCGGTTCCGGGCGACCGTCAGCCCCGACAACGCGCCCTCGCGCCGACTGGTCGCCGGGCTGGGGTTCGTCGAGAACGGCAGCCAGTGGGACGAGGAAGATGGCGAGGAGACGATCTTCGAGCGGTCAGCCGGGCCGCTGCGTTGGCGGCTGCTGCCGGATCAGGAGCGTGAGTTCGGCACAGAGTGGAGACCCCGGTCGCTAGGGTGAGAACCATGGCGGTACCCCGCACGTCGGTGCCGGTCGCGGCCTCCTGGGCAGGCGTGGCCCTGTGGAGCATCTGGTGGACCTGGCACATGTGGCCGGACTCCGGGCTCTCCTGGCACTTTTCCGTGGACGGCGCGAACATGCTGGTGCACGGCGCGGGACTGAGCATCTTCGCTGAGGCCCCCTGGCTGCAGACCGGCCCGCTCTCCCTGCTCATCGCGGCCGGGCTCAGCCCGCTGCCGGCCAACGTCGGCAAGGGCTTCGCTCTCCTGGCGATGGCCGTCACCGGCCCTCTGCTCGTTGCCGTGCTGACGCCTCTGGTGGCCCCCGCGAGAAGGCACCGCCGGATCATCATCGGGGCCATCGTCCTCATCCCGGCCTGGACGGTTCTTGCGGTCCGCTGGGGGCACCTCGACGACGTCCTGGCCCTCGTGTTCGCCATCGTGGCTCTGCGCGCAGTCTCTGCCGGTCGCCCTGTCCTGGCCGGTATCGCACTGGCGCTGGCCATCGCGGCCAAACCGTGGGCGGTGGGCTTTCTGCCGCTGCTGCTCGTCCTGCCCCGGGGCCGGCTGCGAGCCGGCCTCGTGGCGGCCGCCGGGACCGCCCTGGTGTGGGCACCCTTCGTGCTGGCCGACCCGCGCACGCTGGGTGCCCTGCACCCGCCGGTGGGTATGGCGCCGGCATCGGGCCTGCACACCCTCGGCGCTCGCGGGGTGCTGGTGCCGCCGTGGGGACGCACCGCTCAGCTCCTTCTCTCGCCCGCTGCGGCCACCGCGGCGGTCCTGGCCAGAGGCCTGCCGGGCGTGCTGCTCGTCTCCGTCGCCGTTCGGCTGGCCCTGGACCCCAAGGACAACCCCTACTACATCGGCTCCGCCGCGCTGGCTGCGGTGGTGTTCGACCTGCTCGGGACCGGCTGGACGATCCCGTGGACCACTGTGGCCACCGTCATCCTGTTCTGGCAGCCCTTTGTCCAGGGCTTCACAGACATTCCCCACGCGTTACAGACAACGACCGGTCTGACCCGCTGGTGGTTTGCCCACCAGGAGAGCGTCGGAGCGATTCATCTCGCCTGGGCGGTGGCCGTGATCACCCTCGTCTTCGCCCTGCCCTTCCTCCAGGCCCGGAAGGCCGAGATGACCTGAGTCAGGCCTGGAAGGCCGAGATGACCGGAGTCACGACCTCTTAGGTGGCTCAGAGCTTCTGCACAGGCTGGAAGGTCACCATCGAGAACATGGCAGACAGGCGGTCAGACATCCTCGAAGAGGCCCCGGCGGAACGCAACCCAGCGGACAGCGGCGCCGTCTCAACCGGGACCAGTGATCCAGCGACCCTTGCGGCACCCGGCGCTCCCGCGTCCCGGGTCAGGGCGCTGGGCCGGCGTCTCGGCGGGGGAGAGGTCCTGGTGGCCGTGCTGGCCTTTGCCGCGTTGTGCGTGGCGGTACTGACCAGGTCTGCCCAGCTGCTCGAGCCGGACGACTACGCCTACCGGGCCTCGATTGTTGCCCTTGCCCACGGACACTGGCTGAGCCTGACCAACGCGCAGTACCAAGGGCTGCTGAAGGAGCTCAGCAGCGGCGGGGGACAGGGCATCCTCCAGTGGGTGCAGACAGCCAGCGGTTCCTGGATCAGCGAGAAGAACCCTGGCTACCCGTTCCTCGCCCTGCCGTTCCAGGCGTTCGGGCAGCTGCGGCTGGCCCCGTTGTTCTATGGCGCGCTCGGGTGTCTGGGCCTGTTCTTCGGCGCCCGCCGCTGGCTCGGTCGGTGGGGCGGGACCTGGGCCGTGGTGCTGTTCTGCAGCTCGGGAGCCTCGATCGCCTTCGCGTGGCGGGCCACCATGCCGACCTTCTCCGACGCCTCGCTGATCGCGGCCGGCGCCGGCGCCCTGCTGTGGACGATGCTCGCGACCGAGAGGACCGCCCGGTATCGCAGCGTGACCGGCCTGCTCGGGTTCGTCGCGCTGGAGGCCGCGGTCCTGGTCCGGTACACCAACGTGGTCCTGCTGGCAGTGGCTGTCCTGGCAGTGCTCCTGGTATCGCACCGCGCCGCCCTGCCGCGCAGGGTCGCCGGCACCTGGCTCGGCTCGGTGGCGGTGCTCGGTGCGGGCATCCTGGGCTATAACTACCTGGCGTACGGCAGCGCGCTGACAACCGGATACTCCTCCGGGCTGGTCACCTTCAGCCTTGCCTCGGTGGTTCCCAACCTGCGCCAGATGCCCGCCCGACTGGTGACCAGCATGCCGACGATGGTCCTGGCGCTGGCAGCGCTGGGATGGCTGGCGGTGCGGGCGTTCCGCTCCTGGCGACGGGGGAGGGATATCTCGCCCGAGCGGTGCGCGAGCTACCGGCGTGACACGGTCGTCGGGTCCTTCCTGGCTGCCGGCTGGATCGGGATCTGGGGCTTGTATGCCGCCTACGACTGGACCGCCCGGATGGCATCGGGACCCGGCAGCGACATCCACGTCATCAGGTTCTACCTGCCGGCCCTGGGACTGATCAGCCTGCTGGCGGCCTGGCTGTTGGCGCAGCTGCCGCGCTGGCTGCCCGTTGTCCTCCTGGTGATCGTGATCGGCCTGGGCGCGAGGTCCTACCCTGACCTCATTTCCGGAGGTCTTAGCGGACCCGGTGGCGGGATCGGCGGAGGCGCCCCTGGTATGGGAGGACCCGGCGGCGTCCCCGGCCAGAGACCTCCCGGCAACCCTCCCGGACAGGCGCCTTCAGGTGGTTCAAGAGGTTGATGTTGGACGACCGGCGCGGGTCCGGTGCGAACAGGTGTTCGAGTCAGTCCCGACAGGTCCGGCACTACCTGACTCCGGCGAGCAGGTCGAGACAGCAGATCTGACCCCTCTGAGCACCATCATCGGGTAGGCAACGAGGAGACTGCCGTATCCGGCAAGTGCTGGCGACCACAGGCGACGACTGTCGGGTCCGGGGGAGGTCTCTCGGGTCTCGAAATCTACTACTGGACACCCTGCGTATCAAGTGTGCGCGTATTCCGTTGTCGTCGATCACCAGGTGGCCACTTCGACACATGTTCGATTGCCCGGACCTGGCGTGGCGCGGCGGGCATCACCACGAGCGAGCGGATCGCGCCAGATCCGGACGTATTCGTGGTGGGTCACGTGCCCCGATTGCGGACCGCCCCACGGCACAAGTCGTGGCCTCTGCGGCACCGTCGGTCGTCCTCGTGCAGGGATCATTAGGTTCTTGCGGTCGTCGGCCGGTCACCCTCAGTGTCCAATAGCCGGTTCGATGAGTAGGACACCTCGAAGCGTTAGCCCGTGGACGAGGTAAAGGAAACCTCCGCTGAGGAAGCTGCCAGTTCGATGCCGTCCCCCAGAGCGTGTTCCGCCACGCGAGCTACGACCGACGCCGCTATGCCATCGACGTCGTACGTCCCATGGGCATCGTGGGGAAGGACGACCTGGAACCCCTGGGCCAGCGCTGTTCTCGCAGTCGCACTTACACACATCTCCGACAACAATCCACCGATCACGATCCGGCGAACCTTGTGACTCTCAAGCAGTTGCCCTAGCTTGGTGTCCGCGAAGCCGTCGTCGCGGCACTTGCCGATGATCTGCTCGTCTTCAGCGGGGGCCAGGTGCAACTGCCAGCCAGGCTGTCCATGCTCGTCGACCGCGCCAGTTGCCCCGTCGTTCTGCAAATGAATGACGAGGGCACCAGCCTGACGAGCTTTGGCAAGCAGGTCACCGAGGCGAGTCGTCAGTTGAGCTGCCTCTACGACAGCCTTCTCTCCCTCAAGGAATCCAGTTTGAGCGTCAACGATGACAAACGCCTGCGCCGGCGCCCCGCCCTCGGTCGCCGACTCGGTCACGAAACCATCGTTGCATCCTTCCCAGTCAATGCGCGACACGGGCTTCGAGGAGCAGAGGGATTCTGGATCACGGCGACGAGTCAGGTGCGCAGGCGGCGATGCAGTCAATCTCTTGGGATTGCCTCCGCGCTCATCGCGGCAGTCGGGCGCGCTCAGATGACGGGGGCTGAGACGGGCGTTCCTCGCCCTTCGGGGATCGACCACCGAGACGTGGGCTCTGTCTGCCTCTGTCCTTCGGCCAAACCGGCACCCCATTTGGGGGCAAGACGCAGCCGGAACTATGCGCGCGAGAGTCCAAGCAGCTCGCGGAGCAGGTGTCGTGGTTACTCATACGACCATGTCGTGGTTACTTGACATTTGTGTCTAGTAACCTTGACACTGTCACTCATGGGCAGGACATCAGCGGGCGGGCGGCGGAACGGCGTTCGTGTTGCCCGCACAGCAGCGGACATGACCCAGGCCGAGCTCGCTCAGCAGGTGGGGGTTGTGCGCCAGACGGTGGTGGCGGTGGAGGCGGGTAACTACGCGCCCTCGGTCTACCTCGCACTGGCGATCGGTCGGCGCCTGGGCGCCACGGTAGAGCAGCTGTTCGGCGAAGAGCCCGTGGTCGAACGGCCCGGGCACCATCACGAAGTGGAGGTGGACTTGTGAAGGCAGACGAGGCCGTGGAGGCCGAGGAACGAGACGGGTGGTTCGTTGCGGCGGCCGGAGTGGTCGGTGATCTCAGCAACCCCTTCTACCGAGAAGAGCGCCAACGGGACGTGTGGAACGAGGCGTGTTCCGTGGGGCTTCAGCTTGTGCTGTGGCTGGGTCTGGCGGCGGGCGCAGCCATGACGTGGTTCGGGGGTGCCAACGGGCTCCCGTATGCCGTCGCGGTCCTGGCCGTCTTGGGTGCCGCATCCGGGGTCAGCATTCTCTACGCTCAGCATCTAGGTGTCCGCGTCAACGACGCTGGGCGCGTGCTGCGCCTGCGCCTGGTCCCGTACGCCGTCCTGATGCTGGTGTTCCTTGTCGGGGTCGTGCGCGCTGCGCCTTCGAGCGGATTCGGCGCCGGCTTGGCCCAGGGCGCAGCGGCCGGCGGCGCCATCACCCTGGCATGGCTGGTCTGGAGTGGGCTCCGCGCCCGACGTCAATCCCGCGGAGCGCCTGAGCGAGGAACGACCAGCGGCCCCTGATCGGCCCGCCGCACATCAGCCGTGTCCTGCCTGCTTTGCTACGCGCCGGGACTCCGGGCTCAATCAGACCGGCAAAGCACCACACGGCGTCGACTGAGGCCCTGCATCGCCGGTGAACCGGCCGAGTTGGGGATGGGCGTCAGCGGTGCATCAGAAGCGCACTATCCGCGCCAGAAGAGGACGTTTGTGACGACGGGAGTGCGCCCACGGTCGGTGCGGAGTGATGCTGTTGGTGCCTTCAGGGCACCATGCTGGTGGATCGACATCGTGGGGGCTGTTGCATCCGCGGTGTTTCGGCGGCTATGCCGAGCGCGGAATTCCGTATGGCGCTTGCCAGGGATCAAGTGGCGATGGCCGCCAGCCGCTCAATCCACCTCATCGACGACAATGAACGCTCGTAATCTACGATCGGCCAATGTTCAACTTCGCGGGTGGCCTCTTCTTCATCCTTTACTATGTCGCGGCCATCGCCCTTGTCGTTCTCCTCTCATACTGGGTGATCCGCCGCGGGGTCCGGGCCGGAGTGCTTGACGCCCACCGGCAGGAGGCCGACGACAAGACCAATGCCAGCGGTACCTAGCCTCAGCGACGGCTCAGATGACCTGTGCCACGTCTCGCTCAGTTTCTAGCGCGAACTGGGTGTTGTGCAGGTCCGCGTAGACGCCGCCCCCGGCCCGCAGTTCGTGGTGCTTGCCGCGTTGGTCGATCCTCCCGTGCTGCATCAAAGCGCACTATCCGCGCCTACTTAGAGACTTGGCACAGGACCGGCGTCTGGCCAGACTCGGTCTAGGTGTTCGGCGGATTGCTCTCTTCGCGCCTGCCCACCGGTTGGTTGGTGTGGCTCTCATCTGGTTTGCGGCCGCCGGACACCGTGGCGAGGAGTGGCTCAAGAGGGGACTGCCCAGCTCGAAGTAGACGTGCCCACCTCGCCGTCCCCCACCCGGTCGAGCAAGGAGCAGGAGCGTCATGGAACAAGTCATCATCGGAGTCGATCCGCACAAGCTGTCGGCCACCATCGAGGTTGTCGACCAACACGAGAAACTGCTCGGGTCGGGCAGGTTCACCACCGACAAGGCCGGATACGCAGCGATGCGCTCCTACGTGAAAGCGTGGCCGCAGCGCCTCTGGGCGGTCGAGGGCGCCAACGGCGCCGGCAGGCCGCTGGCCAACGGCTCCTGCAGGCCGGTGAGCAGGTAGTGGATGTCCCGGCCAAGCTCGCCGCCCGGGTCCGGCTCTTCGATACCGGGCACAACCGCAAGACCGACGCGTTGGATGCTCACTCGATCGCGATCGTCGCGGTCCGCACCAAGGGGCTGCGGGTACTGGCCCCCGACGGTGAGCTCGAGGCCCTGCGGATGCTCACCGACCGCCGCGACGAGCTGGCCCAC
>JBBRZQ010000005.1:0-77987 GCA_038236535.1 Actinomycetales bacterium
GCGACGTGTGCCACCCCATGGGGGTGATCGGTTTCGACGTTGATCGTCATTCCAGGAGAAGCGGGTCGAGGACGCAGGGTTATCTCGTTAACGATCCTTGCAAACTAATAGGTGCCGACTCACATCGCACCGACTTCGCCCTCGCCGCCTGAGCGAGCTCCGAAGTCCGTCAGCCTAGGCTTGCTTTCGGCCTAGTTCCTGGCGTCAGCTAGAAAGCTTGCTGGGCGCCCTTGTCGTGGGGGTTGCCCGGGACTCTTACACGACTGGGCCTGTCAGTGGACGTGTGCGTGCGAGCACTGGGGCCGAGAAAATCCATAGCGCACTGCACCCGGAGAAGTCCTGGTTTATTGTCAGCGGACGCGGGTTCGATTCCCGCCACCTCCACCACCTTGGGCACGTCGCGCTTGGCACCGTCATCACGAGGGGCCCGATCAGCTGATCGGGCCCCTCGTCATCTGCCTGTGACCCTCTGTCTGTGCCTCATCCGTTGGTGACCCCCCTGCCTGTGACCCCTGGGTCTTCGTCGACCCATCCTGCTGGGCTGCTGCTGAACCAACCGCGCCCGGCATACGTGGTCATCGGTAGTCACCATCACCTGGGAGTTCGCTTCCAGACACCCATCGGGAGGGCACATGTCCGGAACCACGTTCGCCGTCCGCCTGCTCGGAGCCAGCGCGACGCTCCTGCTCACGGCCGCCTGCGGCAACAGCACCACCAGCCCCGTCAGCAGCAACAAGACCGTCACCCCGGGCACCGGGATGAGTGCCAGCGCCTCCGCGGGAGTCGTGGGAGTAGCCAAGACGTCCCTGGGGCCGGTCCTGGTCGACAGCAAGGGCCTCACCGTCTATCTGCTGACCGCTGACACCCCCGGGCACTCGACCTGTTCGGCGCAGTGCCTGCAGTACTGGCCTCTGGTGGCTGCGCCTGCCGGGACCAGCGTGCCTTCGGTCCCGGGCCTTAGCGCGGCGCTGAAGTCGACCAAGGCGACCAGCGGCGCGTCGATGGTCACCGCGGGTGGCTGGCCGCTCTACACGTTCGTCAAGGACAAGTCGCCTGGTGACGTCACGGGCCAGGGCGTCAAGACCTTCGGCGGGACCTGGTATGCCGTGTCGCCGTCCGGGACCGCGGTCATCGCGCCGGCCGTCACGCCCACCTCTGCCCCGGCCGGTGGAGCGGGCGGCGGCGGCAACGGCTACTGACCCGCGGACGACTCTCCTTCATCGACCCGAACGAGCCTCAGGTCGAGAGCCTCCTCAGCTTCAGGTCGAGAGCCTCCTCAGGTCGAGAGCCTCAGAATGGTCTTTCCGCCGAGCGTCCTTATCTCCACCGCGGCGATCTCCCGGCGAGCCTTCGAGCTGGCGCCCATCACGGTGAGCGTGCGGTTCGGCAGCGCCTTCCAGGTGGCGACCTGCTCGGCAGTGCCGTTGCGGTCGATGACGACCATCGCGTAGGGGACCTGCCTGGCCGGGTAGAGCCCCTGGGCACGGTAGGCGCAGGTCAGGTCGATCCGGGTGCCCCAGGCCATGTCGACCATCCGGGCACTGGCGGTGACCGGCGAGGGAACGACGGCGGTCAGCGACTGGCTCGCAGCGCCGGGCAGGACCGAGGTCGAGGCGGTGACCGGTGGCCGGGCGGGGGAGTCCGGCCGGGTGAGCGCCACCGCGCCGACCGCGACCAGGCAGGCCGCCGCGGCAGCCGAGATCCCCATCACCAGGGCGCGTCGTCCGCGCTCGCGTCGCACGGCCCGGGCCAGCGACGGCAGGAGGGTGTCGGGGACGGGCTCGGGCTCTGCGGTGAGCTGGTCGAGGGACACCCGGGACATGAGGCCGGGCAACCCTGCCAGCTCACTCACCGCAGTTGCACAGGCCGGGCAGGTGGCGAGGTGGTCCTCGAAGTCGCGCCGGTCGGCCGGCGACAGGGCGCCCAGGACGTACGCGGCGTCATGCATGGCGAACTCGTCGGTGGTCATGGCCCGACTCCCATCTCTTCCAGTGCCAGGCGCAGGGCCCGCAGTGCGTAATGTGTGCGCGACTTGACCGTTCCCTCCGGGATGTCGAGCCGTCTGGCGGCCTCGGCCACCGAGCGACCGCGGTAGTAACACTCCACCAGGACCAGGCGGTGGTCGTCGGAGAGCCGGCTCAGGGCGTCGGCGACGACCCAGGACTGCAGCAGCTGGTCCGTCTCGTCGCCGACCGGCGTGCGCTCCGGGGGCTGGGCGGTGCTCACCTCGAGCTGGGCCCTGCGGGTGCGCCACTCGTCGATGACCAGGTTGCGCGCGACGGTGAAGAGCCAGGCCCGGGCCGAGCCCTGGGTCTGGTCGAGGATCTTGGGGTTGCGCCAGGCCCGCAGCAGCGTCTCCTGGACGATGTCCTGAGCGCGTGGGCGGTCGCCGTTGGTCAGGCGCACGCAGTAGCCCCACAGGGCGGCGGCATGCTCGTCATGCAGCTCGCGCATGAGATCTGTCTGGCTACCGGTCACTGGTCCTCCTGCCTGAGGAAACGCAGGTCAGGTGCAGATGGTTCACCCGGGGGGCCTGCCCGCGCAAGGTGGGGCCGGCCGGCCGGGTGGCAGGCTGTGCTGATGGATCCCCGCCGCAGCGAGATCGCCGACTACTGGAACCGTTACGCCCAGGCCTACGACGACGCGCCGGACCACGGTCTGGCCGACCCGGACATCCGCGAGGCCTGGCGGTTGCTGCTGGCGCGCTGGCTGCCGGCCCGGCCCTGCGACGTCGCCGATCTGGCCTGCGGCACCGGTTCGCTGACCGCCCTCGCCGCCGGGCTCGGGCATCACGTCGTGGGGGTTGACCTGGCCGAGAACATGCTTGAGCGGGCACGGGCCAAGACTCGGGATCTTGCCGGTCAGGTCAGCATCGCACTGGGAGACGTCTCTGACCCGCCTGTACCGCCGGCCAGCGTCGACGTGATCCTGGCCCGGCACATCCTGTGGACCCTGCCCGACCCGCAGGCGGCCCTGGCCCGCTGGCGGCTGCTGCTGCGCCCTGGTGGCCGGTTCCTGCTGGTCGAGGGCCGCTGGCGGTCGGTGGGCGACGAGGGCTACACCGATGAGGCTGGTATGCCGTGGGCCGGCGGGGTCTGCGCCGAGGATCTTGCGTCCGCGATCGGGACACCCGTCCGGCGGGTCGAGGTGGTGCCCCTCACGGACCCGCAGCTCTGGGGGAGAGTGGTCGAGGACGAGCGCTACCTGATGGTCGCCGACCTCTGAGGCCGCTGGACCACCGAGGCTGCTGACCAGCGCTGCTAACCGCCGAGGCCGCTGACCGCCGGTCGGCCGTGCTCATCTCCTAGACCATGGCTCGGGTTCTTCGTTCTGCTGGTCATGAGGAAGCTGGGAGAGATGGCCACGGCCCAGCCGGACATCGGCTTCCTGATGGGCACGAACCTGGGCGGCCGAGTCGCCGGACCCGGAGGCCGGGATCCGCAAGGCCATGAGCTGGGTGATCTGGCGGGTCGCTCTCTTCTGCCTGGGTTCTATCTTCGTGGTGGTCTCCCTGGTCGCCTGGAAGGGCGAGAACCTGACCGCGCGGGGGCTCCTACCAGTCCGTGCTCGACCGGATCGGGCTGGAGAGGTTCTCGACGCTCCTGTCGCTGGTGATCCTGACCGCTGTTGCCTCCTGCCTGAACTCCGCGCTGTACACGGCGTCCCCGATGGCCTACTCGCTGTCCGTGCGAGGCGACGCGCCGGCGTCGTGGTCACGCACACGAGCCGCGGTGTCCCCCTGTCGCGATCATGGTCAGCACGGCGGTGGGCTTCCGCGCCGTGGTCGGCAGCTACCTGCCTCCGGGGAGGCAGCCGGAGCCGGGCGTGTTCTCAGGCAGTGACCCAGATTCGTTGTGCACCTGCCGGCACGGGAGTATGTCCCCATGAATATTGCGCCCTCCGTGTCGAACTCGATCACCGTCCGCCTCGAGCTGCCGGCGCGGGCCACCGCTGTCAGCGAGCTCACCACCGCGATCGAGACCTGCGGGGGGCTGGTGACCGGTCTGGACGTCACTGCTTCCGGGCCGCGCCGGCTGCAGGTGGACGTCACGATCGCCACCCGGGGCACCGACCATGTCGACGAGATCGTGGCCGAGATCGTCACGGTCGACGGGGTCGAGATCGGCAAGGTCAGTGACCGCACGTTCCTGATGCACCTGGGCGGCATGCTCAAGATCGAGTCCGCGGTGCCGATCCGCACCCGCGACGACCTGTCCATGGTCTACACCCCGGGAGTGGCGCGGGTCTGCATGGCGATCACCGAGAACCCGTCGGAAGCGCGCCGGCTGACCATCAAGCGCAACACGGTGGCGGTCGTCACCGACGGGAGCGCGGTCCTGGGCCTGGGCAACATCGGTCCGCTGGCCGCCCTGCCGGTGATGGAGGGCAAGGCAGCCCTGTTCAAGCGGTTCGGCGACATCGACGCCTTCCCGATCTGCCTGGACACCCAGGATGTCGACGAGATCGTGGCCGCTGTCAAGGCCATCGCCCCCGTCTTCGCCGGCATCAACCTGGAAGACATCTCGGCCCCCCGCTGCTTCGAGGTCGAGGCGCGGCTGCGTGCCGAGCTGGACATCCCGGTCTTCCACGACGACCAGCACGGCACCGCGATCGTGGTGCTGGCCGCCCTGCAGAATGCCCTGCGGGTGGTCGGCAAGAAGCTGGCCGACGTCAAGATCGTGCAGAGCGGGGCCGGCGCTGCCGGAACGGCGATCCTGAGGCTGCTGATCATGGCCGGTGCCACTGACATCGTGGTCTCCGACATTCACGGAGTGGTTCACGGTGACCGCGAGGACATCGTCCGCGACAGAGCCGAGAACCTGATCTGGCTCTCCGAGCGTACGAACAGGCGAGGGGTGACTGGCACTCTCAAACAGGCCATCGCCGGTGCGGACGTCTTCATCGGGGTCTCCGCGCCAAACCTGCTGACCGGTGATGACATCGCCACGATGAACCACGACTCCATCGTGTTCGCCCTGGCCAACCCGACCCCCGAGGTGAGCATCGCTGCGGCCGCCCAGCATGCGGCCGTGGTCGCCTCGGGTCGCAGTGACGCCGCCAACCAGATCAACAACGTCCTGGTGTTTCCCGGCATCTTCAGGGGGCTGCTCGATGCCGGGACCAAGGACGTCAGCGACGATGTCCTGATCGCGGCTGCCAACGCCCTGGCGAACATCATCGGCCGCGAGGAGCTCAACCCCACCTACATCATCCCCAGCGTCTTCAACCCCGATGTGACCAAGGTGGTGGCCGCCGCTGTGCGCGCCGCGGCGATCTCAGCCATGACGCCCCCGGCGGTATGACCAGACTCCCCGGGGGGGTGGACGGACCGGCTGCCGGGCCATCAGCTGCCAGGCCAGACCGGTGGTGGCTGATAGCTTTTGGCGCCGCTGTGACCGTGCAGCTGATCGTCGTGTACTCCCCGCAGGGGCCGGGCGGGCCGCAGGTCCCCGGGCTCGACAAGGTGGTCCATCTCCTCATCTTCGCCGGGCCGGTGCTGGCCGCCTTGATGGCCGGACTGCGCTGGCCGTGGGTGCTCGGCATCTTCGCGGCTCACGCCCCGGTCAGTGAGCTGACCCAGCACTTCGCGCTGCCCCATCGCACGGGTGATCCATGGGACATGGTGGCTGATCTGGTGGGCGTCGCGCTGGGCTGCCTGGCCTTTCTGGTCTGGAATCGTCGCCAGCACTGATAAAGTTTGCGCATACCCGATGAGCGGCGCAGTGACGCGCCATAGATACAGCAGTTGAGAATCATCGGGCCCTGCCGGATAACGACCGTTATCGTCGGCCCGCCGGGCGCAGCCAAGACCATCGCGCCTGAGGTTCGTTCTCATTGTTGCCGTTGGACCGGTGATCCCGAGGCGTTCCTACCTCGATCACCGAAGTGGACATTCAAGTGAATAAGCACATCAATAATTCTGGCGCGCCCAAGAAGGCGCGCTGGACCACGGCCAAGAAGATTGACGCCAAGTCGGGCCCCAAGAAGGCCCACCGCGGTCAGTCTCAGGCCCCTCGCACCTTCGACGACCGTCCCCCGCGGACTTCTGACCGTCGTGACGACCGCGCGCCCCGCTCCTACGGCAGCGATCGCCCGGCTCGATCCAACGACTCTCGTGACGACCGGGGCCCGCGCACCTTTGGCAACAGCCCGCGTACCAGTGGCAGCGACCGTCCGGCCCGTTCCAACGACAGCCGTGACGACCGTGCGCCTCGTTCGTACAGTGACCGTCCGGCCCGCAGCTACGGCAGTGACCGTCCGGCCACCTCGTACGGCAGTGACCGTCCGGCTCGTTCCAACGACAGCCGTGACGACCGCGCGCCCCGTTCGTACAGCGACCGTCCGGCCCGCACCTACGAGAAGCGTGAGCCCGGTGCGGCCCGCTCGGACTTCAAGCGTGACGCGAGCTACGGCAAGCGCACCGATCGTCCGGCCCGCACCTACGAGAAGCACATCCCCGCGCCGGTCATCGACACGACGCCTATCGTGATCGCTGAGGACAACGGCTTCGCGGCTCTCGGGCTTCCCGCGCCGCTGGTCGAGCGGCTGGCCCGGGACGGCATCCTGGAGCCCTTCCCGATCCAGACGGCGACCATCCCGGACGCACTGCTGGGCCGCGACGTGCTCGGCCGTGGGCAGACCGGCTCGGGCAAGACGTTTGCCTTCGGACTACCGACGATTACCCGGCTTGCTGCCGGCGAGCGGGCCCTGGCCCGTCGCCCGCGCGCGCTGATCCTGACCCCGACCCGCGAGCTGGCGATGCAGATCAGCGACGCTCTCGAGCCCTTCGTGCATGTCATGGGCCTGCGTCACAAGCTGGTCGCCGGCGGTATGCCGTACCCGCCCCAGCTGATGGCCCTGGACCGCGGAGTCGATCTGCTGATCGCCACCCCGGGCCGGCTCAAGGATCTCATCGAGCGCGGAGCCGTCCAGCTCACCGACATCGCGATCATGATCCTCGACGAGGCCGACCACATGGCCGAGATGGGCTTCCTGCCCGAGATCACCTCCATCCTGGATGGCCTCCCCGAGGGCGGGCAGCGACTGCTCTTCTCCGCCACCCTGGACCGCGGCGTCGACGGCGTGGTCAAGAAGTACCTCACGGACGCCGTCGTCCACTCCACCGACGACGCGACCGCCAGTGTCACCACGATGGACCACCACATCCTGCTCATCGACCCGCAGCACAAGAAGTCGATCACCGCAGAGGTCGCCAACCGCGAGGGCCGCACCCTGGTGTTCGTGCGGACCAAGCTGGGCGCGGACCGGGTGGCCGAGCAGCTGCGCGAGCAGGGCGTCTTTGCCGCTGCGCTGCACGGCGGCCTGGCCCAGGGCGCTCGCAACCGGGTGCTCAGCGCCTTCAAGGACGGTAGCCTGCCCGTGCTGGTCGCCACCGACGTCGCAGCCCGCGGCATCCACGTCGATGACATCGGCGTCGTCCTGCAGGCCGACCCCCCGGCCGACCACAAGGACTACCTCCACCGTTCGGGCCGGACGGCTCGCGCAGGTGAGCGAGGCTCTGTGATCACCCTGGCTCTCCCGCACCAGCGCAAGGGCATGGAGCGACTGGCTCGCGAGGCCGGAGTCGACGTCATGGCGACCCGGGCCATCCCCGGCGACGCGATGCTGGCGTCGACCGGTGCCTGCGCGCCCAGCGGAATCCCGATCCCGGCCAGCCAGTCACGGCGTCTGCTCGAGGCTCCGCAGCGGCCCAACCGTCGCCCCTTCGGTGGTGGCGGCCGAGGTGGACACAGCGCCGGTCCGCGCCGCAGCAACGACGGTGCGCGCGGTTACCGCGGCTCCCGCGACTGACCGAAGCAGCATCATCAGAAGGCCTGACCGGCACCAGCCGGCCAGGCCTTCTGGCGTGGGTGCCTGACCCGCCGTGGGCTGCCGTCACCTGCTCGCTGGCGTCGTCAGTGGCCGGTGCCCGGCGCCCGATCAGCTCCCAGCGGGTCGAGGCCGCGCCTGTTCCGGTGCTCAGGAAGCCAGGTCGCGTGCTCGGATGGACCCGAGTTACCCCGGGGGGGACCCGCCCCGATCCGACCTGAGCGAGAATGGTCTGGTGAGCATCCACAACGCCACCGGCAAGCTGCTGGTCGCATCGCCGCGGACCGGGGGCACGGTCTTCCGGCGCAGCGTGGTGCTGGTGCTGCAGCATGACGAGGACGGCGCGCAGGGCGTGGTCCTCAACCACCCCCTGAACGCTCCGGTCTCGGCGGTACTGCCTCCCTGGCAGGAGTTCGTCACCGATCCGCCGAATGTCTTCCAGGGTGGCCCTGTCGCGCTCGACTCGGCTCTGGGCCTGGTCACCGTGCCGGGGGACCGGCCGGAGCCGGAGGGGGTGCGGCTGCTGTTCGGCGGGCTCGGACTCGTTGACCTCGACGTCGCCCCGCTGGCGGTGATGCCGGGCGTGGCCGGGCTCCGGATCTTTGCCGGGTACTCCGGGTGGTCGGACGGGCAGCTGGAGCAGGAGATCCGCGACGGAGGCTGGTATGTCGTGGAGGCCGAGGCCCGCGACGCGTTCTCGCCCGAGCCGCGGACGCTGTGGTCCTCGGTGCTGCGCCGACAGCGTGGCAACCTTGCGTTTGTCGCGAGCCTGCCCGAAGACCCCACGATGAACTGACCCACCCTGCCCTGCGGTCCTTGGCGCGACTGCCTGGCTGTCGTCGATCACCGGACACCCGGACACCCCGGACACCCGGACACCCCGGACAGCGGCGGTGGCCGGACACCGGGCATACCGTCATTGGTTAGACTTCTCACATGAGCGCTTTCCGGACTCCTGCCAGCGGACTCGACGACCCGAACGACCCCCTCGCACCACAGAGGGAGCCCTCTGGCCCCTCAACGTCGACCTCGGTGATCGAGCGTGAGCGGGTCGACGAACAGGCCAGCGAACCGGGAGACCACGAGCGGTTCGCGCACTACGTCCGTAAGAACAAGATCATGGACAGCGCGATGTCCGGAGACCCCGTGGTGGCGCTCTGCGGCAAGGTCTGGGTGCCGGGACGTGACCCGAAGAAGTTCCCGGTGTGCCCCACCTGCAAAGAGATCTTCGACGGTCTGCGGGCCCCTCAGGACGGCGACAAGTAGGCAGTTCCGTGCTGGTTCCGGCGCGCTGTAGCACATCGCGGTGCTGCCTGGCCGGTATCTGGCCCGAAGCAGGGCCCGCGCATGTCGCCGGCCGAATCCCGTTACTCTTAGCGGCCTATGAGCACCGCGGCGGCATCCAGTCTCTCACCAGCATTCCCGGAACGCGCCGCATGGGGGACTGCAGCCAAGTTGCGTGCCTGGCAGGCTGAGGCGCTCACCCAGTACCTCAGCTCGACCCCGCGTGACTTCCTTGCCGTGGCGACTCCCGGCGCGGGCAAGACCACGTACGCCCTACGTCTGGCGACCGAGCTCTTCGCCACCGGCCGGATCAGCCGGGTCACCGTCGTCGCGCCGACCGAGCACCTGAAGACCCAGTGGGCCGATGCCGCCTCGCGGGTCGGCATCCGGATCGACCCCCACTTCACCAACGCGGCCGGCCGGCACGGTTCGGAGTTCCACGGGGTGGCCGTGACGTATGCGCAGGTCGCCAGCAAGCCGTTGTTGCACCGCGCGCGGACCAAGGCCGCACCCACCCTGGTGATCCTGGACGAGATCCATCACGGCGGCGACAACCTGTCCTGGGGCGATGCCATCCGTGAGGCGTTCGAGCCGGCCACCCATCGGCTCGGCCTGACCGGCACCCCGTTCCGTTCAGACACCAGCCCCATCCCGTTCGTGCGCTACGAGATGGGCAAGGACTCGATCCGCCGCAGCGAGGCCGACTACACCTACGGGTATGCCGAGGCGTTGCGTGACGGGGTGGTCCGCCCCGTGCTGTTCCTTGCCTACGGCGGCGCAATGCGCTGGCGCACCAAAGCCGGTGACGAGGTGTCGGCGCGCCTCGGGGAGCCGATGACCAAGGACGCGACCGCCCAGGCGTGGCGCACCGCGCTGGACTCCAAGGGCGAGTGGATCCCGTCGGTGCTGGCGGCGGCGGACAAACGGCTCAGCGAGGTACGGCGCGGGGTGCCGGACGCCGGGGGCCTGGTGATCGCGTCCAACCAGACCCAGGCGCGGGCCTACGCCAAGATCCTGGCCACGATCTCGGGTGAGAAGCCGGTCGTGGTGCTCTCGGACTACGCCGGGTCCTCGGGCAAGATCGAGGAGTTCGCCGAGGGCAGGCAGCGCTGGATGGTCGCGGTCCGGATGGTCTCCGAGGGTGTTGACGTGCCGCGGCTGTGCGTCGGTGTCTATGCCACCTCGACGTCCACCCCCCTGTATTTCGCCCAGGCGGTGGGCCGCTTTGTCCGTGCCCGGCGCCGCGGTGAGATCGCGTCGGTCTTCCTGCCGAGCGTGCCGCTCATCCTCGAGCATGCGGCTCGTCTGGAGGACGAGCGCGACCATGCGCTGGACCGGGTCCGTCAACCGGGCGAGGAGGACTCCATGTGGTCGCCCGAGGACGACCTGCTGGCGGCGGCGAACCGGACTGGTTCGACCCCGGATCTGGACGCGCTGGCGTTCGAGGCGCTCGAGTCCGACGCCGAGTTCGACCATGTGCTCTTCGACGCCCAGCAGTTCGGTCTCAACGCCGAGGTGGGCAGCGCCGACGAGCAGGAGTTCCTCGGGCTGCCGGGTCTGCTCGAGCTGGACCAGGTCGCCACGTTGTTGCGCGCCCGGCAGTCGGCGCAGAAAGGCTCTCGCCGCGCAAAGGCCGACCCCGAGCTGGCTGCCCACCGAGCCATGGCGGCCTCACGTAAGGAGCTCAACAAGCTGGTGTCGGCCTATGCCCGCAAGTCCGGCGCTCGGCACGCGGTGGTGCACGCAGACCTGCGCCAGAGCTGTGGCGGGCCGACGCTGGACCAGGCCACTGCTGCTCAGGTCAGCCTGCGAATCGAGACCATCCGGCGCTGGTTCGTCGGTCGTCGCTGAGCTCCTGAGGTCCGCAGCCCGCCCAGGTGACCGCTGGGTGACCGCCGGGTGACCGCTGGCTCTGCGCCTCGTCGGCGCACGTGCGAAACTTCACCTGACGACTAGTTTCTGGAGTGTGCGATGTCTGAGCGACGACCCATCGGTCCTGTGGACACCATGTGGCTGAACATGGACCGACCGAACAACCTCATGGTCATCGATGGCGTGTTCTGGTTCGACGACTTGATTGACTTCGAGTTGCTCGGCCCGCTGCTCCAGCTCAGGTTTCTCGACAAGTACCCGGTGTTCTCACAACGGCCGGTGGGGCCGTCCATCCCGTTCGGCCAGGCGCACTGGGAGGACGACCCGGACTTCGACCTCAGCCGGCATCTGAAGCGGGCCACCTTGCCGGCGCCCGGCGACGAGCCGGCGCTGCAGCGGTACGTCGAGTCCCAGATGAGTGTGCCGTTCGACCACGACCACCCGATGTGGGAGATGACCCTGATCGACGGCTTCGGCAGTAGTGGGTGCGCACTGCTGGTCCGGTTCCATCACTGCATCGCCGACGGTATTGCCCTGGCACAGGTGGTGCTCTCGCTGACCAACGCCACGGACACGCTCGATCCGGGCGAGATCGAGGCCCCGGAGCCCATCGTTCGCCCGCCGGGAGGGCTGATGGGCGCCGTCCGGTCGCTTCTGGACACGGGAACCCAGACAGTCCGTAGCGGCATGCACGCCCTCTCCCAGCTCCCCGAGCTGGCCAACCCCTCGGGGGCCAAGGAGGTGATGGAACTCGGCTGGAGAACCGGGATTATCGCCGACAAGCTCCTGCTGGGTCAGAGCCCGCCGTCACTGTTCTCGGGCGAGCCGGGTATCGAGAAGCGCGCGGTCTGGTCCGGGCCGCGAAAAGTCACCGATGTCAAGAGGGTGGCACGGATTACAGGTGCCACCATCAATGACGTGCTCCTGGCGGCAGTCTCCGGAGCGATCAACACGTATGTGCGGGATCATGGGGCCGACCCGGTCGACCTCACCACCATGGTCCCGGTCAATGTGCGTCCCCCCAACCAGCCGCTGCCACGCGAGCTTGGCAACAAGTTCGCCCTGGTCTATCTGAATCTGCCGACCGGGGTCACCCAGCCGCTGCAACGGGTGGCTGAGTGCAAGAGGCGGATGGACGCCATCAAGGTCTCCCCCGAGTCTCTCATCACATTCGGTATGAACTCACTCATAGGGCGCATCGAGCCGCATCTGGCAAATTCCATCACCGACTTCTTCTCGGACAAGACGATCGGGGTGACGACCAACGTCGTCGGACCCCAGACTGAGCGCTTCCTCGCCGGGGTGCCGATCGCCGGCATCGTCAGCTGGGTGCCCGGCTCGGGCCGGCAGACCTTTGGTGTCTGTATCTTCAGCTTCGCCGGCATCGTGCGGATCGGCTTCAAGGTCGACGCGGCCACGATCCCGGACGCCGAGAAGCTGGTTCACGCCTTCGACGAGGACATGGACGAGCTGTTACGAATTGCAGCCAGGGCCCGATGACGGCGTCGACAGCGGACCTGGACACGCCGGTCTGGTGTCTGCCTATGCCCGCACGTCGGGTGCGCCGCACGCCGCTGTTCATTCTGACTTGCGCCAGAGCTGCGGCGGGCCGACGCTTGACCAGGCAAACGCCGTACAGGTTGCCCAGCGGATAGAGATGATCCGGCGTTGGTTCGTCGGTCGTCGCTGAGCACCAGGTGGTCCGGAGCCGGGAGTCACATTCAGGTGACCTCTGGCCCTGGGTTCTGCTGCTGCCCGGTGCGAAAATACCACTGACGACTAGGTGCTGGGAGTGTGCAATGTCTGAACGACGATCCATTGATCCGGTGGACAACATGTGGCTGAACATGGACCGGCCCAACAACCTGATGGTCATCGACGGCGTGATGTGGTTCGACGAGACGATCGACTTCGACCGGCTCGCTCCCTTGCTTCAGCGTCGGCTGATAGACCTGTACCCGGTGTTCTCGCAGCGGCCAGTCGCGCCCTCCATCCCGTTCGGGCCCTCGCACTGGGAGGACGACCCCGACTTCGACCTCAGCCATCACCTGAGGAGGGTCACCCTGCAGGCACCCGGCAGCCAGGAAGACCTCCAGCGTTACGTCGAGAGTCGGATGAGCGTGCCGTTCGACCATGCCCGCCCCCTGTGGGAGGTGACACTGGTCGAGGGTTTTGGCAGCGGTTGCGCGCTGTTGTCGCGTTTTCACCACTGCCTAGCTGACGGCATGGCCCTTTCACAGGTGATCCTCTCGCTGACCAACGCCACGGCGCAGGCCGACCTCGAGGAGATCGAGGAGGTCGAGTGGACCCCACCTCAGGCGGGGGGGCTCCTGGGGGCAGCCCGGTTGCTCGTGGACACCGGCGCGCAGACCGTGCAGGGGGGCCGCCAGGCCCTCTCCATGCTCCCTGGGCTGGCCACACCCTCACTGCCCAAGGACCTGCTGGAGCTCGGCTGGAAGACCGGCAGGATCGCCGACAAGCTTCTCCTGGGCCACAATCCGTCAACGCCGTTCACGGGCGAGCCCGGTATCGAGAAGCGGGCCGTCTGGTCGGGGCCGCGAACGATCAAGGACATCAAGAGCGTGAGCCGGCTCACCGGGGCCACCGTCAATGACGTCCTGGTCGCAGCGGTCTCCGGAGCCATCAACACCTATCTGCGCGATCTCGGGGCCGAGCCGGCCGACATCACCACGATGGTCCCGGTGAATGTGCGTCCTCCCGACGAGCCGCTGCCTCGCGAGCTTGGCAACAAGTTCGCACTGGTCTATCTGAAGCTGCCAACCGGGGTGAGGCCGCCGCTGCAGCGGGTGGCCGAGAGCAAGCAGCGGATGGACTCCATCAAGGGCTCGCCTGAGGCGTTCATCACGTTCAGCCTGAACAAGATGATCGGGCGCTTCGAGCCGCACGTGTCGAACTCCATCACCAACTTCTTCTCTGCCAAGGCCATCGGGGTGACGACCAACGTCATCGGGCCGCAGACCCAGCGCTACGTGGCCGGGGTGCCTATCGCCGGCGCTGTCAGCTGGGTGCCGGGCTCCGGCCAGCAGACCCTGGGAGTCTGTATCTTCAGCCTGGCCGGGATCGTCCGGGTTGGCTTCAAGGTCGACGCCGCCGCGTTGCCCAATCCAGAGAAGCTCGTTCACGCGTTCGACGAGGACATGGACGAGCTGTTGCGGGTTGCTGCCAGGGCCAAGTGATCGCCTCGCCCCCGGGCCGGCCTATGCCAGGCACCGTTCAGTCAAAGACCCGCTTGTCAGTGATCGCTTCGCCAAGGAGGAAATAGTGCCGACCGACCATGCAGCTGAGACACTTGTCGTCGCTGCACCCATGAAAAAGGTCCTGGCCACCCTGCGAGATGTGGAGAGCCAGCCGACGTGGGTGCCTGAGATCCTCAAGGTCGAGCTTCTTGAGAAACATCCCGACGGCACGCCGGCCACGGCGCACTTCACGGCCAGCGCGCCGGTTGGGACGGACTCGTACACCCTGGCTTTTGAGCATGCCGCCGATGGCATGAGCTGGAGTCTGGTGAAGGGTCGGCTGCAGACCGGCCAGGACGCGCACTATACCTTGCGCAGTTTCGGGAAAAGCTCGACCGAGGTGACCTTGGACCTGACCATCCATCACAACCTGCCCCTGCCCGGCTTCCTGCGCGCGCGGGTGATCAACGCGCTGGTGCACAACAATGTCAGCGGACTCAAGGAGTATCTCGAGGCGTGACCCCGGTCAGATTCGCTACCGGGACGGCGTCTGGTCCTATGCCACCTTGCTGCGCCGTGGGAAACTATTGCCCAACAGTTTGGGGCGGGAGTGAGTGATGTCTGAGCGACGCGCTATCGGGCCGGTGGATACCATGTGGCTGAACATGGACCGGCCCAACAACCTCATGGTCATCGACGGGGTGATGTGGTTCGACGGGACACTCGACTGGGAACGTCTGCGGCCGGTGATCCAGCATCGGATGCTCGACCGCTACCCCGTGTTCTCTCAGCGGCCGGTGGCGCCGTCCATCCTGTTCGGGACGCCACATTGGGAGGACGATCCGGACTTCGATCTCAGCAATCACGTGAAACGGGTAACCCTGCCGGCACCGGGCGGCGTGGAGCAGCTGCAGCGCTACGTCGAGACTCGGATGAGCGTGCCCTTCGACCGCGCCCACCCCCTGTGGGAGTTCATTGTCATCGAGGGCTACCTCGGTGGCAGCGCGCTGATGTCGCGGTTCCATCATTCGCTCGCAGACGGGATGGCCCTCTCGCAGGTGCTGCTCTCGCTGACCGACGCCTCGCCCGATGTCGACCACGAGGAGGTTGCCGCGTGGACGTCATCACGACATCGCGCCGGCGGTCTCGCCGGTGCTGCGCAGACGCTGCGCGACACTGGCCTTCAGGCGGTGCGGGGCGGCCTCAAGGCCATCGTGCTGCTTCCCGAGCTGACCCATCCCTCCCTGGCCCGAGAGGTGCTCGAGCTGGGCTGGAAGACCGGGAAGGTCGCCGACAAGCTGCTACTGGGCAGCAACCCGCAGACACCGCTCTCGGGTGAGCCTGGGGTCAGCAAGCGGGCGATCTGGTCCGGGACGCGGACTATCACGGACATCAAGAGCGTCTGCCGGCTCACCGGCGCTACCGTCAACGACGTGCTGGTGGCGGCAGTGTCCGGGGCGGTCAACACCTACCTGCGCGATCACGGCGCCGAGCCGGTCGACCTGACCACCATGGTCCCGGTCAATATTCGCCCCCCGGACCAGCCGTTGCCGCGTGAGCTGGGCAACAAGTTCGCTCTCGTCTATCTGAAGATGCCGACTGGGCTGCGGCCACCGCTGCAGCGGGTGGCCGAGTGCAAGAGTCGGATGGACGAGATCAAGGCCTCACCGGAGGCCTTCCTCACTTTCGGCCTCAACACGATGATCGGGGGGATCGAGCCGCACGTCTCCAACTCCATCGTCAACTTCTTCTCCAACAAGGCGATCGGGGTGACAACCAATGTCATCGGACCCCGGCAGGAGCGGTATCTCGCCGGAGTGCCGATCACCGGCGCCGTCGGCTGGGTGCCCGGTTCTGGCAGGCAGAGCCTGGGAGTCTGCATCTTCAGCCTCGCCGGCAGCATGCGGGTCGGCTTCAAGGTTGACGCCAGCCTGGTGCCAGACATCGAGAAGCTCGTTGATGCCTTCGACGAGGAGCTGGACCAGCTGCTGGGCATTGCCGCCAAGGCCGTCTGACTGGCCGGTCAAGGAAAGATCATGCCGACCGGCCAGGCAGCTGGGACGGCTGTCGTCGCCCCTGCCCGGCTTCGTGCGCCGGCGGGTGATCAAGGGCCTGGTGCACAACAATGTCGGCGGGCTCAAGGAGTATCTCGAGCCGTGAGCCGGCGGATGGCCGCCGACGTGTGGCCCGTGGTGACCGCGTGACAAGGTAGACCCCATGACGCAGCAGCCGGCCGGATGGTATGACGACCCGCAGGACCCCAGTCAGCTTCGCTACTGGGACGGCGTGGTCTGGTCCGACCACACCTCGCCGAAGATCTCACCGATGGTGGAGCAGTCCACCATCGGCATGCCGTACGGCGTCGCCCCGGCTTCGGCACGTCCGCAGGCCCCCGGCTCGCAGGGGGCGCAGGGTCCGCGCACCGTTCAGGACGGTTTCGCCTCTCCCCAACAGGGACAGGGACAGCCTGGCGGTGAGTGGCCGGGCTACGGGCAGGGCCCGGGGGCGCTCGGGCAGCCGACCCAGGGGTGGCAGTCGCAGGGCCTGGCCACAACTCCGGACGGTGTCGTGCTGTCCGGCTGGTGGAAGCGCGTCCTGGCGCGCGTCCTGGACAGCTTCATCGTCGGGATCTTCACTCTGCCCCTGACCTATGCACCGATCATGCGTGCGGGCACCATCTTCGCCGACTACCTCCAGCAGGTGATGGACGCCGCGAAGGCAGGGAGCTCGACGGTTCAGGATCCGCCCGCCGACTTCACCGGCGCGATCATTCAGGCGAGCCTGACCGTGCTGGTCGTCTACGTCATCTACGAGGTGGCGTTTCTCACCTGGAAGGGCGCGACCCCCGGCAGGATGATCGTCGGTATCAGTGTCCGGTTGCGTGAGAGGCCCGGTCCGCCGCCGCTGGTCGTGGTCCTGAAGAGGACGGCGGTCAAGGAAGGTCCCGCGTTCCTGGGCGGAGTGCCGTTCCTCGGCACGATGGGCTCGCTGTTCAGCCTGGTCGATGATCTGTGGCCGTTGTGGGATCCCAAGAAACAGGCCATCCACGACAAGGTCGCGAAGACCAACGTCGTGGTCGGGCCCCAGCCGAAGCGCGACGCCTGACCCTTGGGGGCCACTGGCTCAGGCCAGGGACAAGAACAGCTTCTCCATCGTCTTGAGGTCGATCGAGTCCTGCCCGCCAGACTCCGTCAGGCACTGTTTGAGCCCGGTGCTGATGATGGCGAAGCCAGCGCGGTCCAGGGCACGGTTCACTGCCGCCAGCTGGGTGACCACCTCTTTGCAGTCGCGGCCCTCCTCTATCATCCGCAGGACGCCACCGATCTGGCCCTGGGCGCGACGTAGCCGGTTGACCACAGCGCCCATCTCTTCGGGGTTCAGCTGGACCATGGTGGACTCCTTGGGTGAGTGCTCGGGTGACTGTTCTGGTGAGTTCTGAGGTGATGAGGGGCAGGCTGCCGGGGCTATCCGGTGAGTGCAGGGGTCAGTGAGCCGAGCGCCGCGCCGAGACGGCGTCCGGCCTCGTCCGCGACCGCGGTCAGGTCCTTGTTCCCGGTCAGCGACACCATGATCTTGGGATCCAGGGCCTCGACCACGGTGGTCTCCTCGTCCTGGTACCGGACCACGACGTTGCAGGGCAGCAGCAGCCCGACCGAGGGCTCCGCCTGGAGCGCGGCGTGGGCCAGCGGTGGCCGGCAGGCGCCCAGGATCACCTGGGCCGGGATATCGACATCGAGCTTGGCCTTCAAGGTGGCCTGCAGGTCGATCTCGGTCAGCACGCCGAAACCCTCACCGGCCAGGGAGACGCGCGTGGCGGCCAGGGTGTCGGCGAACGAACGGCGGACCGTCGTGGTCAGTGCGTAGGACACGGTGGTTCTCGTTTCCGTTGGGGGTGCTTGGTGGTTCGGCGGTCGAGCCATCCCGGTCAGACTATGACCCGTCAGACCGGGCGTCGGCGGACTGTGATGGGGAGGCCTCGGCCCGGAGGTCGTCCATGCCCAGCTCGCGGACGCCGGCGATGACCTGCTCCAGGGAGGCGGCCGGAAGTGCTCCGGGCTGGCTGAAGACCAGGAGGCCCTCGCGGAAGGCCATCAGGGTGGGGATGGACGTGATCTGGGCTGCGCCGGCCAGCGACTGCTCAGCCTCGGTGTCGACCTTGCCGAACACGATGTCGGGGTGCGCGGCGCTGGCTTTCTCGAAGATCGGGCCGAAGGTCCGGCACGGTCCGCACCAGGACGCCCAGAAGTCCACCAGGACGATGTCGTTGTCGAGCACGGTCTGCTCGAAGGATGCGGCAGTGAGGGCTTGGGTGGTCATAGAGACTTCCTCTCGAGGGTGAATAATACCTCGTGGGGTATCAACGTCCGGACAGCCAGGGACATTCCTGAGCCAATCTTCTCAGATCGGGCACAGGGCGACCCGCTATCCTCCCCGGCGGATAGCGGGCTGCCCGGCGGGAGCTGTGGCTGCCCGGCGTAGCTGCCTAGATGAACAGGAGCTGGGCGCCCTCGGTCTTCTCGATGAAGTCGGTGGCGCTGATGATGTCCTCGACCTCGTCGTAGAGGTCTTCCTTGGTGAGCTTGTTCATGTCCGCGGACATCCGGCAGGCCCACAGGTGGCCGCCGGAAGCCACGATCTGCTCCAGGAACTCCGGGACCTCAGGCACGTCGAGGTCCGCGATGGACTTCTTGAGCCGTGAGGTTGCCATGCTGGTCATCCCCGGGAGCCCGCCCAGGCCCTGCGGCATGTGGGTGGCGGTGTTGCCCAGCATGGTGAACTGCAGGTCGCCCATGGTCTTCTTGTTGATCATGTCGAATCCCCAGAAGGTGAAGAACATGTGGACCTCGACGCCCTCGCCGAGCGCCGCGTTGGCCAGGATCAGCCCTGGGTAGGCCATGTCCAGGCTTCCCTTGGAGCAGATGATGGCCAGCTTGCGGCCAGGGCCGGCCTCGGAGTCGAAGCTGGGGACGATCGCCGGTGCGGTGTCTGTGCTGGTCATGTCAGTCTCTTCCTTGGTGGTCGGGGTGGTTTAGACGCAGCCAACCGGCTTGGGCAGGCCGGCGACGTAGGCCATCTTCTTGGCGGGCTTCTGCGGGAACATGACGAACAGCTTCTTGATCGGGATGCCGCCGACAGTGGAGACCCGGCGCAGGGTCGGGGTCTCGCCGGTCTCCTGGAAGTCCTTGCGCAGGAACCGGATGGCGGCCCAGTGCTCGTCGGTCATCTCGATGCCGATCTGGGCGGCGAGCGCGGTCCCGAGCGCGTCATCCCACTCGGCCGGGTCAGTCAGGAAGCCCTCGTCGTTGACGTGGATCTCCTGGCCGTTAAGAGTGGTCACTGGCATGGGACGTCTCTCCTTCTACTTGGCGGGGGTGTTCAGCGTGGTGGCGCCGGGCGTCTTCCCGGCCATGGACATGTGGGTTGGCACCGGCATCGAGTGACCGGGAAGCAGCACGTTCCAGTAGACCCAGCGGAACCCCAGCTTGCCGAGGTGGTTGGCCCTGGTCTCCTTCAGCAGGCTCATCGGGCCCAGCACCGGCACGGGGTACTTGCCGGGCAGCGGCTCGGTGTCGTAGTTGAAGTCGATCAGCAGGGCCTTGCTGTCGCCTGACTCGATGAAACAGTTGGCGTGGCCGTCGAAGGAGCCGGTCATCGGCTTGCCGTCGATCAGCTCCAGGAAGTTGTCCGTGAAAACCTCCACCGCGAAGTGGGCGACCGACCCGGCCTTGGAAGCGGGGATGTCCGAGGCGTCGCCGATGGCGAAGATGTGCGGGTCTGCCTTGGACTGCAGCGTGTGCTTGTCGACCGGGACGAAGTTGAGCTCGTCACCCAGGCCGGAGCGGGCGACGAAGTCAGCGCCCATGTTCACCGGGACGGTGACCAGCAGGTCGAACGGCACCTCGCGCTCGTCATACGAGATGAGCGCCTTGTTCGCGACGTCGATCCTCTCGATCATGAAGTCGGTCTCCAGGGCGATCTTGCGCTCGTCCAGCAGGTAGCTGAGGGTGGCCGAGCAGGTCGGCTTGGTGAACGCACCGGGCAGCGGCGTCACGTAGACGATCTCCACGCTGTCGCGCACCCCCCGCTCGCGCAGCCAGGCCTCGGCCAGGAAGGTGAACTCCAGCGGGGCTACCGGGCACTTGATCGGCATCTCGGTGATGTGCACGACGAGCCGTCCATGCTCGAACGTCTTCAGTGCCCCGGCCAGCGCCGTGGCTCCTTCGATGGTGTAGAAGTCGAAGATGCTGCGGCGCCATTCGGACTCCAGCATGCCGGGGGTCTGGTCGGGCCTGGGCGTGGTGCCCGACGCGATGACCAGGTAGTCGTAGTCCAGGGCCCGGCCGTCGGTCAGCGCCACCGTGCGGCCCTGTGCATCCACCCGGTCGACGTCACCGATCACGAAGTCCACCCCGTCCGGCAGCGTGACGTGGCGGGAGCGGGTGACCTGCTCGGGGGAGTAGGTGCCGAAGGGCACGAAGAGATACCCCGGCTGGTAGTGATGGACGTCGTCCTGGTCGACCACCGTGATCGTCCAGTCACCGGCGTCCAGACGGCGCCTCAGCCTGTTCACGATCATCGTGCCGGCCGTACCGGCACCCAGAACCAGCAACTTGTTCACGTACTGCTCCTCAGCTCTTGGCGGGGGGTGATTCGTCTTCGCCCACCACGCTAGGAAGCATTCTCAGGTCGGAATAGTGCCAAAGGTCCCTCGTACCCCAAGGGGTATGTCACAGGTCGCCTGAAGCTCAATGCTGAGGCGCGGATGGACGCTCGTCATCGGCAGGTTCGGGTCCGCGGGAGAATGTGACAATGCCGAACACCACACAGCAGTCCTGGGTGAAGAACTACCAGCCGGGGGTGCCCGCCGAGATCGACCTGCCGACGGAGTCGCTCGTCGCGATGCTCGAGAGGTCGGTGGCCGAGGCCGGCAGTCATCCGGCGATGGAGTTCTTCGGTCGCCGCACCACGTACACAGAGCTCGGCGAGCAGATCGACCGGGCCGCCGAGGGGCTGCGCCTGCTCGGGGTGCGAGCCGGCGACCGGGTGGCCCTCATCCTGCCGAACTGCCCCCAGCACGTCGTCTCCTTCTACGCGGTGCTGCGGCTGGGTGCTGTCGTGGTGGAGCACAACCCGATATACACCTCCCGCGAGCTTCGCCACCAGTTCGAGGACCACCAGGCCCGGGTGGTGATCGCGTGGGACAAGGCGGTCGGTGCCCTGCGTGCCTTCCCGGCCGACGTCGAGATCGACCACATCGTCTCGGTCAACCTCGTCACGGCGTTCCCAGCGGTCAAGCGTCTCGCCCTGCGTCTGCCGGTGAAGAAGCTGCGGGCGTCCCGCCAGGTGCTCACCTGTCCGGCTCCGGGGACGATCCCCTGGCACGAGCTGCTCTCGCACGGTCGGATCGCGCCCGGCCACCCCCGACCGACCGTGCACGACCTGGCTGCGATCCAGTACACGTCGGGCACCACGGACCACCCCAAGGGCGCCATGCTCACCCATTTCAACCTGGTGTCCAACGCCCTGCAGGGGGAGGCCTGGATGCACGGGGCGCAGTACCGCAAGGAGATCTTCTACGCGATCCTGCCGATGTTCCACGCCTTCGGGATGACGCTCTACCTCACCTACGGGATCCGCAAGCAGGCCCTGCTGGTGCTCTTTCCCAGCTTCGACCCGGGCATGGTCCTTGACGCGATGAAGAAGTCCCCGGCCACGGTGTACTGCGCGGTCCCGCCGATCTATGAGCGCACCGCCAGGGCCGCCAAGGAGCGGGGAGTCTCGCTACGCTCGTGCAAGTACTGCATCTCGGGCGCGATGAGCCTGTCCGACGAGGTCGTCGAGCTCTGGGAGTCGGTGTCCGGCGGGCTCTTGGTCGAGGGCTACGGGATGACCGAGTCCTCACCGGTCGCCCTGGGCAACCCCTTCCACCGCAGTCGCCGGACCGGCACGATCGGGCTGCCCTTCCCGTCGACGCTGATGAAGGTCGTCGAACAGGATGACCCAGCCGTCGAGGTCGCCCCGGGGCAGCCGGGAGAGCTGCTGCTGAAGGGCCCGCAGGTCTTCCAGGGCTACTGGAACAACCCCGAGGAGACCGCGAAGGCGCTGCTGCCGGACGGCTGGCTGCGCACCGGCGACATCGTGACCGTGGACCAGGACGGGTTCACCACGATCGTCGACCGGGCCAAGGAGCTGATCATCACCGGTGGCTACAACGTCTCGCCGTCCGAGGTCGAGGCGGTGCTGCGCCTTCACCCCTCGGTCACCGATGCCGCCGTCTTCGGCAAGCCGCTGGCACGTGGCGGGGAGATGGTCGTGGCGGCGATCGAGCTCGAGCCCAGCGCGCAGCTTGACCCGGCAGCGCTGCGGGACCACTGCCGCGAACACCTGGCGGCTTACAAGGTCCCGCGCCGGTTCGTCCAGATCCAGGACACGCCACGCTCGATGCTCGGCAAGATCCTGCGCAAGCAGGTGCGCGAGCGGGTGCTGCCCTCGCTCTGAGGTCGGCAGGCGATACCGGTACGCCGTCCAGAGGGTTTGCACAGGGGTTTCCCATCTGCACGGTGCACAGTTCAGGGCAACGACGACATCATCTCGAGGAGAACCCATGCACAAGCGCACCACCGGACTCGTTCTCGCCGGTGTTCTGGCCACTGGCGCCGTTGGCGCCGTGGCCATGACGCCCGCCTCCGCCACCACCTCCACGAACCCGGTCAGCAGCCGTCTGGCCACCATCAAGAGCGCGCTCAGCGGCCTGGTCAGCGACGGCACCCTCACCCAGGTCCAGGCCGACAAGGTCGCCGGAACCCTGGACAAGAAGCTGCCCCCGCGGGGCGACAGCATGGACGGCAGGCGCGGTCCGGGCGGGCGTCTCGGCGGGATGGGGATGGCTCACGAACAGGAAGCCGCCGCGAAGGCCCTCGGCCTGACCACTGACAAGCTGCACGCTGCGCTGGAGAGCGGAAAGAGTCTGGCAGACGTCGCCAAGACCCAGAAGGTCAGTGTCGACTCGCTCGTCAAGGCCATGGTCACCGCCTCCGAGGCCGACCTTGCCACCGCGGTGAAGGACGGAAGGATCACCCAGGCACAGGCCAACACCATCAAGGCCCAGCTCACCAAGCGGATCACGGACCGGGTCAACGGTGTCCGGCCGGAAGGCATGAACGGCATGCGACCGGGTGGATGGGGCCATGGCCCTCGTGGCGCCGACAGTCCTGTGCCGAACGCCAGCACGCCGAGCACGCCCCCAAGCGCCACCTGACCGACCGCAGCCACCTGGGCTCAACCAGATGGGAGAGCGCCTACGCCGGAGGGGGTAGGCGCTCTTCGTTGTCCGGGTGGCGTGTTTGTCCGGCCCGTGGCTCAGCCGCGGCTCCACGGGAAGCGGCGCGCCGGCCGCTCGACCGGACCGCAGGTGCATCGCTGCTCGGGGTCGACCCGGGACATGACGGAGTCGATGTGCTGGCCACAGCCGCTCCAGGTGGTCTTTCCGCAGCGCTTGCAACGGGCGGGACTGCACATATGGTGTTCCTCTGGTTCGTTGTCGACGGCTCCTGCCTGTCGGGGTGTGAACGCACACGAGCAGACAGACATTCCGGATCAGACGGGGGTGTCTGCCAGGCAGGCAGCCGGCAGGTCGAACCAGCGCAGCTGCTCGAAGTCGGCGGAGAGCAGCGCGCCGACCGGCTCGTCAGAGGCCGGTGTGGCCGCCGCGAGCAGGCCCCTGGCCTCCACCAGGTAGCGGTCCAGCTCGGACTCGGGCGCGCGGTCCTGGTGGCGTGGGTACTGCATCCGCCCCTGGCCGTCATACGTCACCTGCTCCAGGCGCAGTGGTGGCTCGGCCGGGCCACGGCGGTGCCGCCACAGGCCGGTGGCCGGCTCGAACCGGTAGTCCCCGAGCAGGCGCCAGCCGTCCCTGGCGACGATCCGCACGGCCTCGACGATGTAGGAGAACACCGTCTCGGAGATGAAGTAGTTGAAGCTGACCCGCGACCAGCCGGGCTTGATCCCCTCGCAACCATGGGCAATCTCGCGGTCGAACTCCCTGGACTGGTCCAGGTTGATGCCCAGCAGCCGGTGGCCGTACGGCCCGGCGCAGGAGCAGCCGCCCCGGGACTGGATCCCGAAGAGGTCGTTGAGCAGGGCGACCACGAAGTTGTGATGCAGGTATCGCCCGCTCGGGGCCCGCACGACGAACGAGACGATCGAGAGCCGCTCGGCATCCAGGTTGCCCAGGATCTCGATGGCGGGCTCCTGGAGCCAGGCCGCGACCGCTCGCTGCAGGTAGCTCTCCTCGTGGGAGCGGATCACGTCGATGCCCACCGACTGCTTCAGCTGGAAGACCAGCCCGGCCCGGATCGACTCCACGATGGCCGGGGTGCCGCCCTCCTCGCGCTGGGCCGGGTCTTCGAGGTACCGGTGGTCGGTCGGGTTGACGTAGGCCACCGTGCCACCGCCGGGGACGTCGGGCACCCGGTTGCCCATCAGCTCGCGCCGGACGACCAGGACCCCCGGGGTGCTCGGGCCGCCGATCATCTTGTGCGGGCTGAGGAAGACGGCGTCCTTGTAGCAGAGCGGGTCTGCCTGCGGCCCGCCATACATCTGGATCTCGACGTAGGGGGCCGCGGCGGCGAAGTCCCAGAAGGACAGGGCGCCGTGGCGGTGCAGCAGGGCCGAGATGGCGTGGGTGTCGCTGACGATCCCGGTCACGTTGCTGGCCGCTGAGAACGAGCCGATGCGCAGCGGCCGGCCGGCGTACCTCACCAGCTCCTGCTCGAGGGCTGCGGTGTCGATGTGCCCGTCGCCGTCCTGGGGGATCACCACGACGTCGGCCACGGTCTCGCGCCAGGGCAGCTCGTTGGAGTGGTGCTCGAACGGCCCGATGAAGACGACCGGGCGCTGGTCAGCAGCGATGGCAGAGCTCAGGTGATAGGTGTCGTCCAGGCTCGACGGGATCCGCAGCCCCAGGATTCCGACCAGCTTGTCGATGGCCCCGGTGCATCCCGAGCCGGCGAAGATCACCACCGTCTCCTGGTCACCGCCGAGCGCGTCGCGGATGATCCCGCGCGCCTCCTCGCGCAGCCTGGTGGTCTGCAGGCCGGTGCCGCTGGACTCGGTGTGCGTGTTGGCGTACCGGGGGAGCACCTCGGCCCGGATGAAGTCCTCGATGAAGGTCAGCGCCCGGCCGGAGGCGGTGTAGTCGGCATAGGTCACCCGCCGCGGTCCGTAGGGGCCGGGCATCACCTGGTCGTCGCCGATGACCGAACGCCGGATCCTGGACAGCAGCGGGCTGCTGATCGGCCTGTGAGTGCTCATCCCAGGAGCGTATGCCGTGTCCTCGCGGCGGCGGCAGGGGTCACCGCGGCGGTGCACCATACGCTGGGATGTCAGGGTCTGCGATGTCAGGGTCTGCGATGTCAGGGTCTGCGATGTCAGGGTCTGCGATGTCAGGGACTGCGATGTCAGGGACCGAGGCGTCACGGACTGCGAAGCCCGGGACTGCGATGTCAGGGAATGCTCAGTGCTGCTCTGGGACGAAGACCGTGTCGATCACCGGCTCACCCCGGGACAGCTGCAGGGCCCGGGGCGGGAGCTCGGCCAGCGACTTCTGGTAGCGGCTACGTGCCGCGTCCAGGGACAGGTCGGCGACGATCTCGCCGCCACGGACCAGCTCCACCAGCAGCGGCCGGTCATTGCTGCCGGGGGCCGGCGTCTCGCCGGTGCCGACCAGCTCGGCCTCGGCCTGGCCGCGGGCGTCGAGCCGGCGCAGCGCCCACTTACGGCCGCCCACCGTCGCCTTGTCCTTGCTCTGCTTCGCCACGCTGGCCAGATGCCCCGGCCGGTCCTCACGGGCCACCATCTTGTACACCAGCCCCGCCGTTGCCGCACCGGATCCGGTGACCAGCGAGGTGCCCACGCCGTAGCCGTCGACGGGGGCCGCGGCCAGTGCCGCGATGGCGTGCTCGTCCAGGTCGGAGGTGACGATGATCCGGGTCCCGGTGGCGCCCAGCCGGTCCAGCTGGGCACGGACCTCTCGTGCCTGGACCAGGAGGTCCCCTGAGTCGAGGCGCACGGCGCCGAGCCCGACCCCGGCGACCTCGACCGCGAGAGCGACCGCCGTCGGGACGTCATAGGTGTCGACCAGCAGGGTGGTGCCCGACCCCATGCTGGCGACCTGCGCCTCGAACGCGGTCCGCTCGTTGTCGTGCAGCAGGGTGAACGCGTGGGCGCTGGTCCCGCCGGTGGGGATCCCGTGGGTACGTCCGGCCTCGAGGTTGCTCGTCGTCGCGAACCCGGCGATGTAGGCCGCCCTGGCCGCAGCCACCGCCGCCCACTCATGGGTGCGCCGTGAGCCCATCTCGATGCAGGGTCGTCCGCTGGCGGCGTTGGTCATCCGGGAGGCCGCCGCGGCGATCGCGCAGTCGTGGTTCAGTATCGACAGGAGCACGGTCTCGAGCAGGACGGACTCCGCGAAGGTGCCCTCCACCGTCAGCAGCGGCGACCCGGGGAAGTAGCACTCACCCTCGGCATACCCGCTGATGTCGCCGGAGAAGCGGTACGCCGACAGGTAGTCCAGGGTCAGCGCGTCCACCACGTCGTCGGTGGCCAGCCGCGCAATCTCGGCGTCGCCGAAACGGAAGTCACGGACCGCCTCGACCAGTCGCCCGGTGCCTGCCACCACGCCGTAGCGGCGGCCTTCGGGCAGCCGTCGGGCGAACACCTCGAACACGCAACCTCGCTGTGCGGCCCCGCTGTGCAGGGCGGCTTGCAGCATGGTGAGCTCGTAGTGGTCGGTCAGCAGTGCGGTACTGGTCACACTGGGCAGCCTATGACCGTGGGCACCCGATGGCCGCGGGCAGCCTAAGGTGGAACCGTGTCAATCGCTCCCGCCGACCTCGCGCGCACCGATATCGAGCAGGACCTGTCGATGGACCACCCCTGGATCACACTGGTCTGGAATGACCCGGTCAACCTGATGTCCTATGTCACCTACGTGTTTCAGACCCACTTCGGCTACTCGCTGGAGAAGGCCGAGAAGCTCATGCTCGACGTGCACCAGAAGGGCAGGGCGGTGGTGTCGAACGGTCCGCGCGAGAAGATGGAGCGGGACACCGAGGCGCTTCAGGGATACGGGCTGTGGGCAACCTTGCAGAAGGACGACTAGGTGGCAAAGGCTTTCAAGCGCAAGGGCGCTCGCTTTGTCGCGCGACTCGATGACGTCGAGCGGGAGGTGGTCGTGGGGCTGCTGGAGCAGACCTACGAGTTCCTCGCGCCAGAGCCTCGCGAGCCGACCGGAGACCCGTTCGAGGACCTCGTGGCACGGCTCGGGATGCCCCGGCTCAAGGACACCAGAGACGTGGCCGACGAGGTGCCCGACGCTCCGCGCGATCCCGCGATGGACCGGCTCCTGCCCAGCGCCCATCGCGATGACCCGGGCCTGTCGGCCGAGTTCCGCCGGCTGACCGAGCACGGGATCCGTGAGCGCAAGGCAGCCAACCTGGACACGTCGATCACGGCGCTGCTGGCCGCTGACGGTGACAAGGTCAGGCTCGACCACGAGCAGGCACAGGCCATGGTGGTCGCGCTAACCGACGTGCGGCTGTTGCTCGGCGAGCGCCTGGGGCTGCGCACAGATGACGATGCGGACGCTCTTCAGGAGCGGCTCGATGCGGCTTCGGCCGATGATCCCCAGCTGCCTCTCGCGGGGGCCTACGACTTCCTGACCTGGCTGCAGGAGACGCTCATCCAGGCGCTGATGGCGTAGTCGCCAGGCGTCGCACAGCAGCGGCCGCGCCCGACGCCCGCCCTCCAGCGCGTTGGTCAGGGTGTCCTTTTTCACTGAGCCGGGATCACCGATTGACGGGTTCAGCCGGATCCTGGCGGCTACTCTCAAACCCGTGGCGGACTCACCGATCGGGATCTTTGACAGCAGCTTCGGCGGACTGACCGTCGCCCGGGCGGTGCTGGACCAGCTACCGCACGAGGCGGTTCTGTACCTGGGTGACACGGCACGTCAGCCTTACGGCCCGCGCCCGATCGCCGAGGTTCGCAAGTTCTCCCTCGAGTGCCTGGACCGGCTGGTCGACCGTGGGGTCAAGGCCCTGGTGATCGCCTGCAACTCGGCCTCGGCCGCGATGCTGCACGATGCCCGTGAGCGCTATCACGTCCCGGTGGTCGAGGTCATCCGCCCCGCGGTGCGCCGGGCCGTCGCAGCCACCCGCAACAACAAGGTCGGCGTCATCTCCACCCAGTCGACGCATCAGAGCCAGGCCTACATCGACCTGTTCTCGGCCGCTCCGCAGATCTCGGTGATGAGCCGGCCCTGCCCGCGGTTCGTGGGGTTCGTCGAGGCGGGCATCACCTCCGGTGACGAGCTGCTCGACGTCGCACACTCCTACCTCGACCCGATCGTGGCCCGCGGGGTCGACACGCTCATTCTCGGCTGCACCCACTACCCGCTGCTGACCGGCGTCATCTCCTACGTGATGGGCCAGGACGTCACCCTGGTGTCGTCGGCCGAGGAGACCGCCAAGGACGTCTTCCGGGTGCTCGCCGACTCGGGGATGCTCCGGCCCGATGACCTGCCCGATCCGGTGCACGAGTTCGTCACCACCGGTGACCCTGCGGAGTTCGAGCGTCTGGCTCGTCGCTTCCTCGGCCCTGAGGTCGTGCGCGCCAGCCCAGAGCCGGCCACCCCTCGATGAGGCTGACCATCGTTGGCTGCTCCGGCTCGCTCCCCGGGCCTGACTCGCCGGCGTCCTGCTACCTGGTCCAGTCCGAGCACGGCGGCCGCACCTGGAACCTCGTCCTTGACCTGGGCAACGGCGCACTGGGCGCGCTCCAGCGGTATACCGACCTGACGGCCATCGACGCCGTGGTGCTGAGCCATCTGCACCCGGACCACTGTATGGACCTGTGTGGCCTCTACGTCGCCCAGAAACACAGCCCCCTGGTCGTGGAGAAGATCCGTATCCCCGTGCACGGACCGGCCGGAACCAGCGAGCGGATGGCCCGGGCCTACGACATCACAGCGCCGGAGGGAATGCAGAACGAGTTCGACTTCCGTGACCTGGTCGATGCCCGGGCGCTGCGGATCGGGCCCTTCACGGTCACTGCGCACCGGGTCTGCCACCCGGGGGAGGCGTACGGCATCCGGGTCGAGGCCGATGGCGAGGTGCTGGCCTACTCGGGTGACACGGATTCCTGCGAGGGCTTGAGTGCCCTGTTCCACGACGCCACCCTGGTTCTGGCGGACTCGGCGTTCGTGGACGGCCGCGACCACGCCGAGGGCATCCATATGTCCGGCAGCCGGGCGGCGCAGGCTGCGCTGGACGCCGGGGGAGTGCGCCGGCTGATGCTCACCCACCTGCCCCCGTGGAACGACCCGGCCGTATGCCGCGCCCAGGCTGAGACGCTCTGGCCGGGCCAGGTAGAGGTCGCCGAGCTCGACGCCGTCTACGAGCTGTGAGCCCGTTCGCCTAGCCTTGGGCGCATGACCTCACTCGAACTGCGTCATGACGGCCGCGGCCCTGCAGAGCTTCGCGACATCGTGATCACCCGTAACTGGCTCGACCACGCCGAGGGCAGCGTCCTGGTGGAGTTCGGCCGGACCCGTGTGCTCTGCGTCGCGTCGTTCACCCCCGGAGTGCCGCGCTGGCGCAAGGGCAGCGGTGAGGGCTGGGTCACCGCGGAGTACGCCATGCTGCCAAGGGCGACCAACACCCGCTCGGACCGCGAGTCGGTCAAGGGCAAGATCGGCGGCCGTACCCACGAGATCTCCCGGCTGGTCGGCCGCAGCCTGCGCGCCGTGATCGACACGAAGGCGCTGGGGGAGAACACCATCGTGCTGGACTGTGACGTGCTGCAGGCCGACGGAGGCACCCGTACGGCCGCGATCACCGGCGCCTATGTCGCCCTCGCCGACGCCATCGAGACCGGTCGTCGCACCGGTGCCATCGGCAAGAATGCCAGGCCGCTCAAGGGGTCGGTCGCAGCGGTCAGTGTCGGCGTGGTCAAGGGCGTGCCGCTGCTCGACCTGGACTACCCCGAGGACTCCACCGCTGACACGGACATGAACGTGGTGCTGACCGGGACAGGCGCTTTCGTCGAGATTCAGGGCACTGCCGAGACCGAGCCGTTCGACCGGGCCGAGCTCAACGCCCTGCTCGACCTGGCCACAGCCGGTTGTGCCGAGCTGACGCGACGGCAGCAGGCGGCGCTCTCGGAGATCGCGAGGGTCAGGGCGTGAGGCGGGTCGTCCTGGCCACCCGCAACGGCCACAAGGTTCGTGAGCTCCGCACGATCCTGGCAGACCTCATCGAGGAGCTCGACCTCGAGATTGTCGGCCTGGGCGAGTTCCCCGACGTCCCCGACGTGGTCGAGACAGGTGTCACGTTCGCCCAGAACGCCACGCTCAAGGCTGTTGCCGCGGCAAGGGCAACGGGCCTGCCGGCGCTCGCCGACGACTCCGGCCTGGCCGTGAACGTCCTGGGTGGAATGCCGGGGGTGTTCAGCGCCCGCTGGGCCGGCACCCATGGGCAGGACCGGGCCAACCTCGAGATGCTCCTGGGCCAGCTCACCGATGTCCCCGATGAGCTGCGCTCAGCGGCCTTCGTCTGCGTCGCGGCGCTGGCGTTGCCGGACGGCGACGTGGTGCTTCGCCGGGGCCGGATGCCGGGCATGCTGGCCCGGGAGCCGCGCGGGGACAACGGCTTCGGCTACGACCCGATCCTCGTGGTCGATGGCGACACCCGGACCGCGGCCGAGCTGACCTTCGAGGAGAAGAACGCGATCTCGCACCGTGGCGAGGCCTTTCGGGCGCTCGCGGCTGACCTGCGGGAGATCTTCGCCGACAGCTAGCGTCACCCGCGGCACAGGCCCGCCGGCTACCCCTGGCCACCATGGCATGTAAGGCTTGCCTAATGAAAAGATCATGGGCAGCCTCAGCCGGCGTCGTGGCCGGTGTCTTCACGGTGGGGGTCGCGACCCTGCTGGCTTCCCTGATGGCAGGGGCGGGGTTCGCGTCCGGCACTCCCTCGCCGCTGGTCGCGGTCGGTGACGCCTTCGTGGACCGCACGCCGCCGTGGCTGAAGAACTTCGCGATCCAGACCTTCGGGACCCATGACAAGATGGCCCTCTTTGTGGGGATGGCGCTGTTTCTCGTCGCGGTCTGCGCGGTCATCGGCATCGTCGGGGCCCGGCGGCCCACTGCCGGGATGGTGGCGTTCGGGTTCTTCGGCGCCGTCGGCCTGCTGGCGGTTGCCACTCGTCCCCATGCCGGCACCCTTGACCTCCTGCCCACCCTGATCGGCACTGCGGCTGGTCTGTGGGCGCTGTCCTTCCTGTGGGGGCGCGGAGCTCAGGGAGCCGGGGGGGCCGCGGTCGACAGACGCCGGTTCCTGCTGGGGGGAGCATGGCTCACCGTCGCGGGGGTCACCGCGGCCGCGCTGGGCCAGTCCCTGGGCCAAGGCGCCCGGCAGGCTGTCAAGTCCCGTTCCGCCCTCCGCCTGCCCAGGGCGGCCAAGCCTGTGGTGATCCCTGCCGAGGCGCAGCTGCCGGTCGGCGGAATCACGCCGTACATCATGCCCAACGCGGACTTCTACCGGATCGACACCGCGCTGGTGGTGCCACAGCTGGACCCGGCTGGCTGGTCGCTGAAGGTGCATGGCCTGGTTGAGCGCGAGGTCACCCTCGACTGGGCGACCCTGCTGGGCAAGCCGATGCAGGAGTCGCTGGTCACCCTGATGTGTGTCTCGAACGAGGTGGGCGGCAACCTGACCGGCAACGCCGTCTGGACCGGCTGGCCGGTGCGTGAGCTGCTCAGGATGGCCGGGCCCAGACCGGGCGCCGACATGGTGCTGTCGACCAGCAGCGACGGGTGGACCGCCGGTACGCCGCTGTCGGTGCTGACCGATGATCGCAACGCCCTGCTGGCGATTGCCATGAACGGGCAGCCGCTGCCGTTCGAGCACGGGTTCCCGGTGCGGATGGTGGTCCCGGGGCTGTATGGCTACGTGTCGGCGACCAAGTGGGTGACCGACCTGAAGGTGACCACCTTTGCCGATGACGAGGGCTACTGGACTCCCCGCGGCTGGTCGGCGCGTGGCCCGGTCAAGACAGAGTCCCGGATCGACGTTCCACGCTCAGGTGATCGGGTCGGCGCGGGGAAGGTCGCCGTGGCGGGGATCGCGTGGGCGCAGCATCGCGGGATAACGAGGGTCGAGGTGCGGGTCGACGACGGGCCCTGGCAGACGGCCCGGCTGGCCGCGGAGCCCTCGATCGACTCGTGGCGTCAGTGGGTGCTGCCCTGGCAGGCCGTGAAGGGAAACCACACGATCACGGTGCGGGCCACCGACTCCGAGGGCGTCGTGCAGACGCAGGCCGAGGCGCCACCCCCGCCGGATGGTGCCACCGGCTGGCACTCCATCACCGTCAACGTCGACTGACCACCCGGACGTAGGCTAGGCGGTCGCCTTGGCTTGCCTGGCCGCCGCGTCAGCGGCGTCCGCGAGGTCGAGCAGCCGGGACAGCATCCGGCGGTCCATCTCGGTCCGCGGCGTCTTCGGATCCTCGTTCTCCCGGATCAGCACGGCGAGGGCATCGAGGATGTGGTTGATCTGGTAGCCGTAGCTGCCCACGCTGTCGACAACCTTCTGCTCGATCTCGGCATCGGCGATGTTGGCGTTACCGAAGACGATTGTCGGGCTGATGAAGCGGCGCCAGTCCGTCACCGGGAAGAAGGTGAAGGCGAAGTTCTTGAGCAGGTTGTTGTTGAAGATGGCTGGCGTTGTGCTCATGAAGACCTCCGGTGACCGCGGGCGTCAGCTGGTGAGTGCGTGCCGCCAGTCTGACCGGCTTCCACAGGCTTGTCCTGCCCAAAGCCGCTGGTGTCAGGCACCTTCGGCCTGTCGGCCCAGGTAGCGATCGCAGCGACAGTGGCGCCGTCCGTCGCAGTGGCCGGGTCCGTCGCCAGCGGGATTTCAGCCAGGAGGCAGCGCAACAGATAGGTCCCGGGGGGGAACTGGTCGCCCGGGCGCTCAGGCGTCGAGGTCGCGGACCTGACCGCGGCCGGACTTGGTAGAGCCGCGCTGCTTCTTGGCCTCCAGCCGGCGCCGCTGTGAGCCCCGGGTCGGCCTGGTGGCCCGCCGCGGCGGGGGAGGCGGCAGCAGAGCCTGCCTCAGTGCCTCGGCCAGCCGGTTGCGCGCGGCGACCCGGTTCTGACGCTGGGACCGGTGCTCGGAGGCGAAGATGATGAGCTCGCCGGACACCAGACGGTCGTCCAGCGCCGACTCCACCCTCCGGCGCTGGGTCTCCGGGAGCCGGGCCAGGGCCGGCGACCCGAGGACCGCCCAGCGCAGCTCGACCCGGCTGTCGGTGGTATTGACGCCCTGGCCACCCGGCCCGGACGACCGCGAGAACCGCTCGACCAGCTCTGAAGCGGGCAAGGCGAACCCGGAGCGAAAGCCCGGGCCCGGCGCGAGCACCAGGTCACCGCCCGGCTCATAGCTGTTTGTTGCCATTCGTCAATTTTATGGTGCGGCCGATGAGATTCGAACTCACACTGTCAGGTACCTAAAACCTGTGCCTCCTGCCAATTGGGCTACGGCCGCTCAACCGCCATCATATGGTTGCCGCGGGGCCGGTCCGTTCCCGAGTCAGCCCAGCCCCAGCGCCTTGCTCAGGGAGGCGACGTGACCGGTGGCCTTGATGTTGTACCTGGGCAACGCCACGGTGCCGTCGGGGGCGACGACGATCGTCGAGCGGATCACGCCGGTGACCTTCTTGCCGTAGAGCGTCTTCTCCCCGTAGGCCCCGTAGGCGTCCATGACCTCCCGGTCGCTGTCCGAGAGCAGCGGGTAGGTCAGGGATTCCTTCTCAACGAACCGGGCCAGCTTCTCCGGCTTGTCGGGGCTGATGCCGACCACGTCATACCCGGCCTGCTGCAGTCGGGCAAGCGAGTCGCGGAAGTCGCACGCCTCCTTGGTGCAGCCCGGGGTCATCGCGGCGGGGTAGAAGAAGATGATCAGGTGGCGGCCGGCGAAGTCGCTCAGTGACACCTGCTTGCCGGTCTGGTCGGTGAGGGTGAAGGCCGGGGCCGGCTGGCCGGTTTCGAGGCGGGGCATGGGGGCCTTTCGGATGGCTGAAGGGCTTCGCTCGCCCTGATGTGTGATCTCTGTCTGCGTTATGGTCGCTGTAGATACCTCAGAGCACAAGGAGCCACCGATATGGCCAACCAGACCAGCCCCTCACCTGACGCGCCATCACGGGCCACGACCCCGTCGGCCACCACCTCTCCGGCCAGCACGTCTCCGGGCACCAAGGCGTCGCCGAAGAGGACGTCGTCGAAGGCCAAGGCGCAGAAGGCCGCTGAGCAGAAGGCCGCTGAGCAGAAGACTGCAGTGCCGCCGGCCCTGTCGCCGGACCAGATCGAGGCCCAGATCGCGCAGACGCGCGCCCATCTGGCCAGCACCATCGACGAGCTGGCCGTGCGTGCCCAGCCTGGTGAGATCGTGCGCAGACAGAAGGAGTCGGCCAGGGCAAAGCTGGTCGAGGCCACGCACACCCCCGAGGGCGACCTGCGGGTGGAACGCCTCGGTGCGATTGCTGCGGCAGGGGCGGTCGTACTGATCGTGCTGGCCCTTCTGCACCGTCGTCATCACGATGGCTGAGAGGTCAGCCGCGGGCGCCCAGGCTCGGCTGCCCATCCAGATGTTGCACGACCGGGTGCTCGCCGCCACCGACGGCGAGGACAGCGAACGCCAGACCGGTGCCGGCCTGGTGATCCCGGCGACGGCCAGCCTCGGCAAGCGCCTGACGTGGGCCAAGGTCGTCGCCGTCGGCCGGAACGCCCGTCAGATCGAGATCGGCGACCGCGTGCTCTTCGACCCCGAGGACCGGCGCGAGGTCGAGCTCAAGGGCAAGGCGTACGTCCTGCTGCGCGAGCGCGACATCCATGCGGTGGCCGCGCCGCGCGTCAAGGTGGAGAATACCGGGCTCTATCTCTGATCCGGTCCGGTCAGCCGACCATGCCGCGGGCTGAGACGAAGGCGTCGACACAGCGGCGCACATCGTCCTCGCTGTGCGCCGCGGACAGCTGGACCCGGATGCGAGCCTTGCCCTTGGGCACCACGGGATAGGTGAACGCGATCACGTAGATGCCGTCCTCCAGCATGGCGTTGGCCACCGCGGTCGCCGTCCGGGCGCCGTCCTCGCCGGGGAACATCACCGGGGTAATCGGGTGGGTGCCCGGCAGCAGCTCGAAGCCCGCCTCGGTCATCAACGCGCGGAACAGGGTCGTGTGGCGAATCAGCGTCTCGCGTCCCTCGCCGGACTTCGCGGCCAGGTCGAGGGCCGCCATCGAGCCGGCAACCACGCTCGGCGCCACGGCGTTGGAGAACAGGTACGGGCGTGAGCGCTGGCGCAGCAGGTCGACGATCTCCTGGTGCGCGGCGACGTAGCCGCCCGAGGCGCCACCCAGCGCCTTGCCCAGGGTCCCGGTGAGGATGTCCACCCGGTCCATCACGTTGAAGAGCTCGGGCGTGCCTCGGCCGCCGTTGCCGACGAAGCCCACCGCGTGGGAGTCGTCCACCATGACCAGCGCGTCATACTGCTCGGCGAGGTCGCAGATCTGGTCCAGCGGCGCGAACGAGCCGTCCATCGAGAAGACGCCATCGGTGACGATGACCCGACGGCGGGCGCCGGCGGCCGACTCGAGCTGGGCCCGCAGGTCGGCCATGTCCGCGTTCTTGTAGCGGAGCCGGCGGGCCTTGCACAGGCGGATCCCGTCAATGAGCGAGGCGTGGTTCAGCTCGTCGGAGATGATCGCGTCCTGCTCGCCGAACAGCACTTCGAAGACGCCGCCGTTCGCGTCGAAGCAGGACGAGTAGAGGATCGTCGCGTCGGTGCCCAGGAAGGCCGAGAGCTTCGACTCGAGCTCGGAGTGCAAAATCTGCGTGCCGCAGATGAAACGGACGCTGGCCATCCCGAAACCCCACTCCTGCAGGGCGCGTGAGGCGGCGTCGACGACGGCCGGGTGGTTGGCCAGGCCCAGGTAGTTGTTGGCGCAGAAGTTGACCGCCGCGACCTTGGCCGTGGTGATGTGCGCCGCCTGCGGGGAGGTGAGCTCGCGCTCGGTCTTGTACAGGCCCGCGGCCCTGATCTCGTCCAGCGTGCCGGCCAGCTGGTCCTTGAACGCTCCGTACATCGGGTGTCTCTCTTCGTCGGTCGTGGCTGGTGAGTAGTGATCTGCGAGTAGTGATCTGCGAGTAGTGATCTGCGAGTAGTGATCTGCGAGTAGTGATCTGCGAGTCGTGCCGTGCGAGCTGCCTTGCTGCCCCGGTGGTCGGGGACGATGACCCGCCGTGGCTGCTCCGCAAGGGGAGCTGCCTCAGCTCCAGTCGAGGACGACCTTGCCGCACTGGCCCGACCGGGCCGCGGCGAAGGCCTCCGGCCACTGCTCGGCCGGGAAGCGGTGGGTGATCACCGAGCGCACGGCCTCGCGCAGCACCGGCGAGGTCGCCAGCATCGCGCTCATCGCGTACCAGGTGTCGTACATCTCGCGTCCGTAGATGCCCTTGATGGTGATCATGTGGGTGATCACCTTGCCCCAGTCAATGGCGTACCGGTCCTTGGGCAGCCCGAGCATCGCCACCCGGGCGCCGTGGTTGAGGTTGTCGATCATCTCCTCCACCGCCAGCGGGCTGCCGGACATCTCCAGCCCGATGTCGAAGCCCTCGCGCATGCCGAGCGCCCGCTGGGCCTGAGCCACCGTCGTCTTGGCGACGTTGACGGTCAGGTCCGCGCCGGCGGCCTTGGCCAGGTCGAGCCGGTAGTCGGAGACGTCGGTGACCACGACATACCGTGCTCCCACGTGCCGGGCGATGGCGGCGGCCATGATGCCGATCGGGCCGGCCCCGGTGACCAGGACGTCCTCGCCGGCCAGCGGGAAGGACAGGGTGGTGTGCACCGCGTTGCCCATCGGGTCGAACACGGCGCCCAGGTCGGGGTCCAGGTCGTCCGGCTGCACCCAGACGTTGCCGGCCGGGATGACCACGAAGTCGGCGAAGGCCCCGTCCCGGTTCACCCCCACGCTCGAGGTCCGGATGCACAGCTGACGCCGGCCGGCCCGGCAGTTGCGGCAGACCCCGCAGACCACGTGCCCCTCGCCGGAAGCCTTCTGGCCGACCTTCACCGAGGTGACGTCCTGGCCGATCTCGACGACCTCGCCGAAGAACTCATGGCCGATCACCAATGGCGGTTTGACCACCGAGGCCGCCCAGTCGTCCCACTGCTCGAGGTGCAGGTCGGTGCCGCACAGCCCGGCCCGCTGCACCCGGATCTTCACGTCATCAGGGCCGACCACCGGCTCGGGACGTTCCATCAGCTTGAGTCCGGGACCTGCGGTGGGCTTCACCAGTGCTCTCATGGGCCGATCATCCCAGAGGCCCGATCCAGGGGTGCTACCGCTCCGGCCCAGGCGCGGGCTCGCGGCTCGGCCGGCCGCAGGCACGCCCGGACGCGAAGCCGCCGACGAGGTCGGTGGGCCGGTGAATACCCAGTCGCAGCAGAACATCTGCGGCCAGCGATGATGCGTAGCCCTCCTGACGGATCAGGATCACCGGCAACCCCAGGCCGGCGATCGGCAGGCCGGAGGGGTGCCCGGCGCTAGCGGTCTGGCGGCGGCAGGGTGACGCCGAAGCCGGCGACGGCCAGCCGCAGGATGACCTGACCCGGCTGGAGCAGGTCGGTGATCTTTGCCGCGCTGAGCACCTCGAGCTCGGCCAGCCGGGCGGCATACTCCTCCGTCCCGGCGACTCGTGAGGCCTGCAGCTCGAGGGTGTTGTGCCAGACCTTCTGGCGTGCCTCGCGCAGGAACCGCTTGGAACCGAGCTGGTTCAGGGGGGTCAGCACCTTGTCGAGCAGGGTCGCGCCCCCGCTGGCGGTCAGCTCGTCGTCCTCCGCGGACACCCGTGAGGCCAGGACCCGGTCGATCCGCTCGTGGTCGCGGCGCCGGCGGTCCATCAGCAGGCGGCTGGCGAAGTCGTCGTCGCTGATCACGGCCAGCAGCGCCTGGGGCAGGTCGTAGTTCACGTGCGCGTTGATACCGAGCAGCACGTGCCGCAGCGGGGGCAGGTCGGGCGGGGCGGAGAAAGCCAGCCGCCAGGGGCGCGAGGCTCGCTCGCCGCCCAGCTCGGCGTCCAGGGCGACCAGGTAGAGCTGGGCGAAGGTGACGTCCCAGCGCTCCACCCAGCCGGGATCCTCGAAGGAGGCCCGGTCGACTGCCTGGCCCACCGCCAGGGTCGTCCGCTGATAGGTCGCCAGGAACACGCGCAGGTGGCTGAACCGCGCCGGGAGCCGGTCCTGGCGGGTCTGCATGTCGGCCACCACGGCGGTGATCGGCGACTCGGAAGACTCGGATGGCTGGTCACCGGGCATCGCCATGGCTCGCTCCCTCACAGTTGACGTCAGCACCGATTCTCGCTCGCTCAGGCAGTCTCCGAAAGACCGGGAACGGGCGATATCCGGGATGGCAGGAAGCGCGCCGGCCAGGCCGCCGATTGTCTGGGTATCCGAGCCCTGGGCCTGGACCCGTGGTCAGATGTGGAGCAGGTTCTTCAGCGCCACCATCGACAGGCCGAAGGCCGCACTGGTCCCGCAGGACATCACCAGCCGCCAGCCGTGCATCCCGCTGGCCCGTGAGGCGCTCCAGCCGGCCCACACGAGCAGCAGGGTTGCCACGCCCAGAGCGGTGTTGATGGCGGTAGCGACCGACCTGCCCAGAGTGCCCATCAGCAACAGCGTCGCCAGCGGGATGAAGGAGGCACTGACCAGCGGCCACCCCTGGCTCAGGATCTGCCGGATGTCGGAGCGGTTGAGGGGCTGCTGGGTGACTGCATGGTGGGCGAGCGTGTGCGCATAGCTCTCGGCCATCCAGTAGACGACCACGGTGACGAGCACGCTGATCGCGACGAACCACAGCTTGCCGCTGACCGATGCGGCCGCCAGGGTGGAGGAGCAGACCACGAGGCCGTAGATGGCGGACGCGATCCCCCGCTCATCCGGTTCTGCCTCGATGTCGCGGGAGGCCCTCGGTCTCGGAGTGTCCACCTCGCTGAAACTACTAGATGACCTCCGCTCAGCAGGGTTCTAGGCTGGGGTGGGAACAAATAGCCCTCTGGTCAACCATGCGGGGTGATCGCGATGCTCGACCTGTCCTCCACGTTGTCCGTGCTTCCTGTTGCTCGCGGTCAGGCGCCATGGCCCCGTCACGAGTATGTGAAGGGCTGGGGCGTTTTCGGCCTGCCCTTCGACTCCGGTCATCTGCTGGCACTTCGCGTCTTCCCGGAGAACGACTTCGGTCCCTACCGCACCCTGTGGCATCGCGACCCGGGTGGCCGCTGGTCGATCTTCGTGGACGGTGCGCGACTTGATACGGCCTGCCCGCGCTACTACGGCGCTGCTTGTGACCACACAGGGTTTGCCCACATCGAGGTCACCTGGACCGGTCCGGCGTCGCTGAGAGTGACGATGGACTCTCCTTCACTTGAGTGGACCCTGACCGCCGAGGCCACCCGGCTCCTGCGTGTGCTGAACCCCATCAGCGCGGCCCTTCCGCTAGCCACCTGGCGGCCCCGGTTGCTGGTGAAGGCCAGGGAGCGTCTGGTCCGGGGAATGGGGCTCGGGCAGCTGGAGATGTCCGGAGTCATGCCGAGCGGTCACATCGGAACGCTCATGCCGCAGCAGATGTACTTCATCGACATCTCCGCGGCCACCTTTGACGGCGTCGATCTCGGACGCCCCGTGCAGCTGAAGCACAATCCCCGGATCGGTGAGGTCTCGCTGCCCGCTCGGGGCGTGCTTGCCATCGGACAGGCGGCGTGGGAGATCCGGGACCAGGCCGAATATGAGCGGACCCGCTCCGAGACGGCGTAGGCGGACCGGATCTCAGCACGTCCCGAAGGCACTGGTGTCGATGTCAGCACCGGGCAGCACCGTATTCTGAAGCGCCGGGCGAGCACGTGGCCCGGCGGCTGCCCGGCTCCAGATGGCGAGAATTCGCTCGCCGGGGCGGGGCGAATGTGCGTACGGGTGCCCCACCCGCCAGACTGGTCAGGGATGGTGACTGACCGGCATACCGGTTGGTCGCGTCTATAGCCCCGGGCGGGCGACCAGTTCGCCCCATGACAGAGGACCTGATGTCACTCTTCGATACCGTTCTGGCGCCGCTCGAGTGGGTTGTCGCCTGGCTGATGGTCGGCTTCCACACGATCTTTACGGCGATCGGACTGCCGGCTGCCGCCGGCTTCACCTGGGCCCTGTCCATCGTGGGTCTGGTCATCGTGATCCGGATCGTCCTGATCCCGCTCTTCGTGAAGCAGATCCATGCTTCCCGGTCGATGCAGCTCATCCAGCCCGAGATGCAGAAGATCCAGAAGAAGTACAAGGGCAAGACCGATCCTGAGTCCCGGCAGGCGATGACCCAGGAGACGATGGGTCTGTACAAGCGCACCGGCACCAACCCGTTCTCGTCGTGTCTGCCGATCCTGCTGCAGTCCCCGGTCTTCTTCGCGCTCTTCCGGGTGCTCAACAACCTCGCCAAGATCGCTGCCGGCACGGTCGACCCGATTGGCCCGCTGACCCCCGAGGTGGCCGCTCAGGCGAACGCGTCCACGATCTTCGGCGCCGCCCTGTCAGCCACCTTCCAGAAGACGATCACCATCGTGGGCGGGGTCCCGGTCACCGGACCGTCCGATGCCAACACCAAGATCGTCTGCGTCGTGATGATCGTGCTCATGTCGGCCTCGCAGTTCACCAGCATGCGTCAGCTGATGATGAAGAACATGCCGGCCAGCGCGCTGGACAACCCGTTCGCCAAGCAGCAGAAGATCATGATGTATCTGATGCCGCTGATGTTCGTCTTCTCCGGCGTCACCTTCGCGATCGGCGTGCTGATCTACTGGCTGACCACCAACCTCTGGTCGATGGGTCAGCAGTTCTACACGATCCGGCGCCTGCCGGCTCCTGGCTCGCCGGCCGAGAAGGCCCTTGAGGAGCGCCGGCTCAAGAGCGGCAAGACACACACGAAGTTCACCATCCCCGGCCTGAACCACGAGCCGGACGACGAGGTGGTGCAGGACAGCCCCCCTGAGGTCGTCAAGCCGGTATCGGGTCAGCGGCAGCAGCCCAAGCGCAAGAAGCGGGCCAAGCCCGCGGTCTCCGGCGAGGTCCGGCCCGGGCAGGCCAAGGGGCCCGGCCCGACGTCGAAACCTGGTCCGGGGCAGAAGCCGGGGTCAGGGCCGAAGCCGAAGTCGGAGAACACGCCGCAGGCCGCTACCGATGGCGGCGCCTGACAGCGGCGCCATCCCGCTGAGTCGCCCGGAGCAGTGGCTGACCGTTCAGGCGGCGCTGTGCTTTTGGTCCGGGTCGGAGCCGAAGCGGGGCAGAAGAACGGCGGCGATGGCCTCGAGGAGCTCATCGAGGCCGGTCCCTTTGACCACCGCGAGGTCAGCGCCGAGAGCGACAGCCCGTTCCAGGGCGTCGGCGTCGAAGCTGTGGGCGGCGATGACGGCATCGGGGCACAGCTGCCGGAGGCGCGGCAGCGCGGTCAGGCCATCCATGCCTGGCATCTGCAGGTCGAGAATGATGGCATCGGCGGGGCCTTCCTGGGCGAGCCGGATAGCCTGTGCGCCGTCGGTCGCGCTGCCTGCCACGCTGAACCGGTCATCGCTCTCGATCGCGAAAGTCAGAAGCTCGAGCAGCATCGCCGTGTCGTCGACGATGAGGACCGTGAGCACTGGACCTGTTCGCATGTTTCTCCCTGCTCTCCCTGGCGAAGGCCGCCGCCCGCCTGATGAATATGGGGGGATCATATGTCGTCCCGCCAGTGTCATCAGACTGGCACGGTCTGGGACGTGTCCCCGGAAGCGACACTCCGTACCACTCGTGGGCATCCCGTGCCTGGTGACAAGGTGTGAGCTGCCGGGGGCAAGGACTGTTGAGATGAACCCCGTGGGGAGTGAGACGTGCCCGCCGGCGGCCCTGGCAGGCTCGGTTGCCTGGCCGCCAGGGTCGCAGGTCAGCGGATGCCGGTCGCGCCCTGGTAGACGAACGGGCTCACGAGCGGCTCGCCCTCCACATACCGCGAGAGGCGGAACTCCGCCGCGACCACGTGGGGGAGCGTGGTGGCGCCGTCGAGCATGATGTCAGCCATCAGCCGGCCGAGCGCTGGCGCGATCTTGAATCCGTGGCCGGACATCCCGGCCGCGACAAACAGGCCTGCGTAGTCCGTCGCCGAGACGATCGGGTTGTTGTCGGGTGTGGTGTCGATGACCCGGTGCTGGTCGCGGCGACCCGGGGGGCCTCGATGCCCGGGAACCGGTGCATGGCCTTTGCTGCGACCTCCTCCACGGCCTCGTTCGTCGCCCGCTTCGGGTAGATGTCGGGGTCGTCGATCGGCGTCATCGCGCGCGCCCCCGAGCTGTTGCCGAACAGCATCTCGTGGCCGCGCAGGTGGACGTACTGCTTGGCCACCAGATCGGAGAACGATTCGCCGTCGCACTGATCGCGGGACCACCGGTGATCGCGGCGGGTCTCGGGGTCGACCTGCAGACGATGATGGGCGTCCTCATCGTCATCGCGGCGGCAGGCTTCCTCACCGCTTACGTGCTGGTCTGCGTAGCCGCGCCGGTCTTCACCCGGCTCATCGGGGAGCCGCACCCGTGGACCACCGTGCTGAGCTGGTCCGGGGCCGTGCTGACCGCTGCTGCCCTCGGGACGTTCAGCGTCGTACAGGTCAGGACGGCACACGGCGCCGCCATCTGGACGTTCGTGCTCCTGCTGGTGCTCGGTCCGGCGTTCGGTTGGCGGCGCCTGTCCCTGAGCCCCGTGGCGCGCGGGCGGGTCGGCCTGTACGACGAGGCCACGTCCCGGGACGTCCTCGGCGGGGACGCATGAGCTACTCCTTCGCGCATCCGGACGTCGCCGCCCGGCTGGCCGGGCTATCGGCGCCGGGCGATGGCATCAACGCGCGCCAGCCGGGCGTGATACTGCATGCGCTTCAGATCCTGGAGTGCGTGGCGCGGCACGGCCCGGGAACGACCGCGAGCGAGATCAGCACCGACCTCAATGTCTCGCGTGCCACGACCTACCGCCTGGTGCGCCTGCTCGCCGACGACGAGTACCTGGTCCGCATGCCCGACCTCAGGGGATTCGCCCTCGGTCGGCGGGTGGCTGAGCTGATGGAGCCCGTGAAGCTGACGCCACCGCTGTCCCGGGCCGCGCGAGCCGTGCTCAGCGTGCTGCGCGACCGGGTGCGCGCGGGTGTGCACCTTGTGCACTACGCGGGTGCCGGCATCGTCATCACCGACGAGGACGGTGACATCCCGCTCACCGATCCGCACCGCCTGCTGACCGACCCGGGCTCCACCGCCGCGGGGCGCCTTGCCGCGGCCTGGATCGAGGCTGAACGCACGGGGTGCCGGCCGCCCACCTACGAGCTCCGGGTCAGACACGTGTCCGCTCACCGCGGGTGTCTTGCGCTGCCGGTGCAGGACGGCGAAGGGCACCTTGTCGCGGCACTCCTGGTGGAGGCGCCAGCGGTGCGCCTCGAGCATCCCGAGGAGCTGATGTCGATCTTGCTCGGCGCAGTGTCCGAGCTCACGATGCTGCTCACCTGAGCGGTTCACCTGAGCGGTTCACCTGAGCAGTTCACGGGCCAGGTCGAGGCTGCTCTCGGGCCACGGCCACCGTCGCCAGAATTGCTGAACCACCACGCACGACCTGGTGCCCGCGAGCCCTGCCTCGCCCGATCTCCCGCCGGATCCCGACTCGGACTGCAGGCAGTCCGAGTGGCTGGGGCTCAGCAGACTGCTTTGGCGGCTGCGTCAGCGATGGCGACGGCCTGGGTAGCGAGCTGGTGGGCTGATGCCCCGTAGCCGGCGACCTTGGTCTTCCATGTCTTCATCGCCGCGTCGGCCCGGTTGAGGAGGTCCATGACTGACCTCTCAGAGCCGGATGGGGTCAGGCCTTGCTGCTGGTAGGCCGTCTGCATCGCGGCCTGAGCGTTGCGCAGGCTGGCGACCTTCACTGCCACTGAGTCGATTGCTACCTGTGCCGTGCTCTGGTCTGCGCCGATGGCGCTCTCGTCCCCGCCCACGGAGCTGGCGTCACCCTGGGCGGTGCTGGCATCGGCGCAGGCGTCCATGGTGGCGATTGCCGCTGCTCCTGCTGATGTGGCCTTCAGAGCGTCGGCCCGCGTGGTCTGAAGGTCGTTCTTGAGAGTCGCCATGTCTTTGTCGAACCGGCCGAATGACAAACCGTCAGAAAGGCTGCCCCGCAGTGCTACGACCCCGTCCGCGACCTGCTTGTCAGCGGCGGCAAGCGCCGCGGCCGCAGCCACGCTGTCCGCTTCAGCGGCGGCCGCAGCGGCGGCGCTGGCTGCGTCGGAGGTCGCCCTGGCACGTTTCTGGATGACCTGGCCCTTGAGCGCTGACACTGCTGCGTTGTAGTCGCTGACGGTGCCACGGGCGAAGGCCGCGGGGGCGATGGCGCCGTCCTTCTGGGGGATGTTCAAGGTGAGCGAGTCCCCGGACAGGGTTCCTGTCCAGGTCGAGGTGACTCCCGGGAAACCGTTGGTGACGAGGCTGATCCGCCCGTCGTTCAAGGTCCCGGCGAAGGAGGCATCGACGGTCTGCAGTGGTTCCCCGGTGCTGGCGGGATTCGGCGTGGCGTGCTGCAACGAGCCCGTCAGGTGGCCACCGCCGTCATCGGTCCAGGACACGGTCATTGCGCCGGACTGATCGTGCCTGAAGAACGTCGAAGGACCCTCTGGGGAATCGCCGCAGCCGGACAGCAACACGATCGCGGTCAGCAGCACCATGAGGGACTCGATGACCCTTTTCACGGCTGGCGACCACCTGACGTGGAATGACGACGGTCAAACCGACCGATGTTTCAAGGGTAGGTGGCGGTGGTGACCCGAAGGCACCAAACCCATGAAGGGGGGCATGACTGCGATTGAGGCGGGGACCAAACACCACTGGCCCCAGCCCCGGAGGGCTGAGGCCAGTGCTTTCGTGCTCAGTTGTGCGCCGTCAGGGACTTGAACCCCGAACCCGCTGATTAAGAGTCAGCTGCTCTGCCAATTGAGCTAACGGCGCAACGTTGAGAGAGGCTAGCAGGAGCGGTGGGGTAGCGCGTAATCCGGCCCCCCTTAAGGCCTTTTGCAGCGCCGTTGCAGTCGGGCCGTTTCGTCCGCCGAGCCGGTGCGGGAGAAGGCCGGCCAAGTATCCCAGAAGCCGATTCTCACCTTTTGGACATGTGCTTGCGCACCCTTGAACCTCCGCGTTCTACTGGTTGAGTGGTGCAAGCAACTGTCTGCACGAAGGACGACGACGAGCTCGCAGGTGCCCTGTATGCGGTGGTCCTGCGGCTGTCCCGCCTGCCTGTGGGCGTGCCGGTCGACAAGGCCGGCCTGGCCGTGCTGCACGAGACGCGCCGGCTGGGCACCATCCGCCCCTCGGACCTGGCCACGCAGATGCGTCTGGACCTGTCCACGATCAGCCGCCACCTGCGATCGCTCGAGCAGCAGGGCCTGATCAGGCGGACCGCCGACCCCGACGATGCCCGGGCCCAGCGGATCAGCATCACCAGCAGTGGCGCCGGCGTCCTCAAACGCATGATGGACCAACGGGCCGCAACGATCCGGGAGGCGACCGCCCACTGGCCGGAGCGCGACCGGGGCGACCTGCGCCAGCTCCTGCGCCGGCTGGCCGACGATCTGTCCGTGATGGCCGAACCCATGGTGCGCACAGCGGACGAGAAACCTGCCCTGGCTGAAGAAATGGCGGAGAAACCGTGACCGATCCCACAATCGACTCCACTACCGACCCCACCGTCGGCCCGAACGCCGGCCCCACCACCAAGAACGCCACCGGGGCACCGGCTCAGGTCGGCGGCGTCGTGCCCACCATCTTCACGCACCGTCAGATCATGGTCATCCTGTCCGGGCTGATGACCGGCATGCTGCTGGCCGCCCTGGATCAGACGATCGTCTCCACCGCCCTGCCGACCATCGTGGGGGACCTGGGCGGGCTCCAGCACCTCTCCTGGGTGGTCACGGCCTACCTGCTGGCCTCGACGGCGTCCACGCCGCTGTACGGCAAGATCTCCGACCTCTACGGCCGCAAGCCGGTCTTCCGTTTCGCCATCATCGTGTTCCTGATCGGCTCGGCCCTGGCCGGGCTGTCGACCCAGATGTGGGAGCTCATCGCCGCCCGCGGCATACAGGGGCTAGGCGCTGGCGGCCTGATGGCGCTGGCATTCGCGATCATCGGCGATGTGATCCCGCCGAGGGAGCGCGGCCGCTACCAGGGGTACTTCGGCGCGGTGTTCGCCATCTCGTCGGTGGCCGGGCCGCTGCTCGGCGGATTCTTCGTGGAGCAGCTGTCCTGGCACTGGATCTTCTTCATCAACATCCCGCTGGGCCTGGTCGCGCTGCTGGTCACCGACCGGGCGCTGCACGGGCTCAAGCACGTCCGCCGCGAGCACACCATCGACTACCTGGGCGCAGTGCTCCTGGTCGTCGGCGTCAGCAGCCTGCTGCTGGGGATGGTCCGCGGGCGCGAGGTCGGCTGGGGCTCCCCGGAGATCGTCGGCTGGCTGGGCGTCGGTATCGCCGTTTCCGGGACCTTCATCTGGTGGGAGTCGCGGGCCGCCGAGCCGATCCTGCCGCTGCGCCTGTTCCGCAACCGGATCTTCTCGGTGTCCAGCGCGATCGGCTTCTCGATCGGGTTCGCGATGTTCGGGGCGATCGTGTTCCTGCCGGTGTACCTGCAGATCGTCCGGGGCGTCTCGCCGACCCAGTCCGGCCTGGAGCTGCTTCCGCTGATGGTCGGGCTGCTGGTCGCCTCGATCGTGTCCGGGCGGCGGATCACCACGACCGGCCGCTACAAGCGGTTCCCGATCGCCGGGACGGCGATCACGGCGGTGGGACTGACCGCGCTGTCCACCCTTGGCTCCGATACCCCGTACTGGCGGACGTCGCTGTTCATGCTCACCCTCGGCGTGGGCATCGGCCTTGTCATGCAGGTCATCGTGCTGGCCATGCAAAACTCCGTCGACCCCGTCGACATGGGCGTGGCGACGTCTTCGGCCACCTTCTTCCGGTCGCTGGGTGGCACCTTCGGTACGGCGTTGTTCGGGACGATCCTGGCCAACAGGCTCGCCTCCGAGCTGGCCCAGCGGCTCCCCCCGGCCGCGCTGAAGGGGGTCGACCCGTCGAAGCTGACCGGCTCTCCGCAGGTGATCGCCGCGCTCCCGCCCGCTATCCGTGAGCCGGTGGTCTCCTCCTTCGTCTCGGCGCTCAGCACCGTGTTCGTGTCGGCAGTGCCCATCGTCGTGGTCGCAGTCGGGCTGACCTGGTTCCTCAAGGAGATCAGGCTGCGCGAGCGCCACGACCAGGCCGATGAGCCGGTGGAGCCCGCCGGATCCATCTGATCGCCTGGCCGTAGGAGTCGCCCGGGGACCAGGGAAACGGGACCACTACCAGCTCCCGGTCCCGGTCCCGTGGCCGGTCTGGGCCAGACGCCGCAGCGGGAAGCCCCGCTTCGGGCGAGGCAGCACCACCTCGAACCCCGCGTCTTCCAGCGGCCGTCCGCAGAGCGGGCGGGGGTCGTGCGGTTCGCCATCTGGGTACAGGCACTGCCAACCTCTCCGGGTGCCCTTGGCGTTCGTCCTGGTCGTGGGCCGAATGGACGAGGAGGTCGTCGTCCGTTGCGACGGACTCCGGCCAATCAGGGCACGGCCGCTGACCCGCGTTGACATCGTGGAGGGTGCGGTTCGGTGACTGCGTGGTTGTGACTTCCGCGTGTTCTTGTTCGTGAACAACCTGCCCGGCCGTGGCGGTGGCATCGCGCCATCACCCCCGTGAACTTTGGGCATGGAGCCTCATGACGTTGACCTGGCATGTACCCACCGACCTAGTCTCACCTGCCGCTGAGCCTTCACCTGCCGCGGAGCCTCGGCCTGCGGCGGGGCTGCAGGCAAGCCGCCGACCTCGCCTGCTGAGACATCTCGCCGTAGCGCTGGTGCTCACCGTGGCCGCCGGGGCGACCTCGCTGCTGGCCGCAACGCCGGCCAGTGCGTCCCCGCTGCCGTCGCCGGGAGCCACCGCGTACGGCAACGACATCTCCTGGCCCCAGTGCCCGGGCAACCAGGGCGGTGACAACCTGCCGGGTCCGATGTCCGGCGCGTCGTTCGCCATCATGGGCCTGACGGACGGCGGCTCGTTCCGTGCCAATCCCTGTCTGGCCCGCCAGGTCGCGTCGGTCAAGGCCCGCCACCTGTGGGCCGGTGCCTACGCCATCCACACCTACCCGACCAGAGCCCAGCTGGTCCGGTACGGCGGCAGTGGTTCCGTCGCGACGCGGCTACGCCGGGTTGGTGCCGCGCAGGCCCGCTTCAACATCGCCTCGATGGCCCGGGTCGGCCTGCGCTCGCGGATGGTCTGGGTGGACATCGAGCCCAGGAAGCTGGCGCCGTGGTCCAGGGCCGCCTACAACAACGCTGTCCTGGACGGCGTCATCGCCGGCTATGGGGCGGCTCACCTGCGGGTCGGCATCTACTCCTACCTCAGCGCCTGGCAGTCGATCACCGGCGGCCGGGTCCTGAGGGGCATGCCCACCTGGGTCCCGGTCGGCAACAGCGGCGGAAACGTTGCCCTGGCGAGGTGCGCCGTGGCCAGCTTCTCGGGATCCAGGCCCTGGCTGACCCAGTGGACCGACGGCAAACGTGACTACAACCGCACCTGCCCCGGAGTCACCGGAACACCCGCCCACGGCAACCTGCTGACGCGATACCTCAATGTCCGTCTGGCGCTCGGCTCCCGCGGGGCTGCGGTTGTCGTGCTGCAGCGTCGCCTCGGCGGCCTGCTGGCTGACGGGGACTACGGGGTGCAGACCCGGGCCAAGGTCGTTGCCTTCCAGCGCGCCCACCACCTGATCCTCAGTGGCAAGGTGGACAGCATCGTATGGCGGGCCCTGGGTGCCGGAACCCAGACGTACACACGGGCGATACCTGGCTTCATGGGTGTGCTGTTCGCGTCCACCTGAGCGACTCATCTACTGGCTACGGGCGGGCGAACCAGGCCCCGCCTTCGGGGTATGCGCGGAAGGCCAGTGCGCGGGCGATGCGTTCGTGGGACGACGTCATCATGGGCTGGGGCAGCGCGTCGGCCTCGAACCAGCCCACGTCGGTCGACTCGTCGTCGGCCACCTGGGGATCGCCAGTGCCGACGGCCCGGCACAGGAAGGTGAGGTCGAGGTACTGCGCCCGGTCGCCGTTCTCGTAGCGGACCGGCTCGGGGCTGGCGGAGACAGCCGCCAGGCCTTGCACGGTCACCTCGACACCGGTCTCCTCCAGGACCTCGCGGACGGCGGCAAGCGCGGGCTGCTCGCCCGGCTCCGGGATCCCGCTCACCACTGCCCACAGGCCGTTGTCGGCGCGCCTCCCGAGCAGGAGCCTGCCGTCCTGATGCAGGACAACGGCGCTGACCCCGGGCATCCACAGCAGGTCATGGCCGATCTGGGACCGCAGCGCCAGGACGAAATCAGGGGTCGGCATGCGCCGGAGCCTACCCGCCGGTGGCGGGGCAGCCGGCTCGGACAGGTCGCTGACGATGACCGCCAGCGCGCTCGCCTCGCCGCCACACCCCGCCTCAGCTGTCCCGGTCCCCGCCCCCGCGCCGGCAGTGGTGGCTGCGAAGCCCGCGCCGAGTCCGACACCGCAGCGGGACCTGCGAGCGGTCGCAGCGACGCCACAAGCGTCCGCCCTGCTCGCCCGCCGGATCAAGATCGTGCTGAACCCAGGCCACAACGGTGGCAACGCGAGTCACCCGGGCGCCATCCGACGTCAGGTTCCGGCTGGCTTCGGGCAGCGCAAGGACTGCGATACCACCGGCACCGCGACGAACGCCGGGTACGCGGAGCACGCCTTCACCTGGGATGTCGCGCTGCGGGTTCGCAAGATCCTGCAGTCCCGCGGCATCACGGTGATCCTGACCCGGCCCTCCGACCGCGGGGTGGGGCCTTGCGTGGATCAGCGCGCCCGGATCGGCAACCAGTCGGGGGTGGCAGGCGTGGTGGCTGTCCACGACGCACTGCGGGCTCACTCCGGGTTGACCACCTCGACGTACCCTGGCCGCGGAGGCTACTTCCCGCGCTCCGACCTGGCCGGGCTGAACCTGGCGACGGTACCGGCCACCTTTCTGGAGATCGGGAACATGCACAACCGCGGCGACGCCGCCCTTCAGAGAACCTCAGCCGGCCGGCAGCGGATCGCCGCTGCCGTGGCGGACGGAATTCTGACCTGGCTCGGTCGGTAGCCTCGTGCGCCCGCCACAAGCCATCCCGAAGTCGGCCCGAAGTCGCTGCCTTGGGCCGTGCAAATGCCCTGGTTGTGGCCCTGTAGACGCCGGTCAGTGGCCACGGTCGAGCCATTCCTGCAGATGAGGGGCCTCGTCGCCGATGGTGGTGTCGTCGCCATGGCCGGTGTGGACCACCGTCTCGGGGGGCAGGGTCAGCAGCCTGGTCCGGATCGAGTCGACGATCGTCGGAAAGTCGCTGAATGACCGGCCGGTCGCGCCCGGCCCGCCGTTGAAAAGGGTGTCGCCGCCGAAGACCGCACCGAGGTCCGGCGCGTGGAAGCAGCAGGATCCCGGCGAGTGGCCGGGCGTGTGCAGGACGTGCAGGTCCACCCCGCCGACGGTCAGCACGTCGCCGTCGGCCAGGTCGCGGTCGGGGGCTGCGGAGTAGACCGTGTCCCAGAGCATCCGGTCGCCAGGGTGCAGGTATGACGGGCCGCCCGTTGCCTGCGAGACCTCACCGACAGCCCCGATGTGGTCATCGTGCGCGTGCGTCAGCGGCAGAGCGATGACCCTGCGTCCGGCCACGGCAGCCAGGATCGACTGACCGTCGTGGGCTGCGTCGATGATGAGGCACTCGGTGTCGTTGCCCAGGACCCAGACGTTGTTGTCGACTTCCCAGGTGCCGCCGTCGAGGCTGAACGTGCCCGAGGTGACGACTTTCTCGACCCGGACCCGGCCGGCTGCCTCGCTCACAGGACGACGACCGAGCGCAGGACCTCGCCGCGCTGCATCTTCTCGAACGCCGGCTCGATGTCGCTCAGCGTGATCGTCTCCGAGACGAAACGGCCCAGGTCGAACCGGCCCTGACGGTAGAGGTCGACCAGCATCGGGAAGTCGCGGCCGGGCAGGCAGTCGCCGTACCAGCTCGACTTCAGGGAGCCGCCCCGGCCGAAGATGTCGATCATCGGCAGGGTCACCTCGAGGTCCGGGTTCGGGACCCCGACCAGCACGACGGTGCCGGCCAGGTCGCGGGCGTAGAACGCCTGCCGGTAGGTCTCCGGCAGGCCCACGGCGTCGATCACCACGTCCGCGCCGAACCCGCCGGTGAGCTCGCGGATCGCCTCGACGGCGTCCCGTTCGCGGGAGTTCACGGTGTGCGTGGCGCCGAAGCTGCGCGCCCACGCCAGCTTCTTGTCGTCGATGTCGACGGCGATGATCGTAGTGGCACCAGCCACCGACGATCCGGCGATAGCAGCGTTGCCGACCCCGCCAGCGCCGATCACCGCCACCGAGTCACCACGGCTGACACCACCGGTGTTGACGGCGGCACCGAACCCCGCCATCACCCCGCAGCCCAGCAGGCCCACGGCAGCGGCATCGGCTTGCCGGTCGACCTTGGTGCACTGCCCGGCTGCCACCAGGGTCTTCTCGGTGAACGCGCCGATCCCCAACGCCGGCGACAGCTCGGTGCCGTCGGTCAGGGTCATCTTCTGGGTGGCGTTGTGGGTGTTGAAGCAGTACTGCGGCTTGCCTCTGGTGCACGCGCGGCACTGACCGCACACGGCCCGCCAGTTCAGGATCACGAAGTCACCAGGGGCAACCTCAGTGACACCCTCACCGACTGCCTCGACGGTGCCGGCGGCCTCGTGGCCCAGCAGGAAGGGGAAGTCGTTGTTGATCTGGCCCTCGCGGTAGTGCAGGTCGGTGTGGCAGACGCCGCACGCGGCGATGGCGACGACTGCCTCACCGGGTCCCGGGTCGGGCACGACGATCTCGACCACCTCGACCGGCGCACCCTTGGTGCGCGCGATGACTCCCTTGACGGTGCTGGGCATTGGTGACTCCTCGATCGAATCGTGGACAGTGTGAGGTGACCAACCTAGCGAGCCGCGTGCAGCGCCCGGGACCAGAAGGTGCGCCGCGACCGGTCAGCTGAGCAGCGCCTCGAGGTCGACCTGGATCTGCTGAGGAGTGACGTTGGGCTCGTAGCGGCGGACCACTTCGCCGTCCCTGCCGATGAGGAACTTGGTGAAGTTCCACTTCACCTCGTCGGTCCCCAGCGTCTCTGGCCGAGAGGCCTTCACGTGGTCATACAGCGGGCCGTTGGCCGGGCCGAAGTCGCCCGGTGCCTGGGCGCGCAGATGAACGAACAACGAGTCGGCCAACGGCCCGTTGACGTCGATCTTGCCGAAGACGGGGAAGGTCACGTCGTACTGAGTCGAGCAGAAGTTCCGGATCTCTTCGTCGGTGCCAGGTTCCTGGCCGCCGAACTGGTTGCAGGGGAAGGCCAGGACGGCCAGCCCGCGGCCCTTGCCGTTGCGGTGCAGCGATTCCAGCCCTTCGTACTGCGGGGTCAGGCCGCACTTGCTGGCGACGTTGACGATGAGCACGACCTGGCCGGCGTACTGCTGAAGGGTCTGGATTGCTCCCGTGTCCGTGGTGACAGAGAACTGGTCGATACTCATGAGCTTCCTTCGCTAGGTGCTGCCACCGGGTCGGTCGCAGTCTGATCTGGCCGGCAGGGTGGGGTTTGCGGTTCACGGTCGCTGTCACGGTGACGTCGCTTCTCAGGCGTGGTTGCTCATGGAGGTGACCGGCGTTGGCTTGGATCATCAGAGGGAACCGCAGGCCGGGGCGAGTCATTCCTTCGGGCTTCGCGCATCTGGTGGTCGCGCGGCCGTTTCCAGAGCCGCCCTCATCGTGACCTCCAGCAGCCAGTGCCCCGTCCGACGGCGCGCACCGAGTGACCTGTCGTGAGTGCCGCGACGCGCACAGTTTCAGATTGAGCCGGCACACTCCGCCCGATACGGTGAGCCCGCACCCGTCCACATCGGCTTCAGGATGTGAAGAACGGGGGTTGCCCCGTCAGGTTCGATGAGTCGGTCTGCTGTCCTTGAAGGGCCGCCGCCGAGGAGGAGATCGACATGAGAACGCCTGTCTTGACTGCGGATGAAGCGATCGCGCTGATCCAGGACGAAAGCATGCTGGCCGTTGCCGGATTCATCGGGGTGGGGAACCCCGAGGAGCTCACATCAGCACTCGGGGCCCGGTTCCTGCGGACCGGCGGGCCGAAGAATCTCTCCCTGATCTTCGCGGCGGGTCAGGGCGACGGCAAGGATCGGGGACTCAACCACCTTGCGCACGAAGGTCTGGTCAAGCGCGCCATCGGCGGGCACTGGAACCTCCTGCCCAAGCTCGGAAAGATGGCTGTCGAGAACAAGATCGAGGCGTACAACCTTCCCCTGGGCGTCATCGCCCATCTCTTCCGGGACATCGGCGGTGGCCGGCCTGGCACGTTGACCCACGTCGGCCTGCAGACGTTCGTCGACCCCCGCAACGGCGGCGGAAAGCTCAACCAGATCACCACCGAAGACCTGGTCGAGCTGATGAGCGTGAAGGGCAAGGAGTGCCTGCTCTATCACGGGTTCCCCATCGACGTAGCCTTCATTCGCGGGACCACCGCCGATGAGGACGGAAACGTCTCCTTCGAGAAAGAGGCAGCAACCCTCGAGAGCCTCTCCATCGCCCAGGCAGTCAAGCACAGCGGTGGCATCGTCATCGTGCAGGTCGAGGGGACGGTCGCGGCGGGAAGCCTCAAGGCGACCGATGTCCAGATTCCCGGCATCCTCGTTGACGCCGTGGTGGTCTCAAGCCGGCCCGAGTTCCAGATGCAGTCATTCGGCGAGCAGTACAACCCCGCCTACAGTGGCGAGATCCGGTTCCCGATCACTGAGCTGAAGTCCATCCCCCTTGACGAGCGAAAGATCATCGCCCGCCGGGCCTTCCTGGAGGTCGCTCCGGACTCGATCGTCAACCTGGGAATCGGACTTCCCGAGGCAGTTGCCTCGGTCGCGGCGGAAGAGGGAGCCCTCGACCAGTTCGTCCTGACCGTTGAGTCCGGCCCGATCGGTGGCGTGCCCGCAGGCGGCCTGAGCTTCGGGGCGAGCTTCAATCCGGACTGCATTCTGGACATGCCGTACCTGTTCGACTTCTATGACGGCGGCGGGCTGGATACCGCGGTGCTCGGGATGGCGCAGCTGGACAGCCACGGCGACGTCAACGTCAGCCGGTTCGGCCCGCGCATTGCCGGAGCCGGTGGCTTCATCAACATCTCGCAGAGTGCGAAGAAGGTCGTCTTTTGCGGCGCTTTCACGGCCAAGGGACTGAAGGTGGAGATCAGAGATGGCGATCTGGTCATCCTTCAGGAAGGCGAGATCTTCAAGCTCATCGATGACGTCGAGCAGATCACGTTCAGCGCCAGCTACGCTCGCAAGAAGGGGCAGGCGGTGCTGTATGTCACAGAGCGGGCCGTCTTCTCGGCGGGAGTCGATGGGCTGGTGCTCGAAGAGATCGCTCCCGGCATAGACCTTCAAAGAGACATCCTCGATCTGATGAGCTTCCGTCCGGGTATTTCCGAGACGCTGAAGACGATGGATCCGGCGCTCTTCCGGGAGGGGCCCATGACCAGCACCGTCGATCCCAAAGAACGAGTTGCCGTGGGATGACTGGCCTGGGTGTCACGGTGACCGCAAGGATCGCTGATTCCCGGCACATCGCCGCCTGCCCCCTCAGGTGAGCCTGCGGAACGCCTAGAGTTGACCTCCGATTGCCTGCCGGCCCATCCTTGTTTCTATTCGTGAACCGGTGACGAAAGGGCGGGCTGCATGTTGGAGAACTCGAAAGCCTTTAGCGGCTTCTCCGTCGACGACATCTCCGCGGCGAAGGCCTTCTACGGCGAGACCCTGGGACTCGATGTCTCGGAGGACCACGGCATGCTGACACTCCATCTAGCCGGGGACCGCGACACCCTGGTCTATCCGAAGGCCGACCACACGCCGGCGACCTATACGATCCTCAACTTCCCCGTCCCCGACATCGAGGCCGCGGTTGACGAGCTGACCGGCCGCGGGGTCAGGTTCAGGCGATACGAGGGCACCCCTGGCGAGACCGACGAGAAGGGAATCTTTCGGAAGGGCGGACCCCTGATTGCCTGGTTCGCGGACCCGGCCGGGAACACCCTCTCCGTCATCGAGCAGTGATTGTCCGATCGCCGGAAGAGGATGGGCCTACGGGACGAATTGGGTCCGGCAATGAGCAGCGGTGACGTGCTCCGCAGCGACGGTCGTCGCCACCGCTCCAGGCCATGTCGCCACCGTTCGCCACAACGTGTTCGACTGCCATGGCAGCCACGGACGTGGCTAGTCTTGATCGGATCATGGGCTGCATCCTCGGCGCGCTCGACCCGTCCAACGGCATGCGAGTCGCCCATTCCGACGCAGCAGCCGGAGCTGCCGGGGAAATTCCGGCACCCGAGTCCGACGACGGAAGCACCCGCATACCCTTCACCAGCGAAGTCACGACGGCGCACAAAGAGCGGCTGGGGGGTTGGATCGTCAATGGGTCTTCCGGTCAGTCACCCGATCAGCGGGTTCGCTCCGCTGTCCCGGCTATGGCCGGCCGCGGAGGGCTGGGTCCGGACGCACGCCAACTACCCCTGGCGCCGGGCGGCACTGTTGACGACCCGCGCCGTCCCGAGCTGCCACTGCACGCCGTCGACGGTGTGATCGGAAAGGCCAGCACCACCGTGGATGCTACGACCGATTCACCCACCTCAGGCGGTCGAGGCCGCAGACTATGACTGCTGCGGTCGCCGACCTCACCCAGCTGGGCATGCGCCCATCAGCGAAACCGCGGCCAGGCAGCCCATCGGTCCGAACATTGGCCCCGCTCCCGGCGCAGGGCGGACCCTCTGACATCCTGCCGGGGATGTCGTGAATGCTGTCCTCGTGGCGCCCTGCGCCAGCCGTCCCGTCTACCGCGCCGAACGGAAACCATGAACCACACGCGTATCAATCCCAGCGACGCCCGTGACGTCCTCGGCTACCACCATGATGGTGACGGCGAGCGCGTCGACTTCAAGAGCAACCTCATCAGCGCCATCCGCTGCGCCGGTCCCGAGGACCGTGCCCTTCTGGCTCTGGGCTTCCCCAGCCTGGTGGCAGCGATTGAGTCCCAGACCTCCAACCCAGCGAGCATCGAGTACCTGGAGGGCATCGCCCGAAGCTACGAACGGCCGTCGGTGCAGGGCTGACCAGCACGCTGCGACAGCCCCTCGCGCAGTAGATGGGCGGGGTCCGGAGGGCGCTGACGTGCTGGGAGAGCGCCGAGTCGCGATCACCGGGGTTCGGGCGGACGGCCACTCTGGCGCCGCCCAACGATCGGTGTGACGATGAAGGCAGGGACAAAAGGTGCGGCAACCGCACAGGAGACCGGCATGGGGAGCCAGGTAACTCAACGGGTCAGGACAGCGGCGCTGTCCGTGGCCGCAGCCCTGAGCGGGTTCGTCATCGCCGTCATCGCCATCCTGAACCTGCACATCCTCGTGGGTCTTGAGGATGGCTACGCCGCCAGCCCGGCAGAAGTGTACGAGTGGTCGGCTCTGCTCGCCGTGGTCGACCTCGCGCTGCTGGTCGCCGGCCCGGTGCTCGGGGTCTTCGTGATCTCGAGGCTTCGCCCTCAGGGATGAGGTGCTCGGCAGCGGGCTGGTCCACGACCACGCTGCCTGTTCTGGAGCAGGAGCGGATCTCGGGCGGGCTGCGTTACTCGAGGTGATGGGTGACGTAGCTGTGCGGCGCCACCGTGAGGCCGCCGACGTGGGCGGGCTGGTCGTCGGTGTTCAGGGCGAGGATCAGCTGCTGATCGTCCTTGCTGAGATGTATGGCGATGGAGGTGTTGCTGACGTCGGAGGTGGTCAGGTTGGCGTCAACCAGCCACGGGTGGTCTCTGCGAAGCGCGACCAGACCCTTGTACAGGGCCAGGGTCTCGGCGCCCAGGGGGGACAGCTCCTCAGGGGTCAGCGGGAACGGCGGTCGGACGGCGTCGTCTCCCTGGGGCTGGTCCAGCTTCTCCCCGGTGTAGCCCTGTTCGTCGCCGGCGTAGATGGTCGGGATGCCGGGCACCGTCATCAGAATCGCGACGGCCAGCGGCAGATGGCGCGAATCGGTGAGCTTGGTGGCGATCCGGGTCACGTCATGGTTGCCGAGGAAGGTCTGAGCCCGGAACGAGGATGAGAACTCGGCGTGGCGTTTCAGCGTCCACGCGAGCTCATGGAAGTTCCCGTCGTTCAGCGAGCTCCACGTCGCCTTCCACAGCTCGTACTGGGTGAGCGAGTCGACGCCGCTGCGGGACACGAAGTCGCCATAGTCACCGTGGATGACCTCGGCCACGATCCACGCGTGCGGATAGGCAGCCTTCACCCGCTCGATGACCGGGCGCCACGCCGCCGCCCCGGGAGCGAAGCCGGCATCCAGGCGCCAGCCGTCGATGCCGCGGCCGAGCCAGTAGGTCATCACGTCCACGATGTAGTCGACGACCGGCGGGTGTCCGAAGTTCAGCTCGACCAGGTCGAAGTTTCCCTCGAAGGCGATGGGGTGTCCGTGGTCCCACTTGAGCCAGTGGCCCTCCTCGGACTCGGGGCCGGCGGCAATCGCGCGCAGCACGATCTGGTGGTCGCGGCTGACATGGTTGAACACGCCGTCCAGGCAGACTCGGATGCCACGTTCGCCGGCATCGCGCATCAGGTCATCGAAGTCCGCGTCGTCGCCGAGGCGTGGGTCGATGCGAAAGTGGTCCAGGGCGTCATAACCGTGGGACGTGGAGGCAAAGACGGGCGCGAGCATGAGGCCGTTACATCCCAGCTCGATGAGGTAGTCGAACCAGTTCGTCAGGCGCCCGAGGCGGTGGTTCGGTTCGCCTTCTGGACGGTCTTCGGCACGCTCTTCTGCTCCCACGAACCGCAGGGGATAGCAGTGCCACCAGATGACCGAACTGAGCCAATCCATACTTTTGTGTCCTTCTTCCGAGCCGGCGCTTGAGTCGAATCCCTCCGACGCTACAGGGATGCCGTTCAGGACGCCCGCCTCGCCCCGAGGGGCGCCATCCAGCTGCTGCTTCCCGCGGACCAGGTCGACATGCGCTTTCGGCGGTGCGAACCTTCTCCAGCTCGGCTCTCGCCGGGGTGAGAGATCTGGCTCCGTTCCGACCGGTCTTCGCAGTCATGGCCACTGGCCCGTGACGTCATTAGGCTGGAAGCCGTGGACCAGGGTGGGGTGGGCGTTGAAGGGCTGCCGTTCGTTGGCGGACCGCGCCAGGAGCTGGTGGCGCGTCTGCTCAGGGAGTTCGACCAGGTCAGCGAGTCCGGGACGCCTAGGTGGTGTTCCCTGGAGGAGGACTCCGGCTGGGGAAAGACCCGGGTCGTTCAGGAGCTCTACCGGCGGCTTGCCGCTGAACGGCAGCCCGTTCCGAAGTACTGGCCGTCGTCGCTGGTTCCGGTGGCTCAAGCCGTGCAGAGCGCCGGGCCGCCGATGGGTATGCGGAAGAGGGTGATCCCCGAGAGGGTGGTCCCCGAGGACGAGGCCGTTCCCCGGTGGTTCTGGTGGGGGATCTCGTGCGCCACGCGAAGCGGTACGGCGGTTCAGGCGCTGGCCGACGACGTGACGCAGTTCGTGGAACATCGGGTCGGGCTGGAGCAACGGTGGCAGCAGCTGACCTCACCCGAGGAGCCTCGGGTGGCAGGGGGATTCCTAGAACAGGCTGAGGTGGTCGAGACACCTGCAGGAGAGGTTCTGGGCGTCGCTGCCAGCCTGGGAAACCTGCCCGTTCCCGGTCTGGGCCTGCTGGCGCTGACGGCGAGGTCGGGCGTGCGGGGCCGAGGCGAGGATGGTCCTGGCGTGGTCGAGGCCGCCGGCCGCGACGGGGCAGGCCTTGTCGACGAGCTTGCCCCTGCGCTGGAACGACTCAGCGCTGCGGGACTGCCGATCGTGATCACGATCGAGGATCTGCACCTGGCCGACGAGAGCCTGGTGGAGGTTCTGGCTCGGCTTCTGGCGGCTCAGGACGCCCCCCTCCTGGTGATCTCGACGGCGACCCGAGGGTCTCTGGACGAGGAGAGCCATCCTGCCCGCCGGCTCCTGGCGCGAGTGCAGCCGGACCGGGTATGCCGGGTGCTGACCGAGCAGGCCGTGCCCGATCTTGCGCCGAGCGAACGTGAGGCGATTGTCCGGGCGAGCCTGCCCGGGGTGTCAGCGCGGAACGCGGACCTGCTGGCGGATGCGTACCCGAATCCGCTGGCCCTCCAGCTGGCGTGCCGGGTGGGCTGGGTGCGCCACGCAGATCGCGACCTGACCGCCAAGGAGGTTGAGGGTCTGCCGCGCGGTGTCGGGGAGCTGCTGGCCCACCTGTGGGACGACCTCCCGGAGAACACCCGTCGGGCGCTGATGGTCGCGGCGCTCAGCACTCCAGCTGCGATCAGCGACAGCCTGGGATGTGGAGATACTCGCTGGGACCCTTCCTTGCTCGCGGCACTCCCGGCGACTGGGGCCTGGCCGGGTAGCAGCGCCGAAGGTCTCTCCGGGGTGCTGGCTCAGACCCCGGATGCGGTCGCCTGGGCTCGGAGGGTCGACCAGGGCCTGCAACAGTTCCCGGACCCCGCTCAGTACGACGTCGCGCTCAGCAGGGCCAAGGCCGAGTATGACGAGGCCGGCCGGCGGTTGCTGTATGAGGCGGTGGCGCGAGGCACGTCCGCAGCAGAGGTCCGCTCGGCGAGCCAGGAGCTGAACCAGGCCCGCCTCCTCGTGGCGCTGGCCGACGAGGGGCTGCTCGACTGGGACCAGACCACCTTGGCAGGAGCGGTGACCCTGTGTGGGTCGCTGCGTGCGGCCCCCGATGTCGACGGCTGTCGTGCAGTGATCCGGATCGTCGAAAGTGCCGTGCGGTCCGCCGGAGGTGAGGCCGCCGCGGGCGCCCGGCTGCTGGCTTTGCGTGCGGCATACGCAAGCGCGCTCGGTGAGTCAGGTCGGCTGGACGAGGCGGTGACGGCCTGTGAGCAGCTGCTGGCCGACGAGCGCCGGGTGCTGGGCCCGGACGACCCCGGCACGCTGACCACCCGCGCGGCCCTGGCGTCCTGGCTTGGCCGGTCGGGTCGGCCGGCCGAGGCGGCCGCGGCAAATGAGCAGCTGCTGGCAGACCAGATCCGGGTGCTCGGCCCGGACGCCCCGGGCACTCTGGCCACCCGTGGCGCCGTGGCGGTGCTGCTGGCCGGCTCGGGTCGGGTGGCCGAGGCGATCACCGCCTGCGAGCACCTGCTGGTAGACCGCCGGAGAGTGCTTGGCCCTGATCACCCCGACACCCTGGCCACTCGTGAGACCTTGGGCGGGCTGGTCGCCGGCTCGGGTCAGGATCGGGCACGCGAGGCGGTCACGGCTTTGGAGCAGCTGGTGGCCGACCGCACCCGGGTGTTCGGCCCGGACGCCCTCCGGACCCTGACTACCCGCGGGGTTCTGGCCGGGTGGCTCGCGGGGTCGGGTCGGGTGGACGAGGCGATCACGGCGTACGGGCAGCTGCTGGCCGACCTCACCCGGGTGTTCGGCCCGGACGCACCCCAGGCGCTGGCTACCCGGGGCACCTTGGCGGGGCTGCACGCCAAGTCGGGTCGTCTGAGCGAGGCGATCGCCGCCTGCCAGCAGCTGCTGGCCGACCAGTGCCGGGCGCTCGGCCCGGACGCCCCCGAGACCCTGGCCTCCCGCAGCAACCTGGCGCACTGGCTGGCCGGGGCGGGCCGGCTGGCCGAGGCGGTCACCCAGTGCGAGCAGCTGCTGGCAGATCGTCTCCGGGTGCTCGGCCCGGATGCCCCCGAGACCCTGGCCGCCCGGAGCAGTCTGGCGGTCTGGCTCGGTGAGTCGGGTCGTGCCGCCGAGGCGGTCACCCAGTGCGAGCAGCTGCTGGCCGACCGGCTCCGCTTGCTGGGCCCGGACGCTCCCTCCACCTTGACGGCCCGAAGCAACCTGGCCTCGTGGCTCGGTGAGTCGGGTCGGGTGGGCGAGGCGATCGACGCGCTGGAGCATCTGCTGGCCGACCAGCGCAGGGTGCTCGGCAAGGACGCCCAGGCCAACCTGACCACCCGGAACAACCTCGCGGACCTGCTCGGTGAGTCCGGTCAGGTGACTGAGGCGATCGCGGAGTTCGAGCAGCTCCGGTCCGACCAGCTGCGGGTGCTGGGCCCGGACCACCCGGACACCCTGACCACCCGGAGCAACCTGGCGTCGTGGCTCGGCGAGTCGGGTCGGGTGACCGAGGCCATCGCGGAGTTCGAGCAGCTCCGGTCCGACCAGCTGCGGGTGCTGGGCCCGGACCACCCCAACACCCTGACCACCCGCAACAACCTGGCCTGGCTGCTGGGCCGGTCGGGTCGGGTGGACGAGGCCGTCTCGGCATACCAGCAGCTCCTGGCCGTCCGCACCCGAGAGCTCGGTGCGGACCACCCGGACACCCTGACCACCCGCAACAGCCTGGCGTTCTGGCTCGGGCAGTCGGGTCGGGTGACCGAGGCGATCACGGCGTTCGAGCAGCTGCTCGCCGACCAGGCAAGGGTGCTGGGCCGTGACGACCCGGACACCCTGACCACCCGCAACAACCTGGCGGAGCTGCTGGGCCGGGCCGGTCGGGTCGACGAGGCGATCACGGCGTTCGGGCAGGTCCTCGCCGACCGGACCCAGGTGCTCGGCCCGGACGCCCCGGACACCCTGTTCACCCGCAACAACCTGGCGGGTCTGCTGGGCCGGTCGGGCCGGGTGGCCGAGGCGATCACGGCCTATGAGCAGCTGCTGGCCGACCTGAGGAGGGTGCTGGGCCCGGACGCTCCGCACACCCTGGCCGCCCGCAGCAACCTGGCGGGTTTGCTGGGCGAGTCTGGTCGGGTGGCTGAGGCAGTCACGGCCTGTCAGCAGCTGCTGGCCGACCAGCGCAGGGTGCTGGGCGCGGACAACCCCCAGACCCTGGCCACCCGCTGCAACCTGGCGTCCTGGCTCGCCACCTCCGGTCAGGTGGCCGAGGCCATCACGGAGCTCGATCAGCTGCTGGCCGACCGCACCCGGGTGCTCGGCCTCGATGATCCCGACACCCTGGCCGTCCGCGGCACCCTGGCATCGTTGCTTGCCGGCGCGGATCGGCTGGCCGAGGCGATCGACGTGTACCAGCGGCTGCTGGCCGACCGGACCAGGGTGCTGGGCCCAGAGGCACTCGACACGCTGGCCACCCGCGATATCGTCGCCTCGCTGCTCGCCCGCGCCGGTCGGGTACCCGAGGCGCTCACCAGGTACACGCAGCTCGTGGCTGACCAGAGCAGGGTGCTTGGCCCGGACGCGCACCAGACCCTGGCCACCCGTGCCGGTATGGCTTCGTTGCTCGGACAGTCGGGCCGGGTGGACGAGGCGGCTGCGGCATCTGAGCAGCTGCTGGCCGACCAGCTGCGGGTGCTCGGCCCGGAGGCCCCCGGCACGCTGTTCACCCGCGCCAGCCTTGCAGGGTTGCTGGGCCGCTCGGGTCGGGTGGCCGAGGCGGTCACGGCGTACGAGCAGCTGCTGGCCGACCAGCGCAGGGTGCTGGGCCCGGACGCCCCAGACACCCTGGTCACCCGTGACCACCTGGCGGGATGGCTGGGCCGCTCGGGTCGGGTGGCCGAGGCGGTCACGGCGTTCGAGCAGCTGCTGGCCGACCAGCGCAGGGTGTTAGGCGCGGACGCCCCGCAGACCCTGGTCACCCGCAACAAGGTGGGGGGCTGGCTCGGCCGCTCGGGGCGCCTGGCCGAGGCGGTGACCACCTATGAGCAGCTGCTGGCCGACCAGCGCAGGATTCTTGGCGCGGACGCCCCGCAGACTCTGGTCACCCGCAACAACGTGGCGGGGTGGCTCGGCCGGGCGGGCCGGCTGGCCGAGGCGATCACCGAGTTCGAGCAGCTGCTGGCCGACCGCACCAGGCTGCTGGGTCCGGACGCCCGGGACACGCTGGCAACGCGCAGCAACCTGGCGTGGTCCCTGGGTCAGTCGGGACGGGTGGCCGAGGCGATCACGGCATTCGAGCAGCTGCTGGCCGACCAGAGCCGGGTGCTCGGCCCGGACGACCCGCTGACCCTGTTCACTCGTAGCAACCTGGCGGGCTCGTTGGGCCGCTCGGGTCGGGTGGCCGAGGCGGTCACGGGGTGCGAGCAGCTGCTGGCCGACCAGAGCCGGGTGCTCGGCCCGGACGACCCTCAGGCCCTGTTCACTCGTAGCAATCTGGCGGGGCTGCTCACCGAGTCAGGCCGGGTTGCCGAGGCGGTCACCGCGTATCAGGAGCTGCTGGCCGACCAGAGCCGGGTGCTTGGTCCGGATGCCCCCCAGACGCTGGCTACCCGGAACAACCTGGACTGGCTTGAGAGGCGCAGATCTCACTGAGTGCCGCAGCTGGCAGGGTCTGCCTCTGGAGCTCGATGCGGATGTCCGTTCGACGTCGGGTCACACCTGATCGGCGGTGACCCGGGCAACGTGGAGTGCCAGATAGGAGACCTCGTCTTCGGTAATCGTCGAACCGAGGCGTATCTCAAGGAGCGCAGCCAGGCGTAGAGCACATTCAACCTCGTGCGGGTAGGCCGCGCAGATGGCCACCCCGATGGGTGAATGCTTCTGGTCGAGCTGTTTGTGCTGGTGGACTCGGACGAACAGGTACCGCAGGTGCGTGATGAAGCGTCCGACGCTGACACCGCTCGGGTCGAGATCCAGGCTGAAGGTCTGTTCGATGACGGCGACCATCTGCTGGATGGCACCGGTCATCGTGTAGGTGTAGGAGAGGTCTCCGGTGGCGAAGCCGGCGTTCACCAGGTGCAACGCGAGTCCGACCGCCTCGGCGCTGGGCAGCTGGGTCTCGCTGCGGGCGTTGATCGCAGCCACAAGGGCTGCGGCCATGGCGTACTCCTCCGCATAGAGGTTCTGCACCTCCGCGAGGAGCGGGTACTCCAGTTCCATTCCCACCGCGATTCGCCGCAAGGCGAAGCTGACGTGGTCGGCCAGGGAGATGATCAGCGCCGGGTTTCGGGTGAGCTCCTCCAACCCGAGGTCTGCCAGAGCCGAGCCGACCAGCTGGATGTGCTCGGGGGGGATGCCCGCGATGAGCTGGGCCAGATGGTCGGGGTCACGCCCGTCTGATGGCACGAAGACCCGAACGATCTGGGCCGGGTCGACGACCTGACCCGGCCGGGCCTGGAACCCCAGGCCACGGCCGGTCAGGATCGCCTCGCGTCCAGCATCGTCGACGGCGAGGACGACGTTGTTGTTGAAGACGCGCACAACCTCCATTGTCAGACCAGTGTCGCATCGCTCGGCGAGGCGATCACGGTCGCCCCTGTCAGGGGGTCACAGCAATGATCGGGTCGCCAGCGGTGACGTCGCTGCCGGTCTTGGGAGTGACCGACGACAGTGTCTTGCTGTTGATGACGACCACGACGGTGGTCGGGTCGTAGCCCGCGTCCCGGATGCCAGCGAGGTCGACCGTGGCCAGCAGGTCACCGATCGCGACCCGTTGGTTCTTCTGCACGGCCACATCGAAGCACTTGCCCTCGAGGCGGACGGTGTCGATACCGATGTGAACCAGCACCTCGACTCCGTCATCGGTCTTGATCCCGAAGGCGTGCCCGCTCGCCGGCACGGTGACCAGTACACCGGCTACGGGAGAGGTCACCCGACCGTCGGTGGGCTTGATGCCGACACCCTCGCCGAGTGCTCGCGACGCGAATACCTTGTCGTCCACCTCGTCCAGGGGCACGACCTTGCCAGCGACCGGCGCGACGATCACGGCGGTGGGCGTGCTGGCGGTAGGCGTGCCAGCGGAAGGCCCACTACCGGTCGACGGACTAGCGGTGGGCTTGCCGGCGACGGCCATGCCGGATCTGGGCATGACAGCCCCGGCGGCTTCGAGGGCCAGGTCGGCCTCGGCCTGGTCCCGGTTGGCGAGGCTCTCGGCCCTCTGCTCCGGCGTGCGGTAGTCGGAGATGATGACCAGGACCATGGCGGTCACGAACGCGGCCGCGATGGAGATTGCATACAAGGGCATCGGGGAGAACACGGGAATGGTCAGCAGGGACGTGAAGGCAAACGCTGAGGTCTTGACCCCACCGAAGATGCCCGTGATCAGGCCACCGACCAGGCAGCCCACCAGCATGCGCGGGTAGATCCGCTTGAAGCGCAGATGGATGCCGTAGAGGGATGGCTCGGAGATACCGCCCAGCAGGCCTGCGGCCAGAGCGCCGATGGCCGTTGCGCGCATCTCAACTTCCTTGTCACGCCATGAGATGTAGAGGACGCCGGCAGTTGCGCCGAAGCAGGCGAAGTTCCAGGAACCCATCGGGCCTTGGATGAAGTCAAAGCCGAGGGTCTGGATGTTCACCAGCATGAGGGCATTCAGTGGCCAGTGCAGGCCCAGCGGAACCAGGAACGGGTAGACCAGCGGGATGATGATTGCGAACAGGATGGGGGCGTTGCCGTTCAGCCAGGCCATCTGTGTCCCCAGTCCGGTGCCCATCCAGACGCCCATCGGCCCGATCAGGAAGGCGGTCACCGGGATCATGATGACCATGGAGAAGAACGGCACGAACACCATCTGGATGTTCTCGGGGAAGACCTTCTTCAGGCCCTTGTAGACCAGAGCCAGCACCGCGACCATGATCAGCGGGACGAATACCTGGCCGCTGTAGTCGTTGAGCTGCATCGGGAGGCCGAAGATGTGGGCCACGCAGGACTCAGTGCCCAGGGTCGGGTTCTTCGTGCAGACCGTGCTGGCGAACTTCGCGGTGTCCTTGAGGCTCATGAACTCCGGGGTCATCAGGGCGCCCATCACGGTCGCCCCGACCCAGGGGTCGATCTTCAGCTTCTTGGCGGCGTTGTAGGCGACCATGATCGGCAGGAAGTAGAACACCCCGCGCCACATGGCGTCGACGAAGAACCAGGACACCGGCTTGTCCGCGGCCCGGAAGTCGATGATGTGGAACGCGTCCAGGACCGCGGCGAAGGCGATGATCAGCGAGGCGCCCAGCAGGACTCCCAGCAGCGGCCGGAACGAGTCGGACAGGTACTCGAAGAAGCTGTCGACATAGGCCGACTTGCCGCGGGCCTTCGAGCGGGCCGCCGATTTGACGTCGGCGTCACTGGACGAGCTCTTGCCGATGCCGGCCATCTCGGGCAGGTTCATGATCTGGTTGAACGTGGTCTGAACCGCACCGCCGATGACGACCTGGTAACGGTCCCCCGACTGTGGAACCGCGCCCATGACTCCGGGGATCGCCTCTACAGCGTCCTTGTTAACCAGGCTGGCATCATTGAGTTCGAAACGAAGCCGCGTGGCGCAGTGCGTCAGGCTCAAGATGTTGCCCGGACCGCCGATCTCGTCGACGATCTCCTCAGCCGCACTTCGTTGAGTGGTGGCCGTCATTGTCAAATCCTTCCCACTTCGCACCCATGTGACGCAGAAGGCAAAAAAAAAGACCCAAGGCGCACCTAAGTGCGTCTAAGGTCTTGCCCCAGCCTGGGTAACAATCCTATTGAGCGTCTGCTCACGACGGATAGTATCAGCATCTGAACGGTCCCCCGACAAGCCGGCCCCGCTCGCTCCGGGAGCAGCGCCGGCCACCCCAGGGTCAGGGCCGCAGGCGGGTGGGGTTTGACAAAGGTCGCAGCCGGCCTGACCAGGCTCGAGGTGCGGCCGCTCAGATCAGCTGCTCGAATGCCCGAAGTCCAGGGCAAAGTCCAGAATCTTGTGGTGCTCCCAGTAGACGATTCCAAGGTACAGCCCCGGGGAGACCTGCCGTATCTCGTCGCGAATCCAGTGGGCGAGCAGTGAGGTCTTGCTGTAGTCAAGGATGATGGCAGGTTTGCCGTCGAACCAGCTGTCGTCGACGTACACCTTGGCCCTGATGGCCTTGTCGCCCAGCGGACCTATCTCGTTGAGCAGCTCGCCGCTCTCAGGATCGAAGACCTTGCCTTGCCAGGCGATGAGGTGGGCCAGCTTGGCCGCCGTCCCGCTGATCTCAGTGCCCGGCGCCACGATGACGGTGCCGGCGGCCTCACCCCTGGGAATCGGCCCCGGGTCGGAGACGCCGCGGAACAGGTCGTCAAGGTCCGCCTGAGACATCTTCAGCAGATCCTCTGATGTGTCGACGGTGGTGCTCATCAGCATTCCCTTCGTTAAGAAATGGCACACCACGCTTGCCAGTGCCAGAGGCCGGACCGCCATTACCACCCCTGGCGAACCTGGACCACCATGGCCGTTCGCTGTTTAGTGCATCACTGCTGGCAGCCAGATGTAAAGGGGTGCAGGTGAGTCATTCTGACCTGAATTCGCAGGCATTGACCTTTCGGTTTTCGTGGTGAGAGCCTGAGTCCTTCCGCAGGGGAAAAAGGGGGAAGGCGTATGAGTGTCAACGGCCTTGGTGCACTTCGCGCGCTCGCGGTCATTCGTCTTGTCAACGGGGGCCTGGGGCTTCTCGCGCCCGGCGTTCTTGTTCGCCGCCTGGGAGCCCCGGAAGGCAGTGAGACCGTTGCCTACTATCCCTTCAGGATGTTCGGCATCCGTACGCTCCTGATTGGCGGTGACCTCCTTCTCCTGGCCGGCCCCGACCTGGAGCGGGCAGTCAAGATGGCTGTCGTCATCCATGGGTCCGACACCCTCAGTGCCCTGACCGGCGGCATACGACGCGAAGTGCCTCGCAAGACGGCCGTCATGACCACCGCCATCTCAGCCGTGAACACCGCGCTGGCGCTGGTCGCTGTGCGCCAGCGCCCCTGGGAAGAGCCTGGCTCAGCAGCCCCGGAGCATCGCCGATGAATCCTCGGGGACTGCCGACCTATCTCGTCTTTCGTCCGCTCAGTGATCTCTTCCTGTGGTTCTGGCGCCTGGAGCGGCGCATCGAGTTTCTCTACCGCCCGTTCTTCGACAGGCATTTCCGTGGTCCGCTGTTCAGCGCCGCCCAGGCTTTGCAGAACACCTTCAGGCACAACGAGCACCTCGAGCTCGCGCAGGAGCGGCTCTTGCCGGACGAGGAGCGCTACGTCCAGGGAATGATCGACGAGATCGCGAAGTTCATGCGGGAGAACTGGCTCCCGGGAGGGGTGCAACGCTTCGGCAACACCAAGACCTTCGGTGTTCTCAGAGCCGAGCTCACCGTGCTGGAAGACCTGCCAGCTCACCTGCGACGGGGTCTGTTCGCCCAGCCCGGGACCTACCCGGCGTGGGTGCGTTTCTCCGGCCCGGGGCCGTTCGCTCCGCCTGATATCGAGGACCTCGGCCAGTGCTCGGTCGGTATCAAGGTGCTCGGGGTGCCGGGGGACAAGCTCATGCCGGACGAGAAACACACCCAGGACCTCATCCTGGTCAGCCCCGCCAGCTTCGTCACGCCCAATATCCGTGAGAACGCTGATATGCAGCGATGGGTTCGCGCCAAGGCACCTCTGGTCTATGCCTTCAAGCCCTGGGGCTCACACATGCTTCACCTCTTCATGCAGCTGCTCTACTCACCGATGCACGCGAACCCCCTGGAGATCCAGTACTACAGCAACGTCCCGTTTCTTCTCGGCGAGGGTCAGGCGGTCGAGTACTCCCTCAAACCCCGGGGGGTGCCGGTCTCTCGTATCCCGGCCAGGCCCGGGGAGAACTATCTTCGGGATGCCATGGTCGAGACGATGAACCGAGGTGAATGGCTTTTCGACTTCATGGTGCAGGTGCAGACAGATGCGCACCGGATGCCCCTTGAGGACGCCACGGTCAAGTGGCCGGAGAAGCTGTCGCCCTATCTGACAGTGGCCCGCCTGCGACTCCCCCCGCAGCGCTTTGACTCCGATGACCAGCTCGCCTTCGCGGACGTTCTTCGCTATAACCCGTGGCACAGCCTGGCCGAGCACCAACCATTGGGAAACTCCAACCGGGCCAGGCTGCGCATGTATGCCGAGCTGGCCCAGCTGCGGCAGCGGATGAATGGGGTGACCCACGTCGAGCCGACTGGTGACGAGCGTTTCGGCGATAGCCAGGTGAAGCTGCCGGTGGACGAGGCCTGACCGCCTGAGCAGGCTCGTTCGTGACGTCGTCGTCCACGTCGGGCACGTGCCCCGTCTGGTCAGCACCCGTCTGGTCAGCACCGGTTGGTCAGCACCGGTTGGTCAGTACCCGTTGGTCAGTACCCGTTTGGTGAGTACCCGTTTGGTGAGTACCCGTTTGGTGAGTACCCGTTTGGTGAGTACCCGTTTGGTGAGTACCCGTTGGTCAGGGTTCGTCCGTGGCGTGCCAGAGGCCGAAGGCGTTGTCGCTGTCGCGCAGCGCTGTCCGCAGCTCAGGGCAGTGCCGCAGCAGGACTGCGGTCATGGTGTTCTCATCAATCCAGCGCAGGCCCTCGGGCGTGTAGACGTTCGCGTTGAAGTGGCGGGTGAAGAACCGGTCGCTGTTGAGCCGGCGCGAGGCCATCAGGATGAAGATCCGGAAAGCCGTGTCGCTGAAGGCAAAACCCTCAGGCCGGCGTTCGGCGAACATCCCGACGGTCAGGTCGACCCGGTCGATGTCCCCGCCGTACACCTCGCTGATCTCTGCCGCCCAGGTCGGGTTGTCGGTCAGCTCCTCGAACGTGGCCGGCACCGAGAGGTTGAGCAGCCTGCGGAACTTGGTGTACCGCGGGACCCCATTCTCCCGGTTGCGCAGGATGTCGGTGGCAGCCAGGTCCATGAAGTGCCCGTTGTCGGGGCGACGCATCGTCTGCAGGCCCCGGGGATAGTTGTGCAGGGTGACCAGGCCGGCGTTCATGGTGCCGAAGGTGTACAGGATGTCGAGCAGCGAGAGCTTGTCCAGGATATTGACGGCTGCCGGACCGGTGAGCTGGTCGAACTCTGTCTTTCCCAGGGTCTGGCCGTTGTCGCTGGCCCTGCGGAAGTCGTAGGTGTCGGGAATCAGCGGGTGCATCCGGTAGACGGCGACGAACTCCTCGGTCAGCGAGAACGGCACGCCGTAATGGTCGGTCGCCGACCCCGGGATGCCGCTGACGACCTCGTTCGAGCTGAGCCTGCCGAACACGTTGTGCAGGTGCTGGCCGGCCAGGCCATACCAGTTGGCGTGCAACGCGGTCACCGTGGTGGGGTGGCTGATGACGGCCGGGGTCCATTCCACGGTGTGGATCTTCGCCAGCAACGCGGCGTTGATGAGCCGGGCGCGCTGGAAGAGCTCCTCGTCTGTCCACCCCGGGTAGGTCTCGGCGAGATGCTCGGCGATCGCATTGTGCTCGAGCGTGAACAGGCTCTGCATGGTGGCCAGCCCGAGCCAGAAACCGGGTCTGCGGGTCGGGTCGTGCTCGGGGTCCTTCGGGTAGGCCGGGAGGCCGTTCTCCATGCGCAGCCTGCCGCCCTCGTGCTCGCGCAGGAAGTCCTGCTCCGCGGCGTTGGTGCCGTAGATCTGCGAGCCGTCCCACCAGTGCGTGAGCACGTTGACACTGGTCGGCGGCTGGTTCTCGGAGTGCTCTGGTCGAGTGGGGTCCGGGGGAGTGCGCATCACCAGCAGCGGCCGGTCGGGCCAGTCGTCATCGTCGTCCAGCGGGAGCACCCAGGGATTGTCGGTCGGTGACGTGCCGTGGCTCACCCAGTCGTGAAGCATGAACTGCAGCCAGGTGGCGATCAGGGCGTTTCCCCCCGGCGCCGGGATGAGCTCTTCGCGGGTCATCAGCCGGCGGCTGACCGTCCGCGGGTTGGGCTCGAGGATGTCCCGGGCGCTTTCGTGGCCTGCGTCCTGCAGAGGGACGTTGCGGCCGAACCTCGTGCCGGCCATGCCCATCGCAGGGTTGTCGAGGTCGTTCCAGCTCCCGTCTGCAGTCCTCTGGGTCAACACCCACGGCTGGTACGGCTGTGGCTGGGGCGGGTTGACGGTGGGTAGGACATTGGTGTCGTACAGGTTGTTCTTACGCAGTATGTCGCGCACGCCCGCCAGTGTTGCCAGCCCCGCCGGCGGCGGAAGCCTGTCCCAGCCGACTCGATGGTCGACGGTCTGGGCGGCCCGGTCATAGAGCTGCTTCCAGAACGTGCCCCGCCGGGGCGTTGTCCCGTCGGACTGAGCCCCGGCAGGGTCCTGCCCCGCCTGCTGCAGCTTCCGCACGGATGCGCGTGTAGAGCGGTCGATGTGGGTCATCAGCTGAACACCTCTCAGGCGGTTGGTCCAAACGGGCTGTCAGGGGGTCTTGTCCGCGGCGAGGTAACGCGTCGCGCGCAGGCCGGGCAGGAAGAAGTAGGCTCCGCCGCGGACCGAGACGAAGGAGGGCAGGTCGTGATACCTGCTCCGGATCGGCACTGCCTGGACGGTGAAGCTGGCCGACCCGGCTGCGCGGGCACCGGCAACAGGGTCACCCTCGTCGTAGAGGCCGTCGAACTTCGGGCTGTTCAGCCAGGAGTGCTGGATGAACTCGAACTGCCTGCTCAGATCGGCGTTGAGGGCGACGAACTGGAGGCCCTGCTCTCCGGACACCCCGTCGGTGTCGTACTTACGCCCCCGCCGCAGCAGCCGATGGCGGTCTGTGGTCGCGGTGGACTCGGCGGACCCGGGACTGGGGTCGAGCGAGTCTCGCGGGTTCGCCCGCCGGATGTGCGCGCCGACGGGGCACCGGAGGCCGGCCTGGTCCAGGTCGTGATAGCCGAAGTCGTTGCTCGTACCCAGCTCCGCCTGGTCCCGGTCGGGGGTCAGGACCAGGGGTGCCCCGCTGGGCCAGCGACCGACCAGGCGCGACGCGAAGTCGATCTCGGCATCGGGAGCGACCGACCGTACGTATGCCCAGAAGGCGTCGACGTCCTGACGCAGCGTCCGCAGCACCAGGTAGCTGCCGTTCAGGCCGAGGTCGGCGCGGCCCGAGCCCTCCGGATCGGGGGGCAGGATGTGCTGGGGGTCCAGCTCGGGCGAGAGCGTGGGGCGCGGAGCCAGCTTTCCGTACGCGTTGGGGTAGCCCAGCACGAACTCACCGGTGGTCAGGGGCGTCTCTGAGCGCCCGGCTGTCGCAGAGAGTCCGGCGACGCCCGGCTGGGAGATGCCATCGCGAAACCCGAACGGCTCTCGCTCTGACAAGGTGGCGGTGTCGAGTCTGATCGCCACCGTCACCTCGTTCGAGATAGCCACCCGGTCTGTCTCCGAGCACAAGGTGTCCAGGGCGGCCGGATCTGCGCCGAAGGCCATCACGAGCAGGTGCGCGGCGGGCCCTGCCGGACCGCCCCAGAGCCACGTCGACGGATCCTGGTCGCCGATGTCCCCCAGGAACCGGCTGCGGCTGGCCGCTGACATTCCCGTGGTGAACTCGAGGGAGAACTCGCTCAGCACGGCCTCCGGGACCCCGAGCTGACGCATACCGTCCATCGTCAGCGCGACCTGCATGGCAGTGGTCTCGCTTCGCTCAGATGCTGGCGTGACCCGGTCGCCGAGCCAGCCGAGGAAGCGTCGCCCGCCACCGGGACTGGTGATGGCGTAGACGGTGAACCGTGCATGCGGGAGAGTGCCGTACCCGGTGTGCAGAAGTCCTTGTATGTCGGTGGTGTCCACCACTGCCGAGCTCACAGCAGTGCCAGCCACTTGGCTGCTGCGCGGTCGTCCAGCGGCGAGCTGAGCCCCAGCCGGATGGCGGCATTGTTCTCGATATTGACGGCGGTCAGGCCCGGGTAGGCGGAGTGCCATACCTGGATCAACAGCTGGTGCCTTCGCAGGTAGTTCTTGAAAGCCTGTTCGTCGTGGGCGCCGTCCAGCACGAGCCAACGTGTTCTGGGGTACCCCTGACCATTGCTGAACGCGGCGTTGAGCCCCCAGGCGACCTTGTCGACGAAATCGTCCATATAGCTTTCCAGGCTGCCGTCGTAGTTGCTGGCGAACACGACCCTGCGGAAGTCGTCCAGGAAGGTCCAGCGTGCAAAATGAATCGTTGTCACCCCGGCCAGGCTGCCGTGGTTGAACACGTGTCGAGCCGCATAGTTGATCGCCCGCAGGACGGCAATGGTGGTCAGCCGGCGGAGACGCCCGGCTTTCAGCACGCCGACGGCAGCGAACGGGTTGTGCGCTGCCTCGTCCTCCTGCTCGCGCAGGGCCAGGACCTGGGCCGGATCAGGCCGCTGCATCTCGGGAACATCGCGCCACTCGTGGGCGCGCAGCAGGAGGGCCCACACCGGCACGACGACGAGGGCGACCGGGAGCAGCAGGATCAGGACCAGCGGCACCGCGACCAGGTGCAGGGCTTCCCGGATCCGCCAGGCAAGCGGGGGCGGAGGTGCAGGGTGCTGGGCGAAGGCCAGGTCGGGAGTGCTCAGGACGTGCTCCCGGACAGCCTGATGGATGTCGGCTGCGGCCAGCTTGGCCAGGTCGTTGTGGTGCGTGTCGAGAAACAGCTCGACCTCGTCGCGCAGTCGAGACTCGTCGCAGATCTGGCTCGCGCCCCGTCCGACAGTGTTCACGTACCGTGCGTCGCTGGACACGAGGTGCGTCGTCAGCCAGCTGTGACGACTGCGGTCATCCAGCCGTTGCGGGTAGCCCTCGCAGCGTCCGAAGGTGCGGTCCAGGACCTCCGCCTTGCGCTGGGCCAGGTGCCGAAGGTGGTTGTCCTCGGTGCCGTCCACGTCCGCCATGTAGACCAGGCTGGCCGGGATGCTCTGGCCCTGAAGGTCGGTCGCTTCAGGCAGCAGAACCAGCCGCGCGAAATGGACGTCGGTCGGTGCTGAGAACGCCAGCCCGTCATGGGCGGAGAGCTCCTGGAGCTGCTCGGCCAGGGCCTGCGGCTCACCGGGCCTGACAGTGGCCCGGATCGTGACTGCGCTCTGCTGGGGCATCGTCACCGGCCGCGACTAGTAGGACATCGGGCTATGTGCGACGAAATTCGACCTTCCTGGTGGTTTCGATATCTCCAGCAGGTCGTCGACTATGAGCTCAAGATTGGACATCGAGTTCCCATCCATGCCGTGGCGCTGCCGCGCTGGTTGTCTTTGAGAGTGCCGCGAGGAGAACCCTTTTGTAAAGACTGTCAGGCGCAGAAATACTGTCCCGATCCGAGGGCTGGGTGAAAACGTTCAATCCGCGCGAGAAGTCAGCCTGCGGCCAGAATCTCGTCGATCTGGCCCATAGCGAGAGTCATGCCCTCGACCATGCCCATCGCGGTGAGCTGTTCCATCTGTTCGACGGTCCCGAACCGCGAGGTGACCGTCATGCGTGTGCCGTCGGCGGTTTCCTGTAGTTCGACGCGGCCGTGGACGGTCGGCATCGAGGGGTCCGGTACGCCCGCCTCGTCGGCAAAGCCGTCTTCGAACTCCAGGGAGTGCGGCTCGTCGATGACCAGGAAGCGCCACCAGCCGTGGCTCTTCTGGCCGTCGGGCCCGGTCATGTAGTAGCTGGACCGGCCGCCGACCACGACGTCGTGCTGCACGAAGGTTGCCGGCCAGGTGGGTGGCCCCCACCACCGCTCAAGCTGGCGCGGGTCGACCCAGACCTGCCAGGCGCGCTTGGGCGGGGCGGCAAGATCGGCCACGATCGTGAAGCTCAGAGTCGTGGTGTCCGGTGTGGCGCTGATGACTGTCATGGCGCTTCTCCTTCATCTGTTTGGCTGAGGATCTCTTCGATGCGACCGATGCGGCCGCGCCAGATCTCCTCGTACTGGCCGAGCAGCCCCGCCGCCGCGCGGATGGTGGTGACGTCGCCGGATACGAGCTGCTCGCGGCCGTGGCGCCTCTTCGTCACGAGACGCGCCCGTTGCAGCACGGCAATGTGTTTCTGCACTGCGGCGAAGCTCATGTCGTAACGCCGAGCCAGGGCGGAGACCGACGCTTCGTCGTGCAGCACGCGCGTGACGATGTCGCGGCGGGTCGCGTCGGAGAGTGCGGCGAAGATCTGGTTCGCAGCCTCTCGTTCCACCCTTTGTACAACCATGTAGTTGTACGTTACCTATCCGTGGGGCACTCGGCAAGAGCTAGCCGGCTGCTACCTCTGCACTCACTGTGTGCCGTGCGTGAGCCAGCGCTGCGCAGGCCAGCCGGGCCTCGAACCGGGCCCGTCCAGGTCGTCGGCAGCGTCGACGGGATACCACCCCGAGAGGCTGCGGAATTGGCACTGGTCCCCGCGGCGGAGCAAGCTCGCCGTCGGGGACCAGTGTCATGGAACCGTGATGTGCTGTGCCTGATGTCGTGCTCAGGAGGGGAGCAGGACGCCGTCCACGATGTAGACCGTGGCGTTCGCGGTCGGAACGTTGCCGCAGATGATGTTGTTGCCACCGTTCACCTTGAACGAGTCACCCGATCCGGTGACCTTGAGCGTGCCACCTTCCAGCGTCTTGTGGTCACCCGCGAGCATGTCGGGGCTGATCTTGCCCTTGACCACGTGGTTGGTCAGGATCTTGGTGAGCAGGCCCTTGGGGTCGGCCAGGGCGGCCTTGAGTGCGGCCGGCGGGAGCTTGGCGAAGGCGGAGTTGACCGGTGCGAAGACGGTGATGTCCGGAGTGGTGTTCAGGGTGTCTCCCAGCCCGGCAGCGCCCACGGCGGTGACCAGCGTCTTCAGCAGCGGGTTGTTGCTCGCAGCGGTAGCAACCGGGTCGGTGGCCATGCCGTTGAAGCTGCCCTTGCCGTCCTTGGGCACAGCCGAGCAGCCCGAACCGAAGACCGCTGCTGAGGCGTTGGCCGGCGCACTGGCTGCGGGAGCCGCCTTCGCCGCCGCCGGAGCGTCGGCCGAGGTGCTGCCCGAGCTGCAGGCAGCCAGGCTCAGGGGAACTGCGAGGGCTACTGCTGCGACGATGCCGCGGCGGCGGAAGTTCATGGGGTTCTCCTTGGTGTGATTGATGTGGGGTGAGCTGTTGGGGCGGATCGGGGTGTGCGTCGTGTACTGGTCATTCGGTGCTGCTGCCGAAGCGGATTGGCCCGGGCGGCAACTTGTCTGGACTCATTCGACGAAGACGACAACTTCCTGGATGCCGCTGGAGCCGTTGGGGAACGGCTTGGCGCGTTGGGAGATCTGCACGGCGCCCTTGCGGTCGGTGGCCCGGACCCTGAAGGAGTGACGTCCGGACGTGGCGTTCCAGGGCAGGTACCACTGGCGCCAGTAGTCGAGGCCGACGTCCGGCCCGAGCTTGGTCTTCTGCCATGGACCGTTGTCGATGCTGATCTCGACCGTGGCGATCCCGATGTGCTGGGCCCAGGCAACGCCGCCGATCGCGGTCATTCCGGACTTGACCGTCGACAGGGGCCGGGGAGTATCGACCCGCGACGACATCTTGATGGGCGCGTCGGTGGCCCAGTCGCGCTGGGTCCAGTAGGCGACATCCTTCGCGTAGGTGGTGGCGGTCAGCTTGGTCAGCCACTTGGTCGCGCTGACGAAGCCGTACAGGCCAGGGGTGACGATCCGGGCGGGAAACCCGTGGACCGCCGGCAGGGGTTGGCCGTTCATGCCGACGGCGATCATTGCGTCACGGCCGTCGCGGACAACCTCCATGGGGGTGCCGATCTGGAAGCCGTCGACGGCCGTGCTGAGCAGCTGGTCGGCGCCCGGCCGCACCCCCACCCGGTCGAGCAGGTCGGCCAGGCGGATGCCCTGCCAGCGGGCTCCCCCCACGTAGCCGCCGCCGACCTCGTTGCTGACACAGGTGAGCGTGATGTCCCGCTCGATCATCGGCATCGCCATCAGCTCTCGATAGGAGATGGTCATCGGCTTGTCGACAAGGCCGTCGATCTCGAGCCTCCAGCGGTCGGCGTTCACCCGCGGGACGGTCAGGTTGGTGTCCACCCGGTAGAAGGAGGTGTTGCTGGTGCGCAGCGGGGTGATTCCCTGCACCTGGCGTTCGATGCCGGCCGGAAAGGCGGCGGCCCTATCGCCCGGCGCGGGGAGCCTGACCTGCGGGACCGAGTCGGCCGACGAGAGCCGCTGCCCGAACGTTGCCGCGCCGGCCGCGCCCACGGTGACCGCAGCCGCGCCGATCAGGAACTGTCGGCGCCCGTCGTGCGAGGTCGGGTATGCCGTGGCCGGAAGGTCGTGAGCCGCGTCGTCTGCCGCCGGTGGCTCACTGCGTAGGAGGGTGTGCCGCAGTCCCAGCAGGACCGCGACGCCGACGACGCCCGCGAAGATGCCGGGGACGGCATCAGCGGGGGACGCGACGGGCCGGGTGAGCGCGGCGGCGGTGGCCAGGCCGGTCAGCAGCACGATAAACCCGATCCCCAGCCAGACCCTGCGCCGGGACAGCGCCCCAGCGGCCGCGGCGGCAATCAGGGTGACCAGCGTGACTGTTGCCAACAGGATGGGCTTGTCCGACGTGCCGAACTGGGCGACGGCATACTCCTTCACGGGTGTCGGGGTGGCGTCGATGACCACAGAGCCGACAGCGAGCACCGGGGAAGCGGCAGGGTTCGTCAGCCCGGCGACCAGGTGAGCGGCCGCAATACCCGCGATGGCGGCGAGCACACCGGTCCCGGCGTACGCCAGCGTTCGTTTCTTTGGCACTTTCGTGCTGAGTCGGCCCATGCCCCTTGTTCGCTGCGGGCGCGCCTGTGGATTGGAACCGCCGGTGGATCAGGTCGGAGTCGTGAGCCGGCAGCCCCGCAAGCATCAGCCAAGAAGGTTCCGCA
>JBBRZQ010000006.1:0-68611 GCA_038236535.1 Actinomycetales bacterium
AAGAAGACCACGGGCGCGTTCGTGGAGGCCGCATAGACGAAGGACTCGTTCACGTCGCCCTGGGCGCTGGCCCCGTCGCCGAAGTACGCGATCACCGCGGCGTCCCGCTCCGGGTCGCCGGTGCCCACGGCGTGGTCGTGCTGGATGCCCATCGCATAGCCGACGGCGTGTAGCGTCTGAGCGCCGATAACGACGGTGTAGAGGTGGAAGTTGTTCTCGTTCGGGTCCCAGCCGCCGTGGTTGACCCCGCGGAACATGCCCAGCAGGTTGAGCGGGTTGACCCCGCGACACCAGGCGACACCGTGCTCGCGGTAGGTCGGGAAGGCGTAGTCCTGCGAGCTCAGGGCCCGGGCCGAGCCGACCTGCGCCGCCTCCTGGCCGAGCAGGCTGGCCCAGAGGCCGAGCTCCCCCTGACGCTGCAGGGCAGTGGCCTCGGCGTCGAAGCGGCGGACGAGGACCTGGTCGCGGTAGAAGCCGCGAATGTCGTCGTCGGTCAGGTCCGCAAGGTACTGCGAGTACTCAGGGTGTTCGACGCGCTCACCTTCGGGGGTGAGCAGCTGGACGAACTCGGCGCCGCCGATGATCTCGGGGACGGGCGCAACCAGCGCGGCCACGGCAGCGGCGTCGACCGCTTCCGGCGGCATCGCGACTTCTTTGTCGCTCACAGGCACTCCTTCTTTGCGAAGGCGGGATCACCGCCAGCTCGCCTCGGGCCATGGACGCGTGACGGGTTCTCCGCCGAAAGATGCTATCCATGGCAGGGACTAACACGCCCGCGCGTTGGCGGCGCTCACATTCCTTGCCAGCACAAGATACCCCGCTCCGGCAGCCCGCAGTACACATCCGTTGCTGCCGCCGGGGTCACCGCGGCTGCTGCCCGGCCCGGATGCGGCTCAGAACGTCCGAGCCACCACGAAGTCACGGGTGACCTGAAGCAGCCTGTCGTTGGCCGGGGTCTCGGCGATGGTGCAGCGGGCGCCCTCCCCGGGGAACGCCCGGACGACCAGGCCTGCCCTGTCGGCCGCGGCAGCAAACGCCAGAGTGTCCGCACCCAGCGGCAGCCAGACGAAGTTGGCCTGGGTCTCGGGCACGTTCCAGCCCTGGTAGCGCAGCTCGGCCACGACCCGCTCACGCTCGCCGACCAGGGAGTCCACCCGCTCCTTCAGCTCGTCGAAGGCGTCGAGGCTGGCAATGGCCGCGCGCTGGGCGATCGTGCTCACCCCGAAGGGCACCGCCGTCTTGCGCAGGGCCTGGGCCACCGGCTCGTGGGCCACCGCGTATCCCACCCGGAGCCCCGCCAGGCCGTACGCCTTGCTGAACGTGCGCAGGACCGCGACGTTCGGCCGCGAGGCATAGGTCGCAAGCGTGTCGGGGGCCAACGAGTCGGTGACGAACTCGGTGTAGGCCTCGTCGACGACCACCAGGATGTTCGCGGGGACCGTGTCCAGGAACACGTCAAGCTCGTTCTGGTGAACGACCGGGCCGGTGGGGTTGTTGGGCGTGCAGACCAGGATCAGGCGGGTGCGCGGGGTGATAGCCGCAGCCATCGCGGGGAGGTCGTGCCTGCCGTGCACGTCAAGCGGGACCTTCACCGAGACCGCGCCGGCGATCGCCACGACGATCGGGTACGCCTCGAACGAGCGCCACGCGTAGATGACCTCGTCGCCCGGGTCGCACGTCGCGGCGATCAGCTGGCCGAGAACGCCCACACTGCCGGTGCCGGTGGCGATGTGCTCACGGGGAACCCCCAGCCGCTGCGCCAGGGCGTCGGTCAGCGCGGTGACGGCCATGTCCGGGTAGCGGTTCATCTCCCTGGCGGCATCCGCCACGACCTCCAGCACGCCGGGCAGCGGAGGGTACGGGTTCTCGTTGCTGCTGATCTTGTAGGTCGTCATCCCCTCGTTCGGCGCCGCGGGCTTGCCGGGCTTGTAGGCGGGGACGGCAGCCAGGGCTTCACGGAGACGGACGGTTCGGCTCATGGCTGCACTGTATTGCCCCGGTACTGTCACCGGGACAGCCACCGCGTGCCACCCTTGGCCCATGAAGTCATTCGTGATCAGAGTCCTGGTCAACGGCGTCGCCCTGTGGGTCGCCGCCATCTTCGTCCAGGGCATCCACCTCGCCGACAACCACACCTCGACGACCAACCAGATCGTGACGATCCTGTGGGTGGCCGTGATCTTCGGCCTCCTCAACGCCCTGATCAAACCGATCCTGACCATCTTGTCGCTACCGGTCATCATCCTGACGCTGGGCTTGTTCACCCTGATCGTCAACGCGGCCATGCTGGAGCTGACCTCGTGGTTCGCCGGCCAGTTCAGCCTCGACTTCCACGTCGACCAGTTCTTCTGGGACGCGGTGATCGGCGCGTTCATCATCACCATCGTGTCGATGGTCCTGAACGCGATCCTGCCCGAGAACGACTGACAGACCCAGGACCCTGCACGATTCTTCCCCTCCGGAAGAGGACCGTGCCCGAGCTCAAGGAGAGAACCAGGGACGGTGCGCACCCGCACCGTCCCTGGTTCTGTGCATCCCGGCTCGGTCTGTCACATGGTCCCGAGCTCATAGACCTCGACGGCAAACCTGGACGACCCGTCCTCAAGGAAGGGGTTGCCGCCGACCAGGGTCTTGGCCGTCTCGAGATCAGGGGCCTCGATGATCGTGTACCCGGTGAGGTCGCTCGCGCTCCTCGTCGTGCCGTCGGCGACCACCGCGGTGCTGGCACCGGTGAACGGCGCCCCGCCGTCGACCAGCGAGGCGCTGACCTTGCCCATCCAGGCGTCCCAGGACTGCTGGAGCTGGGCGCCCACCTCGGGAGTGATCTCTGACTGCGGTGTTGCCGGGCCTTTGTACAACAGGATGAACTTTGCCATGACGTACTCCTTTTCTTCTTGTGTGGTGATGGGTGGAAACTCCTCAGGCCGCCGTCCGGCCGGAGAAGGCTATGAGGCGATCGAGGATGTCGGAATCAGGTCCGACCTCGACCGCGTCCGCGAACATGCCGCGCTGACGGCCCTGTGGGGAGATCAGCGTCTGGGCACGCTCGAGGACGTACTGGCTGACCTCGTCCGACACGGTCACCTGGTGCCCGGTGGCGACGGCGAAGTCCCAGCCGTGGACCAGCAGCTCCACCGAGAGGATGCCGACCGCGACCTCGGCGGGCATGTCCTGCCCGCCTCCGTTCACCGTGCCCTCGATCCCGCGCCTGTCCCAGGCCTCCAGAGTCTGCTGGGCCGCGAACGCCACCCGGGACTCGACCGTGCCGGTCTCAGCCGGGACCACCACGGCTCCCGCCATACCGCCGAGGCTGACCATCGAGCCGATCAGGTGCTCAGCGAGCTGGCCGACAGTGAACTCGCTGCACGGAGTTGGCCGCTCGAGGTCGCCCTCGGTGACGCCGCGCAGCACGTTCTGGCACACGGCCAGGGTGGCCTCGGCGCAGGTGAGCGGGTTGAGGTCGGCGGGCGCGGCGGCCCACTCGTCCGGTCCGGCGTCCCCTGTTGAGGCGACCCGCTCAAGGCGAGCGAAGAAGTGGTTCCAGCCTGCGAGGTGTCCTGCCACCTGCTCCTGGGTCAGCCCGTCATGCACGAGGCTGACCAGAGTGCCGCCCTCGGCGGGCTCGAGCGTGATGGTGACGGTGGAGGCATCCGGAGCGAGATCCGGGCTTCCTTCCCAGCCCCACCCGAAGACGATCCGACGGCCCGGCTCCACCTCGACGAAAGTGCCGGCCGCGACATGGCCCGGGACCACCGTCCAGCGGTACTGGCCGCCGGCCCGCAGGTCCACCCTGGCCGATACCGTCTTCCAGCGGCGAAGCCGGTCAGGCTCGGTGATCAGGGCGAACGCCTCGTCGGCCGACACCGGCAGCAGGACGGTCTTCTCAGCAAGCATTCTGGTTCTCCTCTGGGCTCTGCGGATCGTTCGGTGTTGTTGCGTCATTGACCGGCGGTGGCTGCGGTCGCGTCGGCGACCAGTTGACCGAGCTCAGCCGTCCAGAACCGCTCAAGCTCCTGGCGTAGCAGGGCCATCCCGGCGGGGACCTCGCTGTAGATACGTTGCCTGCCACTCTTGCGGCTGACCACCAGGCCCACCTCGGTGAGCACGCCGAGATGCTGGGAGATCGCCGAACGGGTCACGGTGAAGTTGGCGGCCAGATCATTGACCGTTCGCGGCCCCGACGCCAGCAGCTGCAGGATCCGGCGCCTCGTGGGCTCGGCCGCAGCGGACAGGATGTCGGGCATGAAAATAGGTTAGCCGTCGCTAACGCATTCTGCAAGCAGTCGACCTGAGGTCAGCGGCAGGTCATAGGCTGCTGGTGCAACGAGGACCCCACCCGCGGCCCAGTCGCCGCACCCGCCCGACCAGGAGGCACCCATGCGTGCAGTAGTCATCCATGAGACCGGCGGCCCCGAGGTTCTGGTCGCCCGGGACCTGCCCGCCCCGGACCCGGGCCCCGGCGAGCTGCGGGTCGACGTCGCGGCGGCGGGGGTCAACTACATCGACGTGTACTACCGCACCGGCGTGTACCAGATGCCGACACCGTTCATCGTGGGCTCGGAGGGAGCCGGGGTGGTGAGCGCGGTCGGCAGCGGGGTGACCGGTTTTCAGGAGGGCGACCACGTTGCCTGGGCGATGGTCCCCGGAGCGGGGTACGCTGGGCAGGTCATTGTGCCTTCCGACCGGGCGCTTCCGGTCCCGGCCGGCATTGACGACGAGACCGCGGGGGCGGTGCTCCTGCAGGGGCTGACCGCGCAGTACCTCACCCGTTCGACGTATCCGGCACGGGCCGGCGAGACCGCCCTGGTCCATGCAGCGGCCGGCGGCGTGGGCCTGCTGCTCACCCAGGTGCTGACGTCGCTGGGCGTGCGGGTGATCGCGACGACGTCGACCGACGACAAGGCAGCGCTCGCCCGTGAGGCTGGTGCCGCCGAGGTGATCCGCTATGACCGGGAAGACGTGGCCACGGAAGTCTCCGCGCTGACTGATACCCGCGGTGTCGACGTGGTGTACGACGGGGTCGGCCGGGCAACGTTCGAGGGCAGCCTGAACAGCCTGCGCCCCCGCGGCATGTTCGTGCTGTATGGCGCGGCGAGCGGCCCGGTGCCTCCGATAGACCCTCTGCTGCTGGCTGCCAAGGGTTCGCTCTTCCTCACCCGACCGTCGCTGGCGCACTATGTGCTGACCCGGGACGAGCTGCTCGAGCGATCAGGCGAGCTGTTCGGCTGGGTGGCCTCAGGCCGGCTGTCGGTGCGCGTCGGGGCACGGTTCAGCCTCGATCACGCGGCACAGGCGCACGAGGCCCTGGAGAGCCGCGGGACCACCGGCAAGTCCCTGATCATCCCCGGATGACGGACCTTCCCGGCCAGGGCGGCTAGCTCCAGACGCGGGGGTCCCAGCGCTGGGTGCCGATCCGGGTGTCCTCGCCTCGCCCCGGATGCACCACTGTGTGCCAGGGCAACGAGAACAGCCCGGTCCGGATCGAGGCCAGCACCGTCGAGCGGGCCGACGCCGGGAGCTCCTCGCCGCCGGCACCATGGGCGCCGAGGGTGTCGCCGGTGAACACTGCCTTCAACGCCGGGGCGTACCAGCACAGCGTGCCGGGGGTGATCCCGGGCGTGGAGATCGACTCCAGCCTGACACCGCCGATGTTGAGCACCAGCCCGCGCGGGACCGTGCTCTGCGGGCGACGCTCAGGCTCGGCCCGACGCCAGAGGGCGAGATCGTCCGAACTCAGGTAGGTCACGGCGCCCGTCCGGTCCGCCAGGGCCATCGCGATCCCGACAGACTCAGGCCGGACGCTGGTCCACAGGATGGCGCGAAGCCGGCGCAGCTCACAGTGACCGAAGAGATCCCCCAGCGGTCCGGCCGGGTCGATCACCGCACACTCGGCGTCGTCACCCACGAACCACCCGTTGCGTTCACCGTGGTCGCCATCCGGGATCACCACACGCTCCACTGCTGCCCGCGGCGATCGCACCCTGGTCACACCCCCATCAGAGCACGCTGGCGGGGCGCCGACAACTGATGCCCCGGCTGCGGCATACGGTGGTGGGCATGCGAGTACTTGTCACCGGCGGAGCCGGGTTCATCGGCTCTCACACCGTGGTCCAGCTCCTGGGCGCCGGCCACCAGGTCCTGATCGTGGACAACTTCTCCAACGCCAAGCCGACCGTGGTCAAGCGGCTCGAGCAGATCACCGGTGAGCAGCTGCTGGTCCACGCGTTCGACCTGCGCGACGTCGACCGGACCGAGCAGCTCTTCGCCCGCGAGCAGATCGACGCGGTCATCCACTTCGCCGGGCACAAGGCGGTCGGCGAGAGCACCGAAAAGCCTCTGGAGTACTACGAGAACAACCTCGGCTCCACCTTCTCGCTGGTCCGCGCGATGGCTCGTCACGATGTCAGCAATCTCGTCTTCTCCTCATCGGCCACCGTGTATGGCGCGAATGCCGCGGTGCCGATGACCGAGGACCTGCCCACCTCGGCGACCAACCCCTACGGCTGGACCAAGGTGATGATCGAGCAGGTCCTGCGCGACGTCGCGGTGGCACAGCCGGGCTGGCGGATCGGCCTGATGCGCTATTTCAACCCGGTCGGCGCACACCCTTCCGGCACCATCGGCGAGGACCCTTCCGGCGAGCCGAACAACCTGCTCCCCTACATCTGCCAGGTCGCGGTGGGCCGGCTCGAGAAGCTGCGCATCTTCGGCGACGACTACGACACCCCCGACGGCACCCCGCTGCGCGACTACATCCATGTCGAGGACCTCGCTGCCGGTCACGTTGCCGCGCTGACCCGGCTCGCCTCGACCGAGCAGGCCGTCAGCACCTGGAACCTCGGCACCGGCACGGGCACGAGCGTGTTCGAGATGCTGCACGCCTTCGAGCGGGCGGTCGGCAGGGCGCTGCCCTACGAGGTCGTCGGCCGACGCGCCGGAGACATCGCCGCTTCATTCGCAGACCCGGCCCGCGCCAACTCCGAGCTCGGCTGGACGGCGACGCGCACGATCGACGACATGTGCGCCGACTCGTGGCGCTGGCAGTCGAAGAACCCGGACGGCTACCCGGACGCCTGAAGTGGCAGGGCGCCCGCGTTGGGCCCGATAACCGTTGAGTCGCGTCCCAGCACGATCGAGACGATGTTGGCGAGGGACTGCGTGCCCGGCGCGAGATAGTGATCGTGATCGGTGACCCCGTTGGTCCCGAAGACCCTGGCGCCGAAGCCCGGGGTCGCCGGCAACGTGCCGTGCCCGGCTCCCCACACCTGGAAGGCCGGAACCCAGTCGATCCAGTCCTGATCTGACTGTCCGGCCCAGACGTGCGCCGAGGTGTGCAGGTCAGCGGCTCGCGAGACGCCCATCCCCGGGCTGCCCACGACCACCAGGTTCTTCACCTGGGCCGGCAGGCTGGCTGCGGCCAGGCCGGCGACCACCGAGCCATAGCTGTGGCCGATCACCGAGACACTCGCCCGGGGTCTCATGATCGCCAGATCTGCGGTGAAGCTGTCCAGGGCCTGCGCACCGGCTCGGGCGAGCTCCTCACGTGCAGCCGTGCGGCCGACGCCCTGCGGCGCGTCATATCCCAGCCAGGCGATCACGGCCACATGCTCACCGGGGGCGGCCTTGCGAGTGGCGTCATACAGGGCTCGCCCCTGCACTGCCGGGGCACGGTCACGCACATCATCCAGGCCGGTGTTGAAGTTGTCAGCTGTGGTGGAGACGCCGGGAACGAGGACAGCAATCCGGTCAGCGGCCCCCAGATCCCCGAACACCTCGACGACCTGGCCACTGCCACGCGGATCGAAGGCCAGGAACTGGCGCCCCTGACCGGTCCAGCTCGCGAACGGGGCGCCGGCGGCCTGCATCAGGCTCTCGTTCACCTGGTAGGTGCGGGCCAGCGCGGCGGGGTTCTCTGGATGCGGATGCCAGACGGCCTCGGACTGGCCGGCGATCGCGGGTCCCGGCGTGAACAGCAACATGGCGAGGGCGACCAGGAGCACGGCGGCGACAGAGGCAGCACTGAATGCTCTCCAGCACCACCGCATAGACTCTCCCAACACATCACGCCTGGACCACCCGATCAGGCGGACCCCCATCGTACCGGTGTTTCCTGACTGCCGTTCCCAGACGCGTCGACAGCCACGCACAGAAAGCATCATGCGACCTGTGTCACATCACCCAATACCGCCAACGCATGCCAGAGGTCACCTCCGTAGTATTTGATCGAACCCGCACGAACCAGTGGATCGAGGGAGCTTCATGGACGCCGTGGATATCGCAAGGTGGCAGTTCGCCATCGTGACCGTCTACCACTTCTTTTTCGTCCCGGTCACGATCGGGCTCTCGCTCATCATTGCGTGCTTCGAGACCGCGTGGCTGCGTCATCGCAACCCCGAGATGCTTCGGCTCACCAAGTTCTTCGGCAAGCTCTTCACCATCAACTTCGCCCTGGGCCTGGTCACCGGCATCGTCCAGGAGTTCCAGTTCGGGATGAACTGGAGTGACTACTCGCGCTTCGTCGGGGACATCTTCGGCGCGCCGCTGGCCATCGAGGCGCTGCTTGCCTTCTTCCTCGAGTCGACCTTCCTGGGCCTGTGGATCTTCGGCTGGGACAAGCTCCCTCCCAAGTTCCACGCGGCCTGCATGTGGATGGTCGCCTTCGGGACCCTGCTGTCGGCCTACTTCATCCTCGCCGCCAACTCCTGGATGCAGCACCCTGTCGGGTACAAGCTCAACCCGGTCACCGGTCGTGCCGAGATGACCGACTTCGTCGCAGTGCTCACCAACAAGGTCCAGCTCGTCACGTTCCCGCACACGATGACCAGCGCTTACATGGTCGGTGGCGCCTTCGTGATGGCTGTGGGTCTGTGGCACCTGCGCCGGCCCGACGTCGGCAAGAACACCACCATGTACCGCAAGGCCACCCGGATCGGCGCCTGGGTCACCCTCGTAGCGGCTCTCGGTGTCATCGTCTCCGGCGACCTTCAGGGCAAGGTCATGACCGAGGTGCAGCCGATGAAGATGGCCGCCGCCGAAGCCCTCTACAACTCCGAGGCCAGCCAGGCGCCCTTCTCCCTGCTGACCATCGGCTCGCTGGACGGAAGCAAGGAGAAGTTCGCCGTCAAGGTGCCGTACCTGCTCAGCTTCCTGGCCACCGGGAACATCAACGGGTCCGTCGAGGGCATCAACCAGGTTCGGGCCGCCGAACAGAAGCTCTACGGCCAGGACCCGACCTCACTGACCTTCAGTGAGGGCTACACCCCCACCATCCCGCTCACCTACTGGTCCTTCCGGATCATGATCGGTCTCGGCATGGTAGGTGCGCTGATCGCCATCGCCGTGCTGTGGTCCACCCGCCGCGACCGGATCCCGCGCCCCGGCCGCCTGTGGTACTGGACCATCCTGGCCGCGCCGCTGCTCCCGTTGTTCGCCAACAGCTTCGGCTGGATCTTCACCGAGACCGGGCGCCAGCCATGGATCGTCTACGGCATGATGACCACCACCAGCGGCGTCTCCCCGAGCGTGTCGGCCGGTGAGGTCTGGACCTCGCTGATCGTGCTCACCGCGTTGTATGCCGGCCTGGCCGTGGTCGAGGTGAAGCTGCTGCTGAAGTACATCGCCATCGGCGCTCCGGAATTCGAGGAACCCGTTGACCATGCCGATCAGGACGAGGACGCCCCCCTCGTCTTTGCCTACTGACAACCGCCACCAGCGACCGCACACCAAGACATAGAGGGACACCATGGAGCTCACGACCGTCTGGTTCATCTTGATCGCCGTCTTGTGGACCGGCTACTTCGTGCTGGAGGGCTTTGACTTCGGCGTCGGCATGCTGATGCCGGTCCTCGGCCGCGGCAAGGACGCCGAGGTGAAGAAGCGCGTCATGCTGAACACCATCGGCCCGGTCTGGGACGGCAACGAGGTGTGGCTGCTGACTGCCGGCGGTGCCACGTTCGCGGCCTTCCCGCACTGGTACGCCACGATGTTCAGCGGTCTCTACCTGCCGTTGCTGATCATCCTGGTCGCCCTCATCGTGCGTGCCCTCGGCTTCGACTACCGCGGCAAGGTCGACGACCCGACCTGGCGCAAGCGCTGGGACATCGCCATCGTCGCCGGGTCAGCCGTCCCGGCCCTGTTGTGGGGTGTCGCCCTCACGAACGTGGTGATGGGCCTGCCGATCAACGCCGCCAAGGAGTACACCGGCAACCTGTTCACCCTGCTCAACCCGGTCGGGCTGCTGGGCGGGCTGACCACCATGGCGCTCTTCCTCACCCACGGCGCGATCTTCCTCTCGCTCAAGACCGAGGGCGACATCAGGACTCAGGCACGGGCGCTGTCGCTCAAGTTCGGTGCCGTAGCAGCCCTGCTCGCCGTGATCCTGCTCGTCACCGTCAACGTGTCGACCGGCTCGATCTGGTCCTGGATCGCCGCGGTTGTGGCCGCAGTCGCCCTGCTGGCCGGGTTGTTCGCCGTGTTCCAGAATCGAGAGGGGTGGGCCTTCATCGGCACGTTCGTCGCGATCGGGGCCGCCGTGGCGACCCTGTTCCTGGCGCTCTTCCCCGACGTGATGCCGTCGACCACCAACGCGGCGTACTCGCTGACCACGACGAACGCGAGCAGCACGGCATACACGCTGGGGATCATGACCTGGGTCGCCGCGATCTTCACCCCGATCGTGCTGATGTACACGTCGTGGACCTACTGGACCTTCCGCCGGCGGATCGGCACCCAGCACATCCCTGCGGCGGTCGTGGTGGGCACGCTCCGATGAGGGACGAGATCCTTTGAGCCGACCGTTCGACTCCCGGTTGCTGAGCCAGGTCCCCGCCACGCGGGGGCCTGTCCTGGCGCTGGGGGCGATCGGCATCGCGGCGGGTGTGGCGACCGTGGCCCTCGCCTTCGCGGTGACGGACCTGGTCGTCGCCGTGGTCGAGGGTCGACCGGTGCTGACCCCCAGCCTGTGGCTCGCCGGGCTGTTCCTCGTCCGGGCGCTTCTGGCCGCGGCCAACGAGCTGGTCGGCAGCTGGGCCGGGATGCGGGTCTCGACGGTCCTGCGGGAGCAGCTTGTCGGCGCCTGGCTTGAACGCGATGCCGACTCACGACCGGAGACAGGGCGCGCACAGGCCCTGGCCACCCAGGGAATGACCAGCGTCGAGCCGTATGTCGCGCGCTTTCTCCCCGCACTGGTCGCCGGTGCCTTCCTGCCGCTGCTCGCCGTCGCCACCCTGACGCTGGTCGACTGGCCCAGCGCCCTTATCGTTGCGCTCACCGTCCCGCTGCTGCCAGTCTTCGCGGCACTCATCGGCCGCACCACCCAGGAGTCGACCCAGCGTCGATGGCGGTCGCTGGGAGCCCTCTCCGGCCACTTCCTGGACGTGATGCGAGGCCTGCCGACCCTCGCCTCCTACGGCCGGGCCGAGGCTCAGGTGGAGTCGATCGCCACCGTGAGCCAGAAGCACCGGCTGGCCACGATGAAGACGTTGCGACTGGCATTCATGAGCTCGGCGGCTCTCGAGCTGCTGGCGACGATCTCGGTGGCGCTGGTCGCGGTGACCGTGGGCCTGCGCCTGGCCACCGGCAACATGCCCCTGTCCACGGCCATGCTGGCGATCCTGCTGGCTCCCGAGGCTTTCTGGCCGATCCGCCGGGTCGGCACCGAGTTCCACTCCGCGGCCGACGGGGCACAAGCCCTGGCCGACGTCCTGGCCGAGATCCAGCTGTCCACCGCCGCGCAGCGCGCCGCTGACCCCGGGGAGCCGGCCCCCGTCAGCAGTTCCGAGACTCCCGACGCCACAGAGGGCGCCAGCAGTCCGGGGGCACCCGACCGCGCAGAGGCGCCCGGCCGCCAGTCCTTCCTCGAGCCATACCCCTTCCTGGACGAGCCTCAAGCCGTAGTGGGCACGGACCTCGGATACGGCTTCCCGGGCGCAGCCCACCAGGTGCTGACCTCGGTGTCCTTCAACCTCCCGATCGGGCTGACGGTGGTGACCGGCCCGTCCGGGGCCGGCAAGTCGACCCTGCTGGAGCTGCTGGCCGGGCTCCGCAGGCCCAGCACCGGGACACTGACCGCGCCCCGCGCACATCTGGTCAGCCAGCGGCCGTTCCTCGCTCCGGGGACCGTGCGGGAGAACCTCACCCTGGGCAACGACTGCTGCGACAACGAGCTCTGGGTGATCCTGGCGATGGTCGGGCTCGACGACATGGTCATCACCCTCGCTGAGGGTCTGGACACCCGGCTCGGTGACGACGGTTTCGGGCTGTCCGCCGGCCAGCGGGCCCGTCTCACCCTGGCCAGGGCCGCCTTGTCGACCGCGCCCCTGCTGCTGCTCGATGAGCCCACGGCCCATCTCGACGACGAGTCGGCAGCTCTGGCACATCAGCTGATCCAGAAGCTGGCCCAGCTACGCACCGTCGTGGCGGTCACCCACCGGCCCGAGCTGCTCACCTTCGCCGACGAGCACATCCACCTGGTCCCCCGTCCCGCCCCGAACCTCACCGTGGTGACCGCATGACGCCCGCCGACCTCAGCGAGACCGCCCCAGGCAGCGGCCAAGCTACGCCGGCGGCCAGCGGTAGCGCAGCGATCCGGGCGACCCGGCCCACCCGGGCGATCCTCGGCGCCGGGCTGCTGGGCGGCATAGCGACCACCGCGGGGATCGCGCTGACCGCGACCTCCGGCTGGCTGATCGTGCGAGCCAGCGAACGCCCTCCCGTCCTGCTCCTGCTGACCGCGATCGTTGCCGTGCGCGCCTTCGGCATGGCCCGGCCGGTCTTCCGCTACTGGGAGCGCCTGCGCTCACACGACGTCGCCCTGGCGGACCTCGCCGACCGGCGCACCACGGCCTACCAACGGCTGATCCCGCTGACGCCGGCCCGTCTCGGCCGTCGAGGCCGGGCCGACCTGCTCACCGGGGTGGTCGACGACCTCACTGATGTGGTGGATGCCCAGGTCAGGGTCACCGTGCCGGCCCTGTCGACCCTCGTCGCATGCGCCGTGACGACAGCCGTCCTCGCTCTTCTCTCGCCCGTTGCAGCCCTGGTCATCGCCGCCATGACGGTCCTTACCGCGCCCATCCTGATCCTTGGCTGGGATCTGGAGAAGCGTTCCCAGCAGACCCTGCTGGGCGCTCGCGCAGAGCTGTCCAGGGTCACCACCCTGGTGTCCGGCAATGCTGACCAGCTCCAGGCCATCGGTGCCGGCGAGAGGGCCGCAACCTGGCTGACGATCGCCCATCGTGACCTGTGCCTGGCCGCCGCGCGGCAGAGCCGAGGGCGCGCCGCTGCCTCCGGGCTCCTGCTGCTGCTGACCGCCGCAGCAACGATCGCCATGGTGGTAGCCATCCGCCCCGACGTCGGCACGACCATCTCCACCCCGGTCGCGGCACTGCTCGTGCTGACCCCCATCGCCCTCGGTGACTCCTTCTCCACACTGCCCGATGTCGTCCGCGCGCTGGCCCGGTCCCAGGCCAGCGCGGTCCGGCTGGAGACCCTGCTCGACCAGCAGCCGGCCGTTGGCGCCGCCGGGGTCGTGCCGCCACAGAGCACCGCCGACATGCCGCCGGCCATCACCCTGAGCGCGGTCACCGCGGCCTGGTCCGGCGGCGTGCCACAGGTGGGGCCGGTGGACCTGCAGATCCCCGCCCGGACCAGGCTGGCCATCACCGGCCCCAACGGCTGCGGCAAGTCCACCCTGCTCGCTGTGCTGGCCCGTGCGCTGGATCCCACCGGCGGCACCTACTGGCTCGATGACCAGGACGCTGTCTCGCTCGAGCTCGGCCAGGCACGGGGCACGTTCGCGGTGCTCGACGACGAGCCGCACCTCTTCGCGTCCACGCTGCGCGCCAATCTCGGCCTGGCCCGGCCCGGAGCACCGGATCCTGACCTCGTCGACGCCCTGGAACGGGCCGGCCTCGGCCAGTGGCTCTCCGAGCTCCGCAAGGGCCTGGACACCATCCTCGGCGCCGGTGGCCGCGGCGTGTCCGGCGGGGAGAAGGCCCGCCTCGGGCTGGCCCGGGCCCTGCTGTCCGAACGGCCGGTGCTGCTGCTGGACGAGCCGGTGGCCCACCTGGACCACGCCACCGCCGACGCCGTGATGGGCGACCTCACCCGTTCGGCACACGGACAGTCGGTGATCATGGTCAGTCACCGCCGCGACGGCCTGGCCGGCTTCGACCGGGTCATCGACCTCTCGGCATACAGCGGCTGAGGGTCGGGTAGCCGAGCGGGCGAAACCAGCCCAGCGCCAGCAGGCGGCCGTGCGATAGCCGGCCAGCAGCAGGAGCGGCAAGAGCAGGGGAACGCTGGGGTGTGCCGAGGCGCAGCGTTGCTGAGTCCGCTGAGCCTGAGAGGCGTCCTTCCCGCGTGGACGGGATACTGGTAGCGACGTGTCGGATCGCAGCGCCCTGGCCTGAGCTCTTTCAGTAGCCCGGCCTCAAGGAGGACGTGATGGACCTTGAGCAGTATCACCTGGTGCTCCTGCGGCGCCCGGACATCTCCCCTCCGTTCACGGAGACCGAGCTGAAAGACCTGCAGGCCGGCCACCTGGCCTACCTGGACAGGCTGGCGTCCAGAGGCCTGCTGGCGCTGAACGGTCCGCTGGTCAACCAGCCCGACCCGTCGATGCGCGGGCTTTCCTTCTACTGCACGGAGACGGCGCACGAGGCTCTCAAGCTGGCCGAGGCGGATCCCATGGTCAGAGCGGGACGTCTCCGCGTTGAGCTCATGCAGTTCTGGACCAGGCCCGGATGCATCGCCATGCCGGGCAGCCTGGTGACCGACCAGTGACCCTGCACTACCTCCGTGCCCACCGATGGGCCAGCATGAGCCGGTGAGGTGGCGCCACGACTCGTTCAGCACGGAGACCGCCCCGAGGTCGTCGCAGACCTCGACGGGTGTGCTGCTGGCCGTCGGCGCGGCTGTCCTGTTCGCGGTCAACGGCAACGTCAGCAAGGTCGCGCTGCAGAACGGCCTCTCCTCCCTCGAGCTGGTCTCCATGCGCAGCGCCGGAACCGCCCTCATCCTGCTGGCCATCACCGCCCTGAGAAACCCGGCCGCGCTGCGGGTCAGCCGGCGCGAGCTGGGCTTCCTGGCGCTCTACGGACTGACCGGGATCGCCATGGTCCAGTGGCTCTACTTCGTGGCAATCCAGCGGATGCCGGTGGGGATCGCCCTGCTCTTCGAGTACACCGCGCCGCTGATGGTGGCCCTGTGGGTGCGTTTCGTCCAGAAGGAGCCGGTGAAGTCCCGGCTCTGGCTCGGTCTGGCCTGCGCCCTGGCGGGTCTGGCCCTGGTGGCCCAGTTCTGGAAGGGGATGACCCTGGACCCGGTCGGCCTGGTCAGCGCGCTCGGGGCGGGCGCGGCGCTGGCCTGCTACTACCTGATGGGCGAGCATGGCCAGCGCGAACGCGACCCGATCTCGTTGATGGGCTTCAGCTTTGGCTTCTCGGCGATCCTCTGGGCTATCGTCTCGCCGTGGCAGCAGTTTCCGTTCGGCCGGCTCATCCAGCCGGTCGACCTGCCCGGATCCCTGCCCGGCAGCGCGTCGTTGTGGCTGATGGTCCTGTGGATCATCGTGCTGGGCACCGTCGCACCGTTCCTTCTGGTGCTCTTCGCCGTTGCCCGGCTCGGACCCGCCCGGGTGGGCCTGATCGGCATGCTCGAGCCTGTCGGCGCCGGCGTCATCGCCTGGATCCTGCTCGGCGAGTCCCTGACCACCGTCCAGATCGTCGGGACGGTCATCGTGCTGGTCGGGATCGTGCTCGCAGAGACAGCCCGACAAGGGCTTCGACCCCCGCACGAACCTCACCCGGCCGGTGCCCCGCCCACCGAGGCTGCCTCTCCCCTCCCGGAGGGTATGGCGCCCTGACGGCCTGGCCCTCTGAACTGCCCTGCCCCCCTGAGCTGCTCTCCCTCACCGCCCTCCCCCCTGAACTGACCTGTTCCGTGATTGGGGTGGCAACTGTTGGACCCGGGTGGGAGGCTCCACCTGAACGCCGTTGCACCCATCCGACCACCGCCACACCGAGAGTCACCACGCGAGAAGGAGAGCGCAGTGCCCACACGCGATGAAGCCTGGCCCAACGGCACGCCCTGCTGGATCGACCTGATGGTCACCGACGCCGCGGCCGCCAGGCAGTTCTACTCAAGCCTGTTCGGCTGGGACATCCAGGACGGTCCGCCAGAGGCCGGCGGCTATCTCATGTGCATGCTGGGCGGCCGGCCGGTCAGTGCGATAAGCCCGAAGCCGCCGGAGAACCCTTTCCCCAACGTCTGGTCCACGTATCTAGCAGCCCAGGACCTCGACGCCGCCGCAGCCAGAGCCAAAGCCGCCGGCGGGGATTTCATGATGGAGCCGATGGACGTCATGACCGCCGGGCGGATTGCCTTCGCGACCGACCCCACGGGGGCGTCCTACGGCCTCTGGCAGGCCGGCGACCACAAGGGCGTCGGGATCTACAACGAGCCGGGCGCCCTGGTGTGGAACGAGCTGATGACCCGGGACTATGAGGGTGCGAAAGCCTTCTACGGCACCGTCTTCGGCTTCGCCTACGACGAGATCGGCGAGGGGTTCTCCTACTCGACGGTCAAGCGGGCAGGTGACCGGGAGGTCGTCGCCGGCCTGGGCGAGCTCGGCGCCGACATCCCCGCTGAGGTCCCCCCCGGCTGGGTCGTCTACTTCATGGTGGATGACTGCGACGCCTCGGCCGCCAAGGCTGCCGAGCTGGGCGCCACCATCGTTCGTCCGCCGTTCGACACCCCGTTCGGGCGGATGTCCCCCCTGGTGGGGCCTCAGGGTGAGTCCTTCTCGCTGATCCAGGCTCCGGCCCGGGACGACGACGCCGGGGCAGGCCCTCCCGTCTGACCCATCACGAGGCTGGGCTAGCGTTGGTCACCGGGACGGCCAGCACTATTCGGCCCTTGACAACCCAAAGAGTAAGAAGGCCACGTGTCTTTCCGCGACGCCCTAGGACTACTGACCATTTTCGGGCTGCCCGCCCTGTTCGTCGTCGGGTGGGCCGCAGCCTGGATCTTCCTTCGCCGCGCGCCGCTGTGGGGCTTTGCGGTGGCCTCCGTCCTGAGCGCCGCCTCCATCGTGCTGGCCTGGGCCGTGTCCGCAGCCAGCCCGCCCGCAGCCGGGCAGGGCGAGCACCGGGCCATTGCGTTCTATGCGTTGTTCATCAACGGCGTCGGCGGCCTGCTGTGCGTGGGGCTTCTGGCCATCGCGACCGCCGTGATCGGTCTGGTCAGGATGGGTGTTAGCTCCGGGACCCCAGCCGCGGACGACCCGAAAGACCCGGTCCTGCCGGCCCACCAAGCCTGACCGGGCGCTGTGCGCAGACCGGGCTGACTCTGGGAGGATGGCCAGCATGGCCCAGCTAGCTGACGCATACCCGCCCATCGCCCTTGGCGCCCTCGACGGTCGCTACCGGAGCGCCGTGGCCCCGCTGGTGGACCACCTGTCAGAGGCGGCGCTGAACCGTGAGCGGGTCAGGGTCGAGATCAAGTGGCTGATCCACCTGACGACCGCTCAGGTCGTCCCTGGCGTTCGGGCCCTCACCACCGGCGAGCAGGCCCGCCTGCTCGACGCCGTGGAGGACTTCGGCCCCGCCGAGATCGCCGAGCTGGCCGAGCTGGAGCGCGAGACGGTGCACGACGTGAAGGCTGTCGAGTACTTCCTCAAGCGCCGCCTCGCCGAGATGGACGCCGGACCCTCGAGCGACCTGGCCGCGATCTCCGAGCTGGTCCACTTCGCCTGCACCAGCGAGGACATCAACAACCTCTCCTACGCGCTGATGATCAAGGGAGCCGTCGAACAGGTCTGGCTGCCGCGAGCCACCGCCCTGGTGGACGCGGCCGCCACCATGGCCCGAGACCTGCGCGACCTGCCGCTCCTGGCCCGCACGCACGGCCAGCCCGCCACGCCGACCACCATGGGCAAGGAGATCGCGGTGCTCGCGTACCGTCTGAGGCGCCAGCTTGCCCGGGTCGGCCGCGCCGAGTATCTCGGCAAGCTCAACGGGGCAACCGGCACGTATGGCGCTCACGTCGCCGCGGTGCCCGACGCGGACTGGCCTGCGGTCAGCAAGACGTTCGTGGAGTCCCTTGGCCTGACCTGGAACCCGCTGACCACCCAGATCGAGAGCCACGACTGGCAGGCCGAGCTCTACAGCGACATCGCCCGCTTCAACCGGATCCTGCACAACCTCTGCACCGACTTCTGGACATATATCTCGATCGGCTACTTCGCCCAGGTGCGCGGCCAGGGCACCGTCGGCTCGTCGACGATGCCACACAAGGTCAACCCGATCCGGTTCGAGAACGCCGAGGCCAACCTCGAGGTCTCCAACGCGCTGCTGGACGTGCTCGCCGGCACCCTGGTCCAGTCCCGGATGCAGCGTGACCTGACCGACTCGAGCATGCAACGCAACATCGGCACCGCCTTCGGCCACTCGCTGCTCGCGATCGACAACGCAGGCCGTGGCCTGGCCGGGCTCGACGCCGTGCCGACCGCCATGGCCGCCGACCTCGATGCCAACTGGGAGGTGCTCGGCGAGCCGATCCAGTCCGCGATGCGCGCGCTGGGGGCGCAGGGCGTTGAGGGCATGGAGAACCCCTATGAGCGGCTGAAGGAGCTCACCCGGGGCCGCCGGATCAGCGGCGATGACCTGCGGGAGTTCATCGGCGGCCTCGGACTGCCGCTCGACGTGGAACGCCGCTTCCTCGAGATGACCCCGCAGACCTACGTCGGCCTGGCACCGCAGCTGGTGGACTACCTGCGCTGACCTGCGCAACAGAGCGCTCCGCCAACCCGCCAGCACGTCGGGACATGCACCATGGGACCTTGGTGCTGGTACCCGGTCAGACAGGCAGGGAGCCGCTGGTCACCTGAGCAGCAGCCGAAGCCTCGTCAACCGGGTTGTCAGCCAACGGTTCGAGCAGAACCAGCGGAATCTGCCGGCTGGTCCTGGCCTGGTATCCGGCGTAGTTCTCGTGGTCGGCGATGACTAGCATCCACAGCCGCTCTCGCTCCCAGGGCCCGGCAATTCGTGCCCGCATGGGCACTCTGGCCTGCCCCTGGAGACTCACCTGGACCTCAGGGTTGTCCTTCAGGTTGAGGAACCAGGCTGGCGGCTGATCGTCGCCGCCACGGGAGGCCACGACAACGAGAGCGGCCCCCTCCTGCACCGGCGAGGTCAGCATGACCTGTCGGGGCTGGCCGCTCTTGCGACCCGTCGTGGTGAGCTCGAGAACCGGCATGTCCATCGCGGTCCAGCCCAGCCGACCGCCGCTGAGCCTGAGCAGGAGGCGGTGGATACCGTTCATAGCCTTGAGGCTGACATCACTGGGCATGACCAAGAACCTAGCGCGACGACCTCAGCCGGGCAGCGGCAGTGTGGACCACCACCCGAAAATGAGAGGGTCGCGGATCAGGAGAGCCGGTCTCAGATGGTGACCGGCACGTCTCAGACGGTGACCGGGCCGTCGGGGGTGTCGAAGGTGACGGCCAGCAGGCCGGGGGTGCCGTGCGGCGCGACGAAGCTGAAGTCGATCACGCTGGAGGTCTGGTCAGCGGGCAGGCCCAGCCACTGGCAGACCCGCTCGGGGTCACCGGCGATCTGCAACCCGCTGATCGTGACACTGGTGGTGGCCCCGACGGACGGGTGGACACTGCGGTCATCCCACTGGATGTAGAACGGGAGCTGTGGATCGGCGATGAGTCCCTTGACGCCCAGCTGACGCCACTTGAGCTCGACCCCGTCGGGACGGCGTCGGCTGCCGGCCACGGCTTCGCGGCCCAGGCGCTGCTCGGCCTCGGTGAGGTCGTCGACCGTGACAACCCAGCCGAGCCAGCCCCCGCCTGCCTCGGAGCGGGCACGAACGGCCTGGCCGAACGGGGCCTTGTCGGAGGCGGGGTGGTCCAGCACCGTGACGACCTCGACGAAGCGCTCATGGGCCAGCGGAATGATGATGTTGCGAGTGCCGAAACGGGGATGAATGCCGCCCTCGGCCGGGGTGACCCCGATCTTCCTGGCGAGACGTTCAGCCGTCGCAGTGAGCCCATCCGGTTCAGCGGCATAAGAGACGTGGTCAACTCGCATGCCTTCATCGTTCCACCCCGCCACGATGTGGCCTTGACCGGGGTCGATGCGGCTCGCCGGACCAGCACCGGTCAGCGGTCACCGACGCCGGCGCTGTCGCACGGCCTCGTAGATGACCACCGCGGCCGATGTCGCCACGTTGAGGGAGTTCGCGCGCCCGGCCATCGGGATGCGGATCTGGTAGGTCGCAGCCGCCAGGATCTCGTCGGTCAGACCGTACTTCTCGGCCCCGACGGCAATCGCCATCGGGCCCGTGTAGTCCACATCCGTGTAGTCGAGGTCGGTATCCGGCGTCGTGGCGGCCAGCGGGATGCCGTGCTCCGAGAGCCAGGTCAGCGCCTCCGGGGTGCCGGCCGAGGCGACAGGCACGGAAAAAACCGTGCCCTTGCTGGCTCGAACGAGGTTGGGGTTGCTCCAGTCGGTGACCGGGTCAACCGCCACGACGGCCTCGACTCCCGCTGCGTCAGCGGTCCGCAGCATCGCGCCGAGGTTGCCGGGCTTCTCCACCCCCTGGCAGAGCAGGGCCAGCGGCGCAGGCCCGACACTCAGATCGGCACAGGTGCGCACCACCGAGTCCACCACCGCCAGGAAGCCGTCGGGGCCCTCGCGGTAGGCGACCTTCTCGAAGGCCACCCGTCCGAGCTCCTGGGTGTCCGAGCCCAGAGCCTGGGCCCGCCGCAGGACGTCCTGCTGCACCGCTGGGTCGAGCATCAGCTCGGGGCAGTGGTAGACGGTTCGTGGAACCACGCCCGCGTTCAGGGCGAGCGACAGCTCGTCATACCCCTCGATGAGGGTGAGCCCGGCGTCCTCGCGGGCACGTCGGCGACGCAGGGCGACCAGTGACTTGAGGCGGGCGTTGGCCGGCGACGTGATGATGAGCTCGGACATGTCCCGCCCAGCATGCCAGTAGTCGACGAATATGAGAATGCCCGACATAGGGCTCAATGAGGCATACGACCGTTTCACGCCGGGTCGCTGAGGTGGTGGCGGTCGCGCCGGACACCCTGCAGGCCCGCGCTGAGCCGATCCCGGCGTCAGTCGCCAGGCCCGACCAGCGACCTGAGAACGGGCACCAGCCCATCCTGCTCCACGTCGAGGGTGACCTCGTCCGCGACAGCCTTGACCTCGTCGGGGGCATTTCCCATCGCAACGCCTCGAGCCGCCCAGCGCAGCATCTCCAGGTCGTTGCGCTGGTCGCCCACCGCTGTCGTATGCAGAGGCTCGACAGACAGCCGGCGCCGGACGAGCTCGAGCGCTGACGCCTTGGACACCCCTTCGGGGTTGATATCAAGCCAGGCCGTGAACCCGACGGCGTAGTTGACCGAGTGCAGGCCGATCCTCTCGACCAGGGCCAGGAAGTCCTCCGCAGTGCCTGTCGGGCTGCGGAAGGTCACCCGGGTCGCCGGTGAGGAGGAGAGCTCGGCCCAGGGAACGACCCGGACCTCACCCATCAGCTCGCCGTCCGGGAAGGGACCGCTCACCTTGAAACCGACCCCGATCTCCTCCACGGCGACCTCAGCGTCATGCCAGGACCCGCGCAGCATCTCCAGCGCCGGCCCCGGATCAAAGGTGACGATGTCGAGGATCCGGTAGCCGTCGGGTTCGGCCGGGTCCAGCTGGAGGGTGACCGCGCCATTGGAGCAGACCACGAAACCATTCTTCAGCCCAAGCTGGCCGACGATCGGCATGGTCGACCCGATGGCGCGACCGGTCGCGATCACCACGTCCACGCCGGCATCGGCGACGTCGCGCACCGCCTGACTCACCGCGGCGGACATCGAGCCATCGCGCGACAGCATCGTGCCGTCGAGATCGATCGCGATCAGGCTTCTTGCCATCTCCATACCCGCTCAGAGCATCGGTGTCAGAACGTCGATCCCGAGGAAGGGACGCAGCGCGGCAGGCACGACGACCGAGCCATCGGCCTGCTGGTGGTTCTCCAGAATAGCCACCAGCCAGCGGGTGGTGCCCAGCGTCCCGTTGACCGTCGCCACCGGCCGGGTGAGGTTGCCGTCGCCCTGCGGGTCGCGCTCCCGGGTGTTGAGCCGGCGGGCCTGGTACGTCGTGCAGTTCGAGGTCGAGGTGAGCTCGCGGTAACGGCCCTGCGTCGGGATCCAGGCCTCGCAGTCGAACTTGCGGGCCGCCGGGCCGCCGAGGTCGCCGGCCGCGGTGTCGATGATCCGGTAGGGCACCTCGATCTTGGCCAGCATCTGCTGCTGGCACTCGAGCAAGCGCTGGTGCTCAGCCTCAGCCTCCTCGGCACGGCAGTAGCTGAACATCTCGACCTTCTGGAACTGATGGATCCTGATGATGCCGCGCGTGTCCTTGCCGTAGGACCCGGCCTCGCGGCGATAACAGGCGGACCAACCGGCGTACCGCTCGGGGCCGCCGGAGAGATCGAGGATCTCGTCGGCGTGGTACCCCGCCAGAGCCACCTCGGAGGTCCCGGTCAGATAGAGGTCGTCGACCTCAAGGTGATAGACCTCCTCGGCATGGGAGTCCAGGAACCCCGCTCCGGCCATGATGTCGGCCTTGACCAGAGTCGGGGTGATCATCGGGATGAAGCCGGTCTCCACGGCCTGGGCGACGGCCATGTTGAGCAGGGCCAGCTCGAGGCGGGCACCAACACCCTTGAGGAAGTAGAAGCGGGATCCGCCGACCTTGGCGCCACGGCCCATGTCGAGGGCGTCCAGGCCCTCGGCGAGCTCGAGATGATCCCTCGGCTCGAAGCCCTCTGTCGAGAAGTCCCTTGGGGCGCCGATGGTTTTCAGGACCTCGTAGTCGTCCTCGCCACCGCTGGGGATGCCTTCGATGACGATGTTCGGAACCCGGCGGATCAGCGTCGACAGCTCGGTCTCAGCGGCATCGGCGAGCACCTGCAGCTCCTTGACCCGGTCGGAGGTGGCCTTGGCCGAGGCCACCAGGGCGGCCTTCTCCTCGCCCTTCGCGGCGGCGACCTGCTTGCCGAACAACTTCTGCTGGGCACGCAGCGACTCGTACCCGGCGATGGACGAGCGTCGTCGTTCGTCGGCGCCAAGAATCGCGTCGACGATCCCCTCGTCCTCACCGCGGGCTCGTTGAGAGGCCCGGACGGCATCCGGCTGGTCGCGCAGGAGCTTGATATCGATCACGCCCCTGAGCCTACTTTGCCAGGTTCCGCGCCCGAACCCGTTGTCTGCCGGGCGGGTGGCCAGCACAGCCGACCCCTACGCCGGTATGGCTGTCCGGCCGTCAGCCGCGCACGTCGTGGAGGTGGTGGGCCACGTCGTGCAAGAAGTACTGGCCGAGGGTCTCAAGGGTGAAGAGGGAACCGTTGCTGCGACGCCCGGCGCGCTGCCAGTCACCCTCGCCGATCGCGTCGAAGGCCGCAGCAGCGTCCTCGGCTGACGCAGTCAGCTGTGCACTGACCACTGCCGGATCCTGCGCGGCATAGACCTCGGTGATCGCGGCGTCGTCCTGGTTCCAGTTCTCGAAGGCCGGGTTCAGCTGCGATCGGATGAGGACAACCCTCGCCTCGAACACCCGGCAGACGTCCCGGACATGGCAGGCGTACTCCAGCGGAGACCACACCCGTGGCTCCGGCCGCACCCTGACGTCCGGGCGGGCACACACCGCCGGCCACCGGGCCGCCTTGGCCCGCAGCAGGTCCGAGACCTCGCCGCCGGACACCGAGCCGGCGTCGAACCCGCACTCCGGGCAGGGCCTCCGGAGCACCCAGGTCCAGTCCTTCTGGTCAGGTTCGACGTCTGGCCCCAGGCTGGCGGGCGGCGGGCCTGCCTGCGCCTTGCCATCAGGCATCCGGTCGGCGGGTGCACTCGATGCGGGCGCGCTCTCTGCGGGATCAGCGGAGTCGGTCATCACGCCATCCTCCCGCAGGCCGGGTGGAGGCGCAGGCCGCGAGGATGACCACTGCCGCCCGGGCGAGTAGCCTCGCCACGTGACAGACCACGCCGGATGGATCGCCATCGGAGCCATCGCTCTCTTGCTACTCCTCGCTTGGCTCATTCGGTCGGCCTCGGGCGACACCGCCTCCGCCACCGCGAGCATCCGCCGATTCGGGCGACGGCGTCCCCCCCGCGAGCACTTCCGTCCGGACGGCGCCGGAGCACCGGAGACGCCCAGGCGGCTGGCCGCGATCATCGTCAACCCCACCAAGTTCGGCAGCACGGACGGCGTCCGGGAGAGGATCACCAGGGGCTGCGTGGCCGCCGGCTGGGCTGAGCCTCTGTGGATCGAGTCGACTGAGGAGGACCCCGGCACCGGCCAGGCCCGGCAGGCTGTCCTCGACGGCGCCTCACTGATCTGCCCGCTGGGCGGGGACGGGACCGTTCGCGCGGTCGCGGCGGCGCTGGTCGGCACCGAGACCCCTCTCGGCCTGCTGCCGGGCGGCACTGCCAACCTGCTCGCCCGCAACCTGAACCTGCCCACAGACTCGATCGACGACGCGCTCAAGGTGGCTCTGACCGGGCAGAACAAGCGGATCGACGTGGGTCGGCTCACCCTCGACCGCTCCGGTGAGCACGAGCATCGCGAGGAGCACATCTTCCTGATCATGGCCGGCGTCGGCTTTGATGCCGCGATCATGGCCGATGCCCCTGAACGCCTCAAGAAGACCGTCGGGCCACTGGCGTACACCATCTCCGGCGCGAAGAACCTGCGCGGCCCGCAGTTCAAGGTGCACATCAAGATCGACGACGAGGCCGAGATCAGCCGCCGTGCGCGCACCGTGGTGATCGGCAACTGCGGCAAGATCGGCGCTGGCCTGGTGCTCATGCCCCAGGCCCAGGTCGACGACGGCTGGCTGGACGCCGTCATCCTGTCTCCCGTCGGGGTCGTCGGCTGGGTGGCTCTGGCGGGACGCGTCATCTCACAGAAGCGCAAGGGCCACGAAAGGGTGGACCACCACCGGCTGAGGTCGGTGACGATCCGCTGTGACCGTCCGGAAGCCGTCCAGATTGACGGCGACACCCTCGGCCGGACCCACACGCTGTCCGCCACCGTGGACCCGCTCGCGCTGATCGTGCGGGTGGGCTGAGCGGTCCCTGCCCATTACAGGTTCGACAGCACCTGGCACCTGCCCGCACCGCGCGGCAGGGTGTACAACGCACTGGCCGATATCGAGGGCTACCCGCGCTGGTGGCCACAGGTGCGTGAGATCCACCGGATCGACGCGGACACCGGCCGGGTGCGGATCCGCAGCCTGCTCCCCTACACCCTGGACCTGGTGCTGCACCGGGCTGTGCAGGACAGGCCGCGCGGGCTTCTGCGTGTCGAGATCGACGGCGACCTGCAGGGCTGGTGTGAGTGGGCGATCGTCACCGACGTGGCCGGGACGCACGCCGCCTTCAGCCAGGAGGTGGACATCAGGGCCACCCTTCTGCAGCGTGCGCCACTCGCCGTAAGGCCCCTGTTACGAGGAAACCACGCCTACATGATGCGATCGGGCGAAAGCGGCCTGCGTAGCTTCCTGGCCAGCCCTCACAGCTGACGGGCAGCGTGCGAAAGCAGATGACCGGACAGAGGTTCGGCCCCGGAGTTGCGCCGGTTCAGGCGGGCGGGTTGCGCAGACTCCGCAGCCAGGCGCTCGCCCCCAGGAAGTCCTCGTCGCTGGTGCCCCGAAGCACGTGCGCCTCGATGCCGTCAGCCCGCGGATAGGACCCCAGGAACCTCACCTGGGCGCAGATCCGCTGCAACCCCATCAGCGTCTCGCCGACCCGCTCGTCGTGCACATGCCCCTCGCAGTCGATCGAGAAGCAGTAGTCCCCCAGCCGGCCACCGTTCGGGCGGGACTCGATCCGGGTCAGGTTGATGCCGCGGGCAGCGAACTGCTCGAGCAGCTCGAGCAGCCCGCCAGGGTGGTCCTCTTGCTGGAACAGCACGACCGAGGTCTTGTCGGCGCCGGTCGGCGCCGGAAGCTGACCGGGACGGGCGACCAGCACGAACCGGGTGACGGCTCCGCTGTTGTCGCCGATGTCCTCCTCCAGGACGGTGAGCCCGTGGTTGGCCGCGGCCACCGGCGCGCAGACCGCGCCCTGGTATGCCGGTCGCTCACCGGCCAGCCCCGCGGCTGCCGCGGCTGTCGAGGCCCCGGGCAGATACTGCACCTCGGGCAGGTGCGACCCCATCCAGGCGCGTACCTGGGCCCAGGCGTGCGGATGGGTGGACACTGCGCGGATGTCAGCGAGCGCGATACCAGGCGGCACAGCGAGGACGAAGGTGATCGGGACGACCTGCTCGGCAACCACGACGAGGGCCTCGCCGCTGGCGAGGGCGTCAAGGGTGGCGCTGACCCCGCCCTCCACGGAGTTCTCGATGGGCACCATGGCGGCGTCGAGATCCCCCGCGCGCAGGGCGGCGAGCGCGGCGTCGACGGACACGAACGGGACGCGTTCGGCATCACCGGCAACCTGAGCGCACTGCCGCAGCGCCATCTCGGTGAAGGTTCCGGTGGGGCCCAGGTATCCGTAGCGCATGCTCCTGCTGCTCATCTGGCGACCTCTCCGGCTCGGGCAGCGGCCAGAGCCCGCTGCTGCTCGGGTGTCAGCGTGATCTGCTCACGAATCAGGTCGAGCTCGGCCTGCAGCTCGGCGATCTGGCCGGACTGATGCGAGAAGACGGCAATGAGGTCCTTTTCACCGTCGACCCACAGGGCGCGGTACCGGGCCTGGCTGACGAGGAGACGCAGACGAACCCTCACTGCGAGCACCAGGGCCAAAACCGCAAGGACCAGCGCGACGACTGCCAGCGTCGAAGTCAGGTCCGGGCCCAGGTCCACAAGAGCAGCGTATTGCGGGTCACCGCTCCCGTGCGCGCCTGCCCGACCCGCGACCGGCTTCCGGTCCTTCTCTACGCCTGCCCCGCGTCGTCTGCCTCTTCGTGACAGGTGACCTTCTGGCCGCCTGGCGCGACGAGTGAGCGACGATGACCTCGTGGTGACCCGCCGGCGTGGTCAGCCGGCTCTGAGGCGCCCCGTAACCTGTGTCACGTGAACCGACGCCAATTGCTGACCACCGCCGCTGCCGCCTTGGTGCTCACCGGCCTCGTGATCGGCTCCGTCTCGACCTCGTCGTCGGACCCGACCAAGCACAAAGGGACCAGCGAGTCGATCGTGATCATCGGCACCGGCGGGCTTTCCTGGAGTGACGTCTCGCCGCGAACCACGCCCACACTGTGGTCGTTGCTGCGCGACGGCGCGACGGCCACTCTGAGCGTTCGCTCGGTTCACGCCAACACCTGCCCGGTGGACGGCTGGCTGACCCTCTCGGCCGGGGAGCAGGCCGCCGACTCCGTCGACGGCCCGAGCGGGGGTAGCGGCCCCGATGGCGTGAAGCCGCCCTGCCGGGCACTGCCCGGGCAGATGGTGCCCGGCAAGGTCCCGCACTGGAGCGAGTATCGCGCCGCAGCAGGTGGCAGCAGGTTCGACGCCACGCTCGGAATGCTCGGTGACCAGGTCGCCAGCCACGGTGGATGCATCCAGGCAGTCGGCCCTGGCGCCGCAGTGGGCGCCGCCCGGGCCAGCGGCATGGTGGTCCGCTACGAGCAGTACGACGCGGCGGCGCTGCCCGCGGCCCTGTCGGCGTGCCCGGTGACCCTGATCGACGTCGGCCCGGTCCGGGATCCGGCCGATGTGAACCCCCAGGACGAGCTTCGCCCCACCACCACCCGGGTCCAGCAGGTCGCTGCAGTCGAGGCCCGGGTCGCCGCAATCCTCAAAGTCGCCCCTGCCGGCGCGGATGTCGCGCTGGTCAGCCTTGCCGACGCCGGGGCCTCCGAGCGGCTTCGGATGATCGCCATCACCGGGCCGAACTTCGGAGCCGGAACGCTGACCTCGAGCTCGACCAGACAACCCGGGCTGGTGCAGCTCACGGACCTGGCGCCGAGCATCCTCGAGCATCTGAACATCCCCCGGCCGGCCAGTCTGGGCGGAACCCCGCTGCGCTTCATACCCGCAGGGGAGAGCTCAGATCAGTCGGCCCACCAGCGGCTTCAGGCGCTGCTCGACTATGACCAGTCTTCTCACAAGGTGCACAGCCTCGTCGAGCCCTTCTTCTACGGGTGGGTCATTCTCCAGCTGGCTCTCTACCTGACAGCGGCTTTCCTCTGGAAGCGCGGGTGGGGCACCGATGCGCAACGTCATCAGCTGCTGGTGAACACCCGCCGTCTGGCTACCATTGCCGCGACCGTCCCGGTGTCGACGTTCCTGGCCAACCTGCTGCCATGGTGGAATTTCTCGAATCCCCTGATCAGTGTCGTGGCCTCGGTCGGGCTCTTCGCGACGGCGATCTCGGCACTGGCCCTGCTGGGTCCCTGGCACCGTCGGACGTTCGGGCCGCTGATCGTGGTCTGCAGCACGACCATCGCCGTCCTGGCAGTGGATGTGATGACCGGGTCACGACTACAGCTCTCCTCCCTGATGGGCCTGCAGCCGGTCATCGGCGGCAGGTTCTACGGGATGGGCAACACGACCTTCGCGCTGTTCGCCACCGCAACACTGTTGCTCTGCATCGCCGTGGGCAGCGAGCTCATCACGCTGGGTCAGCGCCGCAACGCGGCCGCCGCCGTGGCCGCCATCGGGATCGGTGCCGTCATCGTTGACGCGTCGCCCTCGTGGGGCAGCGACCTCGGCGGGACAACCGGACTGCTCCCGGCCGTGCTCTTCCTGGTTGTCGTGATCCTGCAGATCAAGCTCACCTGGCGGGTATGGCTCGCGATGGGAGGCGTGGTGGGCCTGTTCCTGGTCCTGCTGGGCCTGATGGACTGGATCCGGCCGGCCGAGTCTCGCTCACACCTGGGCAGATTCGTGCAGACCGCCGTGGACGGCGGCGCCTGGGACGTGGTCGTCCGCAAGCTGGCCCAGAACGCCACGCTCTTCTTCAGCAACCCGTTGTCCCTGCTCATCCCGGTCGTGCTTGGCCTGTTCGCCTACGTCCTGGCCAAGCCGAACTGGTGGGCGGCGGCACCACTTCGCAGGCCGTTCGAGGACATCCCGCTCCTGCGGCCAGGACTCATCTCCATCATGATCATGTGGGTGCTCGGCTTTGCGCTCAACGACTCCGGGGCAGCGATCCCGGCGGTGGGAGCCACCCTGGCCTGCCCGCTGGTGATCGCGCTGGCGATCAGGACGTTCGACGACCAGTGGGAGGCACGTCCCGTGACGAGCCGCGCCTCGCGACACCGGCGATAGCGAGCCACACCAGCCAGGCCGCCAGGGGGCCCGCGATCTTGCGGAAGCCCAGCGTCAGCGACTCGACCTCCGCACTCATGGCCACCACCCGGCCGGGAACATAAGCCATTGCCATCACGGTCAGGCGTGCCAGCAGGATCCCGTCCAGGACCGTTCCCACGATCAGCGGGAGCGTGGCCCAGGTGAGCACGTCATACCAGGGCAAGGCGTAGGGGGCGCCTAGCGCATAAGCCGTGGCCAGCACGAAGGTCGCGGTCATCGCCGAGTGGGTCTGAGCGGACAACATCTGCCGGGCGGACAGTAGGGTCTGGGCGGACAGTAGGGTCTGGGCGGACAGTGCCGTCTGGATGGAGAGGTCCCGCTGGAGGGTTGCCTCGTGCTGCGCGGCTGAGCGCGATCCGACGAGGGAGGCAAGAGCCCAGGCCAGCACGACGATGACGACGACCGAGGCTGCGGAGACCACGGTGCGGGCCGCGTCCAGCGGGATGAACGCCGACAGCAGGTTCACGACCGGGCGCCAGGCGGTGGCCAGAGAGACCCCTTTGCCGGCCTTCTGCAGCTGTTCGAATACATGGGGCCCGGCCCACAGATGCAGCGCCACGAACACGGCCAGGGACGAGACGGCCAGGCCAGCTACCTTGCGCACCTGCTCCCGGCCGGCCAGGAAACGCCAGGACCACAGGATGGCCAGCCCGACGATGCCGAAGGTGACCTTGGTGCTGACCGTGGCACCGAGCAGCAGACCGGCGACCCAGGGCCTGCGGGCGGCCAGCAGGATCGCGGCCAGGGCCAGCGCCGTCGCGATGAGATCGACGTGCGCACCGAGCACGGCCACTCCGAACAGCAGCGGGTTGGCGGTCCAGAGCAGGTCCACCCGCGCGCGAGAGACGTCATCCAGGGCCACCCGGCGCAACAGGAAGCGCACCATCAGCCAGGCGACCACGATCAGAAGCTGCCAGGCCCAGACGGTCTGACGAAGGTTGTCCTGCCCGACGAACGAGCTCAGCGCCTGCAGCGCCGTCCCGAACGGGCCGTAGACGCTCGGCGTCATCGTCCAGGGAGGCTCCACAGCACTGGTGACCGGGTCGAGACCACCGGCCCAGGTGATCGGCGCGACGAGGTACGGATCGCCCCCCTGTGCCGCGATCCGTCCGTAGGCCGCGTAGTTGATGTGGTCGGCCGAGCCGATCGGCGCGGTCAGCAGTGCCAGCCCCCCCAGCGCCAATGGCCACAGCCTGCCCAGCCGCCCGAAGCGGTTCGGCGGCCGGCCCGTCCTGACCGACTCTGACTCCTGGTTCTTTCTGGCGCGCCACAGGCCCAGGGCCACGCCCAGCGCCCCCAGCAGGTATGCCGTCCACAGGAGCGCGGTGACCACGGCCGAAGACAGCGTGACGGGCAGGTCGCCGGGGGCCCAGCCGCGGGGACCGAGACCGGGTTTCGCAGCAGAGGGACCGGCCGCCGCCACCAGCAGGAGCAGGGCGAAGGAGAGGGCCAGCGCCGTCAGGCGCGGCCAGCCCGGGAACCGCTCGGAGCCAGGGACCCTAATGTCGACCTCCGGTTCTCGCGGGTGAGCGATCACCGCCTGCGCGGCGCAGCAGGCGGGCCCGGCGAACCGCCAGGGCGAGCCACACATCGCGATACTGCCTGGCGCGGTGAAGCTGACCTCTCCAGTCGGCCCCGGTGACCCGGTGCTGCAGCTCGCAGGGGACCTCGACCACCCGCAAGCCTGCTCCGAGCACGTCGATGGTGAGCCCGACCTCGACGCCCCAGCCTCGAGCCAGCGGCGACGCTGCGTCGAAGGCCTCGCGGGACAGGCATCGCATCCCGGACAGCGGCTGGGTCGGCGTCCACCTGGCCAGCCGTTCGATCCCCCTGCGTGCCAGCCGCACCACGAAGCCGTGCCCGCCGCCGGCCCGCTCCTGCGGCGGGAGAACGGCGATCGTCATGTCTGCCACGCCTGAGATGACTGGCGCGGCCAGGACGGCCAGGTTCGCGGCGCTCTCCCCGAGGTCGGCGTCGATGAAGAGCAGCTCGCGCGGCCGCCCGGATGCCGGCGGGTCGCGCAGGTCCAGGTCCGCGGCCGCCCTGGCGCCGGTGGCCATGGCCGCGGCCTTGCCACGGTTGCGCGGATGACGCAGGACCACGGCACCCGCCTCGGCTGCCAGCCGCGCGGTGGCATCCGAGCTGCCATCATCGACCACGATCACCTCGCCGACCCCATCGATCCGGCGCACCCCGGTGATCGTCGCGACGACGCTCGCAGCCTCGTCCTTGGCTGCGATGATCGCGACAACTGGGGTGACCGGGGCGACCGCGGGGCCCGTCGTCGAGGGATCCATGGCGTCCGGTCTCAGCGCAGGGTGACCTGGCGGCTCAGCAGACCCGAACGGGCCCGCCGTTCCTCTGCGCTCAGGGCTCCGCGCTGCGCCAGCGCCTCATCGAGTCGGCCGGCCATCGTGGCTACTTCGTCCTCGTAGTCTGCGCCGGCCAGAGCCGGGTCAAGATCCCAGACCGGGACCAGGAGGCCGCAGGCCCGGAAGGCGCCGAGCAGGCGGGTGCCCGCACCCAGCGATGTGGCCGACGCGGCGTGCAGCCGGGCCAGCGCGTCGGTGGCCGCGTCCTCGTCGTGAGGCAGCACCCAGCGCAGGTAGGCGCGTGCGCCGACCCGGCACCAGTACGCCGCGGGCGCGGACTCCAGCTTTGTCGTCGGGATCGCGTTGGAGTTCGCCTGCTCCAGGGACTCCTTGCCGGCCTCGTCAAGCTCACCGACATCCGGCACCCAGAAGTCGAACCCCTCGTGAACAGTCACGTCGAAGGGGGCCGCCGGGTCCAGGACATCCTGAAGCCGGGGGGTTGCCGCCGTTGCCAGAGGGGTCGCCGGCAACGGGGTGCCTGCCTGCGCGGCCGCCGTGGACAGGAGCACCTGGGCCACGTCACGGCTGGCGTCACCGGTGGTCGAGCCGGACTGCAGCGCCACCATGACAGCGCCGTCAGTGCGTCGCAGGCCGGACCAGGTCAGCGGCAAGACCGTTGCCACGATTGCTCTCTGCGGACCATCGGCGGCCACCACGCCCTCCGCGAAGGTCACCGTGGCAGTGGCCGCCGGGATGACCTCGCGGATCGCCACCCAGTCCGTCTCACCGATCAGCCCCTCGAACGGTCGGCCCACAAAAGGAGCGGGTGCCACCGGGAGATCCCTGGTGCGGGTCTCGCGAACGTTGTCGCTGCCGGTCTTTCGACGTCTGGATGCCTTGCCCATGGTGGACAACCCTAGTGCGCCCGGGGGCGGGCTGGCCGCAGCGGAGATCGAGGAAGCCGCGGTCAGTGACTTCTGCGGCGGGACGGGCCACCAAGGGATACCCAGACAGTGCGGCCGCCGCGATCCTCAAGGACGCCCCACTCGTGGGCGAAGCCGCGCACGATCCGCAGGCCCCGACCATGCGCGGCCAGCAGCGAGCGCGGGGCAGGGCGCGGGACGGTGGGGCCTCCGCCATCGGTGACCTCGACCTCGACCACGCCGGCCCGGACCGTCCAGTTGACCCGGATTGTTCCGTCCGGAAGCGGTTTGGCATGGCGGACCGCGTTGGCCACCAGCTCGGAGATGACGATCTCGGCCTCGTCGACAACCGTCTCGTCCACGTCAAGGTCACGCAACGAGGAGACCAGCGCCCGGCGTGCATCCCGCCCTGAGCTCTGCTTCCACGGAACCCGCAGGGTCTGTGCTGACATACCCAATCCCCCTGCTCTATACGCTTTCCGTGTTTCCGCTGTCTGTCGTTCCGCTGTCTGTCGTTCCGCTGTCTGTTGTCCCGTTGTCTGTACGCCGCCCGGTGGCGCGTCGCCGCTGGTGTGTTTCCGTGGGTGTTCGTCCGCTGGTCCAACGCGGTCTGCGCCCACTTCTCCCGCCCGATGCTGAGGCTAGTCCTTACCGAACACATAGTCACGGGCGAAAGCGGGACGGTTTGAGATGATTCCGTCCACTCCGAGCTCGACGCAACGGTCGATATCGGCCTCGTCATCCACCGTCCAGACATAGACCAGGTGATCGCGATCGTGTTGCCGCCTCACCGTGCCGGGCCAGCGCCGGATGATCTCCTTGTCCAGGCCGGCGATCCGCGAGCCTCTCGGCAGGCCCCCGTCGCGAAAACGCATGGGCACCGAGTCCTTGATGAGGTAGACCAGCGGCACCTCCGGGCAGAGCTGTCGCATCCTGGAGATCGCGACCTGCGACATGGACATCACGCTGACGTGCGGTCGCCCGGGCACATACGCGCCATCCAGCCCGAACTCGCCGAGGACCTTCGCCAGCTCTCGCTCGACCTGGCCGGCGTACCGGGTCGGGTGCTTGGTCTCGATCGCCAGACCGACCTCTCGGCCGCAGCTCAGCACCGTGTCTATCAGGTGGCGCAGCGTCAGCAGCATGTCCCGCTCACGGTCCGCCTCGGGCATCTCCGGGTCGCTCGGGTGAGCCTGCTTCCAGGAGCCGAAGTCCAGGCCCTGCAGAGTCGCCAGCTCCAGGGTGGAGACCGGGCCCCTGCCGTTCGAGGTCCGGTCGACCCTGCGGTCATGGACACAGACCAGATGGGAGTCGGCGGTCAGTCGTACGTCACACTCCAGGGCGTCGGCACCCTCGGCGATCGCGCGGACATATGCCTTGAGGGTCTGCTCGGGGAGGTACTCGCTGGATCCCCGGTGAGCGATGATGCGCGGAGTCCGGTCGGCCTTGGGCAGAAGGACGTCTTGCACAGACCCATCTTCTCACCCACCTGAGGAAGCCGCCCGACGAGAACGCGAACCGGCATACGGCCGCCGCCCAGTCCTGGACCGGGCAGCAGCACCGCCGGTGCTCTGGCAGGATCGGACGGTGAGAGACACGGAGTTTGCCGCCAGGCCGGAAATGACCAGCGAGGTGCTGTATGCACGGGACGGCCAGCTGGGCCGGATCCTGCTGAACCGCCCAAGAGTGATCAACGTCCTCAACCACGACATGGTGACCTCGATCCTGGCGCAGCTGGACGACTGGGCCGTGGACGACAACGTGGCTGCCGTCTCGATCGAGGGCGCCGGTGAGCGCGGCCTGTGTGCGGGTGGCGACGTCAAAGCCCTGCGCACCGTCGTGATGGCCGGTTCGGGCGAAGCGGTGAAGTTCTGGGCTCACGAGTATGTGATGAACGCCGCCATCGCCACCTACCCCAAGCCGTTCGTGGCCTTCATGGACGGCGTGGTCATGGGCGGCGGGGTCGGCTTGTCGGCCCACGGCAGCCTGCGTCTGGTCACCGAGCGCTCAAAGGTCGCGATGCCCGAGACCACCATCGGCTTCTCCCCTGACGTCGGCTCGCTCTTCCTGCTCTCCCGGGCGCCGGGCGGGACCGGGACGCACCTGGCCATGACGGGGACGACGGTCGGTGGCGCGGACGCCATCACCTGTGGCCTGGCCGATGCCCTGATCACCAGCCAGGACATCCCCGCGCTGATCGCCCGGCTGGCCGCTGGCGAGTCGCTGGACGCCGGTGTTGGCGACACCACGGCTGTGGGGGATCTTGCGGCAGCCCGGGAGTGGATCGACCGCTGCTACGCGGGCGGCGACGCCGTCAGCATCCTCAAGGCTCTTCAGGAGCACCCCGCGCCGGACGCCCGTCAGGCCGCCGGCACTCTGGCCCTCCGCTCGCCCCTGGCGGTGTCCATCGCTCTGGAAGCCATCCGCAGGGCCGCCCGGATGGACACCCTGGCCCAGGTGCAGCAGCAGGACCTCACGCTGGCCGGCGCGCTGGCGGACTCACTTGACTTCGTCGAGGGTGTGCGGGCCCTGCTCGTCGACCGCGACAACGCCCCGCGCTGGCAGCACCGCTCGCTCGCGAAGGTCGATCCGGCCGAGGTGGCCGCGCTGTTCAGCAAGCGCCTGGTCATCGAGAATCCACTGATCGAGAATCCGGAGAGTCCACTGCCTGGCTCCAGGACCCTGCTCGTCGACAGGCCCTGACTGCCGGTTCTCTGAGAGTTGTCGCATCAGGGGTTCCTGGTCGGTGCCACGTTCTTGTTCCTCGCGGCCGTGGCGGCAGCGGTGCAGATCACCATCGGCAAGGCCGCCGTCCGGGAGAACGACCCGGTCACTGCGGTGGGCCGAGCAGGGCTCTCTGCTGGCGGGGAAGTACTCCCCGCCAGCAGACGGAGGTCAGCGACCGCCGAGGCTTGAGCCTGCGGAGAATGCCGCTGCGCCGCCACGCGAAGAGGAGGTCGAGTAGACGGAGGAGGAGCCACCCTGGCCACCGGAGCGTCCGCCGCCTTGCGAGGACGAGCGCCTGGCGCCCGAGGATCGCTGGGTGCTGCCACCGGCCGCGCCACCTCGCGACGACCCGGTCCCAGAGGTGCTGCGACCGCTTCCGTTGCCGGATGCGCCCCGGCTGCCATTGGGCCGGCTGCCGGCTGCTCCGCCACCCGACCGTGCGCCGCCGGTGCGCGCGCCGCCATTGCGACCGCCGGCCGGCCGCGCGCCGGCGGAACGGCCGCCACCGCTGTGCCGGGGCGTGCTGCCCTGGTCGGGGACCAGGACCAGGGCCTCGGTGAGGGTGCGCTCACCGGGTGCCAGCTGCTTGAGCAGGGGGTGACTGGCGTCGAGGCGCGTCGTGGTCGCCTTGATGCCTGCCTTGCGGGTGAGGTCCCGGACGTCAGCGACCTGGTCATCGGTCATCAGCGTGATGACGATGCCTTCGGCGCCGGCGCGGGCCGTGCGACCGGAGCGGTGCAGGTAGGCCTTGTGCTCGACCGGCGGGTCGGCGTGGATGACCAGGTTGACGTCATCCACATGAATGCCACGAGCCGCGATGTCCGTGGCGACCAGGGTGCTTGCCGCTCCGGCCTGGAACGCATCCATGTTGCGGGTGCGGGCGTTCTGGGAAAGGTTCCCGTGCAGCTCGACGGTGGGCACGCCCGAGGCGTTGAGCTGCTTCGAGAGCTTCTTGGCGCCGTGCTTGGTGCGCGTGAAGATCATGGTGCGGCCCGGCGCTGAGGTGAGATCGACCAGCACCGGAAGTCGGGACTCGGCACGCACGTGGAAGATGTGGTGATGCATCGTCGAGATCTGCGACGTGGCAGAGTCCGCCTGATGGGTGACCGGGTGGGCGAGGAATCGCTTGACGATCACATCGACGCCGGCGTCCAGGGTGGCCGAGAACAGCATTCGCTGACCCGTCCGGGGGGTGCGGTCCATGATCCGGCGGACCCCTGGAAGGAAGCCCATGTCTGCCATGTGATCAGCCTCGTCAAGGACGGTGATCTCGACGGCGTCCAGAGTCAGCGCGCCCTGGCCGAGCAGGTCCTCGAGCCGGCCGGGACAGGCGACCACGACGTCGACACCCGCCCGAAGGGCGCTGACCTGGGGGTTCTGGCCGACGCCTCCGAAGATGGTCAGGCTGTTGATCCCGAGCGGCTTGGCGAGCGGGGTCATCGCGGCCTGGATCTGGTTCGCCAGCTCACGGGTCGGTGCCAGGATGAGCGCCCGGGGCTTGCGCGACTGGCGGGTGGCCTTGCTGGCCACGAGCCGGGTCAGCAGCGGAAGCAGGAAGGCGTAGGTCTTGCCCGAGCCGGTGCGGCCACGGCCGAGGACGTCGCGCCCCGCCAGGGAGTCCGGCAGCGTGGCAGCCTGGATCGGAGTCGGGATGGTGATGCCTGAGGCCGCAAGAACGGTCGTCAGGGAAGAGGGCACGCCAAGGCTGGCGAAAGTCGTGTCAGAAGACACAGGTGGGTACTCCATACGTTAAGTGAGTCGTTCTGCCCGGCGCAGACCCATGCGGTTGCGGCGCGTGGCTATCGACATAAAAGCAGGCCCGAGGCAGAACTGTGCAGGCCGCTGTGTGGAGTCTAGCGGGTCAGCGCAGGCAAGATCGCATCACGCCAGCCAGATGCCCAGCCAGCGAGATGCCGCCGGGCGCTGATCCGTGCTTAGTCCTGGCCGCCGATGTCCACGGAATATCCCTCGTACATGAGGTCGGAAGCGCGCTGACGATGGCGAACCAGAGCGCTGATAAGTGCGGTGCCGCGCTCTCGCACCTCATCCACGTCGTCGCGCATCGAGTCACCCCGCGCGAACTGACCGGCAGCCTTGCCGACAAGGGTGAGCAGCTCTGAGATGAGCTCGGTCAGCGTCTTGTGGTCCTGGGTGAGCCGGTCGACCTGGTGGGACAGTCTGGGCGAGGTGCGGTTGACCCGGGCGTACAGGCCCGTCGGCCCCTCCGTGAGCTCGACATGGTCACGGAAGTCGGCAGAGAGCTCCAGCAGGGCAGCAGAAACGTTCTGAACCCAGCGAATCGGCCCGCTCGGGACCGGCGCGACAAGGGCCTGCTCAAGAGTGTTGATCGACTCAACGAGCTCGGCCCGACGCAGACGCAGCTTCTCGAGGTGCTCGGCCTCGGAATCGACCTCGGGCTCGATCTCTCCGCCGCCATCTGTTGTGGTCATGGTGCATTTTGTAACCGCGCCTGGCCGATTGGCAAATCGCGCGAGGCCTCGGGCCGCTCTCCTCAGCCGGTTGAGCGCAGGTACCGGCCGAAGTGCGGGACGGTGAAGGCGATCCGGCCGCGCTCGGCGCTGTAGATCAGGCCCTTCTTGAGGAGGGCATCGCGGGCCACCGACAGGGACTGGGGCTTGCGATCCAGGACCGCGGCCACCGAGGCGGTGGTCACCGACTCGCTGTCGTCCAGCCCCACGGCACCACCCTGCGCCTGTTCATCAACGATCTGGGCCGCGTCGGCCATCGCCCGCAGGTATTCACGCTCACCGGGCGTGGCCCGTTCATAGCGAGACCCGAAGAAGCCGACGGCCAGCTCTGCCTCCGCCTCCGGCGCCGAGACTCGGATGTCGTCAATGGTGATCGGCGTCCCGGGAGCGCTGTCCCAGGCCACCTTTCCGTAGGCCTGGATGAAGTACGGGTAGCCACCGGTGGCGGCATACATCGCCTCGAGGGCGTCCTGGTGGAACTCCGCGCCCTCGTCCTTGGCCGGTGACTGCAGCGCCAGGTCCGCGGATGAGCGGTCGAGCCGGTCGATTCTCGAGTACTTGAACAGTCGCTCGCTGTACGACTTGCTGGCGCTGAGCACCGCTGGGAGGTGAGGCAACCCGGCTCCGACGACGATGACCGGCAGGCCGCTCTGGCTGATCTCGTGGCAGGCCGCACAGAGAGCCGAGATGTCCTCGGGGTCCAGGTCCTGCATCTCGTCGATGAAGATCGCCACGCCCCGGCCGACATCCGCGGCCAGCCCGCCGACGTCCGTCAGGAGCTCGACCAGGTCGATCTCGATGTCCCCCGAGTCGGCCCGCCCGGTCACTGCGGCCACGTCGATCCCGGGGTTCCAGCGGTCACGAAGCTTGGTGGCGGCCCCGGACTCGCGCTGGGCGAAGGCCCTGATGACACCGAGGACGTAGTCGACGTCAGCGCTCTTGGGGTGGCCGAGCTCACGGACCGCGGTGTGCAGGGCTGCACTGATCGGTCGCCGGAGCCGCTGGTCGGGACGGGCCTCGAGCTTGCCGGTGCCCCAGTGAGCCCGAACTGCTGCCGAGCGCAGGGCGTTCAACAGCACGGTCTTGCCGACACCCCGCAGCCCGGTGAGCACGATCGAGCGCTCAGGCTTGGATCTGGCTATCCGCTCCAGCACCACGGAGAAGGCTCGGAGCTGGTCGTCGCGCCCGGCCAGCTCGGGCGGGCGCTGGCCGGCACCAGGGGCGTAGGGATTGCGTATCGGGTCCACGATCGCAGGCTATCGGCCTGTATCGCGTTTTTGTGAGACATACGAAGAGACACCAATCGTGTCGCAGACCACTGACACTGCCTGTCGGGGACCGCCGCTCATTTGAGGAGGCGGGACAGGCGGCGGTCAGCCAGCGGTTTGCCACCGGTCTGGCAGCTGGCACAGTACTGCAGGGACGACTCGGCGAAGGACACCTCACGCACGATGTCGCCGCAGACCGGACACGGCTGGCCGGTACGGCCGTGCACCCTCATCCCGGCGCGCTTGGCGTCCTTCAGCTCCTTGGCCGGCTTGCCCGACGCGGCGCTCACCGCGGCGGTCAGCGTGTCGCGCAGCCCGGCATACAGCCTGGCAACCTGCTCCTGGTCCAGGCTCGACGCCAGCGCGAACGGTGAGAGCCGGGCCACGTGCAGCACCTCGTCCGAGTAGGCGTTGCCGACACCGGCCAGGAACGACTGGTCCTTCAACAGCCCCTTGACCTGGGTCCGGCGACCCGTGAGCAACGCCGCGAACTTAGCCTCGGTGAAGTCCTCGGCCATCGGATCGGGGCCTAGCCGCGCGATCCCGGGCACCTGGGCAGGGTCGCTGACGATGTAGGCCGCGAGTCCTTTGCGGGTCCCCGCCTCGGTCAGGTCGAACCCGCTGCCGTCAGAGAGCCTGCAGCGCAACGCGATCGGCGACTTGCCAGGCCGGATCGGGCTGGCCGGCAAGGTGTCGGACCAGCGAAGCCAGCCGGCCCGGGCGAGGTGGAACACCAGGTGCAGCCCCTCGGCCTCGAGGTCGATGAACTTGCCGTGCCGGGTCACCCCGGTGATCGGCAGCCCCTGTAGTGATGTGGGGGCCGGGTCATAGGTCTTCAGCACGCTGACCGACCCGAGCTCAACACCGGTGATGGCCAGCCCGGCGGTGCGCTCGCCCACGAAGTCGACGAGCGCCTGAACCTCGGGAAGCTCGGGCACCGCCCTATCCTCGCGCACCAGGCGCCCGGCGCACTAGCCGCGAAGTGCCTTGAGCTGGCGCAGCAGGCGGTACCCGTCGGGCGCACGGCAGACCGGCACGGTTCGCCGCATCGGCGGGGCGAACTCCTCGTTGGACACCGGGATGCCGTGCGAGAGCACCTGCTCGGTCGGGCTCAGCTCACGGATCGCGATGGCCTCCACGACATCAGGGCGATCGCGGGCGAAGTCGCCGTAGATCTTCGGGTCGTGCTGCCCGTCGTCGCCGACCAGGATCCAGCGGATCCCCGGGAACTCACGAGCCAGCCGGTGCAGCGCCTCGGTCTTGTGCTCCTGGCCGCTGCGGAACCAGCCGGTGTTGGTCGGGCCCCAGTCGGTCATCAGCATCGGGCCGGCCGGGTACCCGTGACGCTTGAGGAACCGGGTCAGCGTCGGGGCGGTGTTCCAGGCGCCGGTGGACAGGTAGAAGGTCGGCGCGCCGGGGTGCTCGGCAATCAGGGTCCGGAACATCGGCGCCATCCCGGGCACCAGGTGCCGGGTGGTCTCCTGGCGGACGAAGGTGTTCCAGGCGGCGATCAGGGGGCGGGGCAGCGAGGTGGAGATGACCGTGTCGTCAATGTCGCTGACGATGCCGAACCGGGCCTCGCGGTCGACGATCAGCACCGCTGCCTGGACTGCCTTGCCGCCCTCTGCCTCAATCGTGACGGCATGCCAGCCCGGGTCCAGACCCGGATCGGGGATCACCACGTCGACGTACCCGCTGCGGTCTGAGAAGGTCTGAGCCGTGCGGTCGCCAGCGACGACCCGGACCGGGACGTTCATCGCGCCCGCGGTGACGAAGGCCCGCCAGCCCCGTTGTTCTCCCGCGGTGCCCCTCAGCCCGCGCAGGTCGCTGTCCTTCGCGCTGACCGGCGCGGCCGGGTGCTGACGACTCAGCAGCACCCTGCCCAGGACCCGGACAAAGTCCTGACTTCCATATCCGGTGTGGCTGATCGTGCGGGTGCCCCAGCCCCGGCCGCGCATGAGGGCATTCGTACGTCGATGGAAGGCATCCTCGATGAGGTACGCAGCGTGGGGTCTGGCCATGCCCAAAACGTATCGCGGCACCACCGGTATTTGACCATGTGCCCCTGAAAGCAGGGCCGGCCTCAGCCGATGTAGGTCATGATGTTCCACCCGCTGCCGATCTGGCGCGGTGAGGCGTAGCTGCCGGCGTTGTCGCCGGGGAAGCACCAGAGCCGGCCGGCCGCGTCCCGCATGAGCAGGTCGTTGCCGGCGGCGCGGTCCCAGTTGCCGGGGGTGACCAGAGCCGTCATCGCCTGCCAGCCGCTCGAGAACAGTGTCCCCGTGGCGATCGCACCAACACCATTGCCACGGTAGAGCCAGAGCCGGCCGGTGGCGTCCCGGCCAATGATGTCGGCCCGCCCGTCGCCGGTGACGTCGCCGGCGCCCAGGATGGATGTCATGGCGCCCCACCCGCTGGCGACCCTGACCCGGGCCCCGAACACCGCATTCCCGCTGAGCGGGTAGAGCCACAGGACCCCGGTCACGTCACGGGCGATGAGGTCGGGGCGACCGGCTCCGTTCAGGTCCCCGGCGTTGGTGATCGTGTAGCCGGTCCAGCCGGACCCGATCTGGCGCCGGATGCCAAGACCGCCGGCGCCGTTTCCCGGGTAGAGCCACAGCTTCCCGGCCGCGTCCCGTCCGACCACATCCGCGTAGGCGTCACCAGTGATGTCACCGGGGGTGACCAGCGCGTTCATGATGTTCCAGCCGCTGCCCATCTGGACCCGGGTTCGGATCCCGCCCTGGCCGTCACCCGGGTAGAGCCACAGCAACCCCGCGGAGTCCCGGGCGACCAGGTCGGTGAACCCGTCCTTGTTGAAGTCGCTCAGCCGGGTGACTGCCGCGGCCCCTGCAGGTGTCACGGCGCCGGACGCCGCCGAGGAGGGACCCGAGCCCATTGCGTTCCGGGCCAGGACCGTGAAGGTGTACGCAGTGCCATTGGTCAGCCCGGTGACCGTGGTCGAGGTGGCTCCGGTCGTTGTTGCCGTCGCACCGCCAGGTGACGCAGTCACCGTGTAGCCGGTGATCGACGAACCGCCATTGGAGGCCGGAGCCGTCCAGGACACCGAAGCCTGGCCGTTGCCAGGAGCTGCTGAGACGCCGGTCGGGGGCCCGGGAGCCGTAGCCGAGGACGTGCCGGTCAGCGAGGTGTCGTCAAGAACGAACGAGGTCGCCGCCGATGAGTCCTCAGCGCTGGTGAAGGACAAGGAGATCGTCTGGCCCAGGTAGGCAGACAGGTCCACCGTCTTGAGCTGGTACCCGTTGGCCGCGTTCAGGTTCGACAGGGTCTGCAGCGTGGTCGGCCCGGCCCTGACCGTCAGGGTGTCGGAGGCCGGAGGTGTGGCTGGCTCATCGGTGTCGATGTGCACGTAGTACGAAAGGCTCGCGCTGCTTCCGGCCGGGATGGTCACCAGCTGTGAGATCGAGTCGTTGTGGACGTAGCCGTAGCCACCCAGCCATGCACTCCAGGTCCCGGAGTGGGCCGGCTGCGGAGGCGTGGTGGAACCCCACTGGGCGATCACGCTCGGCGTCGACGACCAGCGGTTGTCGCCGGACTCGAAGCCCGGGTTGCTGAGCAGGTTGGTGCCCGGCGGCGGCGGCGGGGTGATCCCGCAGGTCGCCGCGCCTTGCGGGACCCCGATCGCCGAGAACGAGGACGCGATGCCGGTGCACTGGGCGGACGCCGCGCCGTACAGGTCCTTGGCCGACTGGATCGCCCCTTCACGGGCGGCCGCGTAGGAGTCGCTGGAGGTCAGGTACGTGCTCAGCGTGCGATACCAGATCTTGGCGGCCGCGTCCCGGCCGATGGGGGTCACCGTCGAGGAGTTGCAGGTCGGGCTGTTGTAGGACACGGCGTTGATCGTCTTGGACCCGGAGCCCTCCGAGGCCAGGTAGAACCAGTGGTTCAGCGGACCGGCGGAGTAGTGGGGGTCGAGGCCGCCCAGCGTCGGGGACCAGCAGTCCGGTGAGACGGCATCGCGGGACGGCCGGTCCATGTAGCGCAACGGTGTCCCGTCGCCGTTGAGGTCGACCTTCTCGCCGATGAGGTAGTCCGGGGTGTCGGCGGCGTTGTTGGCGTAGAACTCCACCGAGGTGCCGAAGATGTCCGAGGTGGCCTCGTTCAGGCCGCCGGCCTCACCGGTGCCGACCAGGGCGGCGGTGTTCTCGGTGACCCCGTGGCTCATCTCGTGGCCAGCCACATCGAGCTCGACCAGCGGCTTGGCGTTGGCCGCGCCGTCGCCGTAGGTCATCTGGGTGCCATCCCAGAACGCGTTCTGGTAGTTGCTGCCATAGTGGACCCGTGAGCGCGCGCCCGTCCCGTTGTTCCAGATCCCGTTACGGCCCAGCACGTTCTTGAAGTAGTCGAACGTCTTGCCTGCGCCGTACTGGGCATCAACGGCCGCCGAGGCGCGATCACTGACCGTGCCGCTGCCCCAGATGTTGTCAGCATCGGTGAACGGCGTGCCCTGGACCGTGCCCGTGGTGTCGGTCACCCCGTTGAGGTCGGTGGTGTAGTTGCCGTTCGCGTCACGCAGTGACCACGGAGGACCCACGGTGGTGACCAGGGCCACCGTGCCCACATAGATGCCGCTGCCCGAGCCCGTGCCGGTCGCGTTGTCGATCTCGTCCCAGGAGGACAGCGTGGCACCAGTGGTGGCATCCACGATGGTATGCAACCTGCTCGGCGTCTGGTCGGGGCGAACCCCCAGAGTCAGCACGTCATAGGCCAGCCTCGGGGCAGCCTTGACCCTGTCGCCACCGGAGTACACCACCAGCTCACCCCTGGAGGAGATCGCCCTCTCATGAGCCAGCGACGCCTTCCCGGAGCCCACCGCACCAGCCGCGACAGCACCGACCCTCGGCGCGGTCGAGGCCACCCCCACCCGGCGGGCGCCATTCCAGCTGACACCGACGATCTTGCCCGAGCTGACCCGGTGGCTGACCAGATCGCCGCCGACGACCCGCAACCCGTCAAAAGTCCGGTCATACCGCACATGGGTCGAGCCGTCCGCGTCGGTGATCACATCCTTCACGACCAGCCTCTCGCCAGTACCCAGCCCCAGAGCCCGCCCGGCCGACACCACCCCCGACTGCTCCGCCGCCACCCGCCAAGCCTTCCCCGAAGAAGCCTTCCCCGGTGTGGGGGATGGCACCGGTGACGAGACCGCGAAGGCGCTCGTACCTGGCCCGGCCGCCAGAACCACGGCAACGAGGGCACTGAATGCCAGTCCTGCTCTCCATCGGCTCATGACATATCTCCCCTGATCAGGCCCGACCGTACAGACCAGCCCATACCCCTGTAGGAATTCGCACCCTATGCGATCGCAGTCGAAGCGCCGTGACCCGCGTTGGCCACCTCTGCGAAATGGCCTATCGGGCAATTGTGGGTGCGGCGCCACATCCATACAGGCGCTTTCGGGAACTCCGGCCTCGAACGAGGGCAAGATGACACCATGCGACCTCCCGCCCGCGTCGCCGCGCACCTTGCCTCGGCTGCCGTGGTGGTGGGATCCATCGCTGCCTGCGGCGGGCCGGCGAGCTCACCGGCCGGGCAAGGCCCGCAGGAGGTGTTCCCCCTGACCATCACGCGCTCCGGGGGCATCGCCGGCTTCCAGGATGTGCTGGTGGTGGCGCAAGACGGGCGCGTGTCGCTCACCCGCAAGGGGCGCAAGACGCGGCAGTGCCGGCTGACGGCCGCCGAGGTCAGCCGGGTCACGGCGGCTGCAGCCCAGGTGCCCTGGTCCCGGGTCACCCCGGCCAACACCCGCCCATCCTTCCCCGACGACCTGGTGACGACAGTGCGGTCACCTGCGGGCGGCCCGGCAAGGCTCGAGGACCCGCAGTCCGGCGGCGGACGTCAGGTCTTCACGGAGCTTCTCAGTGACCTCACTGGTGACCCGGCGGCATCCCGGCTGTGCACACCCCTCTAAACCGCTCAGACCCGCCAAGACGTTTCAAAGGTCTTGGCGGGCCTGGCCCGACCATCAGCTCAGTCGGGGAGCCGTTCTCTGAAGCAGATCAGACGAGACTCTTCATGACCTCGCGCATGAGCTCTGCGGTCGCCGACGGCGTCTTGCCGACCTTGACCCCGGCAGCCTCCAGAGCCTCTTTCTTGGCCGCCGCAGTGCCTGACGAACCGGAGACGATGGCACCAGCGTGACCCATCGTCTTGCCCTCGGGGGCCGTGAAGCCCGCGACGTAGCCGACAACCGGCTTGGTCACGTGCTCCTTGATGTAGGCCGCGGCCCGCTCTTCAGCGTCCCCGCCGATCTCACCGATCATCACGATGGCGTCCGTGTCGGGGTCGTTCTGGAACGCCTCGAGGCAGTCGATGTGAGTGGTCCCGATGATCGGGTCGCCGCCGATACCCACTGCCGTGGAGAAACCGAAGTCCCGCAGCTCGTAAATCATCTGGTAGGTCAGCGTCCCCGACTTGGACACCAGGCCGATCCGGCCGGCGCCGGCGATGGTGGACGGGATGATGCCGGCGTTGGAAGCCCCGGGGCTGATGATTCCGGGGCAGTTCGGGCCGATGATGCGCGTCGAGCCGGACTGCTTGGCATAGGTCCAGAACTCAGCGGAGTCCTTGACCGCAACGCCCTCGGTGATGACGACGCACAGCGGGATCTTGGCATCGATCGCCTCCATCACGGCGGCCTTGGTGAACTTGGCCGGGACGAAGACCACGGTGACGTCGGCACCGGTCGCCGCGATAGCCTCAGCCACCGATCCGAAGACCGGCACGATGACGCCATCATCGAACTCGACCTTCTGGCCGCCCTTGCCGGGCGTCACGCCGCCCACGATGTTGGTGCCCGAGGCCAGCATGAGCTGGGTGTGCTTCTGGCCTTCGGAGCCGGTCATACCCTGGACGATGACCTTGGAGCTCTTGGTGAGAAAAATAGCCACGGTGTCTGCCGCCTTTCAGTTCTTGTTGGCGGCCGAAGCCAGCTGGGCGGCCTTACGGGCCGCGCCGTCCATTGTCTCTTCCACTGTCACCAGCGGGTGCGCAGCCTCGGCGAGGATGCGGCGACCCTCCTCGACGGCATTGCCGTCCAGACGGACGACCAATGGTTTGGTGGCCTCGTCGCCGAGGACCTTGAGGGCACCCACGATGCCGTGAGCAACCGCGTCACAGGAGGTGATGCCACCGAAGACGTTGACGAACACCGACTTGACCTGCTCGTCGCCCAGGATGATGTGCAGTCCGTCGGTCATCACTTTGGCGGACGCGCCGCCACCGATGTCGAGGAAGTTGGCCGGCTCGGGGTGCTCGCCCGGCCCGCCGAACTCTTCACCGGCGTAGGCAACGCAGTCGAGGGTCGACATGACCAGACCTGCGCCGTTGCCGATGATCCCCACCGAGCCGCTGAGCTTGACGTAGTTGAGGTCCTTGGCCTTGGCCGCGGCCTCGAGCGGGTCGGCCGAAGCCGCGTCCTCGAGCGCTGCGTGGCCGGGATGACGGAAGCCTGCGTTGTCGTCGAGCGTCACCTTGCCGTCGAGGGCCACGATCTTGCCGTCCGTGGTCTTGACCAGCGGGTTGACCTCGACCAGCGTGGCGTCCTCGTCGCGGTAGACGGTCCACAGCTTCTGGATGGCCTCGGCGATCTGGTCCTTGACGTCCTCGTCGAAGTTCGCCGCGTCCACGATCTCCTTGGCCTTGGCCGGGTCGATGCCCACGATCGGGTCGACGGGGATACGGGCCAGAGCCTCTGGTCGCTCGACGGCGAGCACCTCGATCTCCACGCCACCCTCCTTGCTGGCCATGGCCAGGTAGGAGCGGTTGGCCCGGTCCAGCAGAACGGAGAAGTAGTACTCCTGCTCGATCTGCGCGCCGGCGGCGATCATCACCTTGTTGACCGTGTGGCCCTTGATGTCCATGCCCAGAATTCGGGAAGCGGCCTCAGCTGCTTCATCCGGAGACTTCGCGACCTTGACCCCACCAGCCTTGCCACGTCCGCCGACCTTGACCTGCGCCTTGACGACGACCACTCCGCCGCTCTTGGCGCCGACGGTCACCGCCGCTGCACGGGCTTCTTCAACGGTCTCGGCGACGATGCCGGCTAGCACCGGCACGCCGTGCGCCTCGAACATATCGCGCGCTTGGTACTCGAAAAGATCCACGAGTTCATCCTCATCGTTGCGTATTAGAGCGTCTCAACGGAGTTTAGGCGGCACGAATACACACGATTGCTACGGGGTGCGCCACATGAGACGTACGTCACCGACGAAGTGCCCGAGCGCACGGAAAACCTTCGCCGCAAGCACGACATCAGGTTGAAGGAGAAAAGGTCAGCTGGCCTTGACGTTGGCGCGAACCCACTCGACGATCTCGGTCGTGGTCGCGCCCGGCGTGAAGACCTTGGCCACACCGAGCTTGTCGAGCTCGGGAATGTCTGCCTCAGGGATGATGCCGCCACCGAACACCACGATGTCCTTGGCGTCGCGCTCGGCAAGCAGGGCGGCGACCTTGGCAAAGAGAGTCATGTGTGCGCCGGACAGGACCGAGAGGCCAACAGCGTCAGCGTCCTCCTGGATGGCGGCTTCCACGATCTGCTCGGGAGTCTGGTGCAGCCCTGTGTAGACAACCTCCATACCGGCGTCACGCAGGGCACGGGCTACTACTTTCGCGCCCCGGTCATGCCCATCTAGTCCGGGCTTGGCCACAACGATGCGTAACGGTGATTCACTCATGGAAGCATGCTAGCCACCGCCGCGACGCGCCGCGCACCGGGAGTTGTCCGAGCATCCGCCGGGCGGCATTTCCCGGCGGCGAAGAAGTCGCCCGCGAGTTGCTCTCGACAAGGGGAATCTCCGGATATTACCGTTGGGTAACCATGATGGAGACCTCAGCGTTGGAGCCCCCAGAGCCGGTACGCCGGCACCGGTCCCTTGCTGGCCTGAATGCCAACAGCCGCAGCGCCCTTGGGCGCGCTCGCGAGAGAGCGCGTGATGCCGCCGCGGGCACCGTTGACGTCATCGGCAACGCCACGAAGGCCCTCCTGCGGCCATCCGGGGTGGCCGGCGCCGCGGTCGAGCTGGCCTGGGTGAGCACCCACCTGGCCTTCTACCCCTTCGGCCTGATCGGCGGCCCGGACAACCCCGAGGGGCACCGATACAGCATTGAGGAGCTGCCACCGATGCAGCGCGGGCTGGTGACCGGCGACGTCGAGGCAGCCGGCACCCCGATCTTGCTGGTTCACGGCATGATCGACAATCGATCCATCTTCACGCTGCTACGCCGGGGACTTCGCCGTCGCGGGTTCGGCAGGGTTGTCTCGATCAACTACTCCCCGCTGACCGCCGATGTCAGGGCCGCCGCGGTCCTGCTGGCCGAAGAGGTGGAGTCACTCGTGGCCGAGACCGGCTACGAGCGGATTCACGTCATCGGTCACAGTCTGGGAGGCCTGATTGCCAGGTACTACATCACCCGGCTGGGCGGTGACGAGCGGGTGCACACGCTGGTCACCCTCGGGACACCGCACGGAGGCACCTTCAACGCCTATGCGCTGCCGTCCAACCTGTGTCGCCAGCTGCGCCCCGACAGCGAGCTGATGCGCGAGCTGGGCGCCCCGATCCCCCGTTGCACGACCCGGTTCGTGGCCTACTGGTCGGACCTGGACCAGTTGGTCTTCCCGCAACGCAACGCCGCCATGAAGCACCCTGACCTGAGCGTGCACAACGTCGAGATTCACGGAACCGGCCATATGAGCCTGCCCATCAACGGCGATGTCGTCTACGGGATCTCGACCACGCTGGCGCAGCTGGGCGCCGACGGTAGCCTGATCAGCGCAGGAGTCACGCACCTGATCCCGCGCGGTAAACGCCAGGGATGAGGCGGCGGAACCGCAGTTCTGGCCCCGGACTGGCCCCGGACGGCGCCCTGTTCCTGCTCTAGTTGACGTATGTTAAAAGTAAAGACTTGTCAAATTTTGTACAGAAGATTTGTCGGGCTAACCTCATTTCGTCCATATTCGCTCCCGTGAGGTTTCGCCAGTGCCAGATCGTTCGCATCAAGCCCGCCACCGTGCCGGGCGGCTGGCAGCGCACAAGGCAACCTCCACGCAGGGACGCGTCCTTGCTGGTCTGGCTCTGCCGACAGCCGCCACCGTTGCCCTGATGTTCTGCGCGACCGGCGCCGCCGTGGCCACCTCCCCCAAGACCCAGTCCGTGGCCTTCGGCCAGAGCACCGCAACGGCCGCATCGCCACAGCCCAGGGCAGCCGACGCCGTCGCGCTGCGCGCCCGCCACCTCGTAGAGATCGAGCGCGCCCAGGCGGTCGCCCGGGCCGACCAACTCAGGGCGGCAGAGGCCGATCTGGCCGCGACCCGTGCGCAGACAGTCGCCCGCGGTGTCGCACGCAAGAAGCTCGCGGTTGCCGCCGCCGTTGCCAAGCGCGCGGCGCTGGCTCACACCTGGCGGCTGCCGATCACGAACCCCCAGGTGACCTCGGGCTTCGGTTACCGCTGGGGACGCCTTCACGCAGGCGAGGACTTCGCCGTCGATGTCGGCACCCCCCTGGCCTCCATGTCGAGCGGCACAGTGGTCTTCGCCGGAGAGCAGTCGGGCTACGGGACCCTGGTCCAGATTCGCTACTGGGACGGCACGATCAGCTACTACGGTCACATGTCGAGGATCCAGGTCAATGCCGGCGACGCCGTTGAGCCCGGTGACATCGTCGGAGAGTCCGGCAACACCGGTCACTCGACGGGCCCCCATCTGCACCTCGAGATCCATCCCGACGGCGGCCAGGCGATCGACCCGCTCCCCTGGCTCGCAGATCACCAGATCAAGCTGTAGGTAGCGGCCCGGCCGAGCCAGCACCCACGTGTCAGTCTCCGGGGCGCCCGCCTAGAGCTTCTCCAGCGGGGCATATCGCAACAACAGCCGCTTGACCCCGGTGTCGGTGCCGAAGTCAACATGGGCCATGACCTTGTCGGCCTCACCCTCGACCCTGACCACCGTGCCCAGCCCGAACGTGTCGTGGCTAACCCGGTCGCCAGAGTGAAGCGAGATGATCGGCCGGCTGCCCGGAGACCGCACCCCCGGCCGCCCTGTCATGGCTGCGAGGGTTGCCACCGCAGGAGTGGACGACGACCTCATCCCGGTGGTCTCGGTGCGTTGCCAGTCGAGCAGCTCGGCCGGGATCTCATCAAGGAAACGCGACGCCGGGTTGTACTGCGGCGAGCCCCAGCCCGATCGCACGATCGCCCTCGAGAGATGCAGCCGCTCCCGCGCCCGGGTGATCCCCACGTAGGCGAGACGGCGTTCCTCCTCGAGCTCCTTGTTGTCTCCCAGGGCACGCGCATGAGGAAAGGTGCCGTCCTCCATACCGGTGAGAAAGACGACGGGGAACTCCAGGCCCTTGGCGGTGTGCAGGGTCATCAGGGTGACCACCCCGTTGTCGGCGGCCTCGGCATCGGACCCGTCGGGGATCTCGTCAGCGTCGGCCACCAGCGAAACGCGCTCGAGGAACGCCTCCAGGGTGCCCCCGGGCTCTGACTCGTCAAACTCCCGGCCCACCGCCACCAGCTCGGCGAGGTTCTCGACCCGGGTCTCGTCCTGCGGATCCTGGCTCGCCTGCAGCTCGGCCAGGTAGCCGGTCTGCTCGACAACTGCCTCAAGCAGGTCCCCCACCCCCGAACCACCCTCGTGCACCGTCCTCAGCGCCTCGAGCAGGGTGGTGAAGCCCACGATGGCAGCAACCGAGCGGGTCGCAATACCAGGGGCGTCCTGGGGGCGGCCCAGCGCGGCCACGAACGGGACACGCTCACGCTCGGCGAGCTGGGAGACACACGCCACCGCCCGATCACCGATACCACGCTTGGGGACGTTGAGGATGCGCCGCAGGTTGATGGTGTCGGCGGGGTTGGAGATGACCCGGAGGTAGGCGAGCGCGTCCTTGACCTCTCGCCGCTCGTAGAAGCGGGTGCCGCCGACGACCTTGTAGGGAAGGCCGACCCGGACGAAGACCTCTTCGATGGCCCGCGACTGAGCGTTGGTGCGGTAGAAGACGGCCACGTCCCTGGGCTTGATGCCGTGCTCGTCGCCGAGGCTGTCGATCTGGCGGGCAACGAAGGCCGCCTCGTCATGCTCGGAGTCAGCGACGTAGCCGACGATCTTGGCGCCGTCGCCGGAGTCGGTCCACAGGTTCTTGATCCGGCGCTCGGAGTTCTTGGAGATGACCGCGTTGGCCGCACGCAGGATGGTCTGGGTCGAGCGGTAGTTCTGCTCGAGCAGGATCGTCCGCGCGTTCGGGTAGTCCTGCTCGAACTCGACGATGTTGCGGATGGTCGCGCCCCGGAAGGCGTAGATCGACTGGTCCGCGTCACCGACCACGGCCAGCTCGGCAGGCGCAAGGGGACCGCCCCCTGCCTGCTCGCCATCGGCCCGGCTGCCCTTCGCCTGGTCGCCGTCACCATGGCCGACCAGCTCACGAACGAGCTGGTACTGCGCGGTGTTGGTGTCCTGGTACTCGTCGACCATGACGTGACGGAACCGCCGGTGGTAGTACTCGGCGACATCGGGGAACGCCTGAAGGATGTTGACCGTCGTCATGATCAGGTCGTCGAAGTCCATCGCGTTGGCCTGGCGGAGGCGGGACTGGTACATCCGGTAGGCCTCGGCGACCATCCGCTCCTGATGACTGGCCTCAGCCAGCCCGGACGCGTAGGTCTCCTCGTCGATCAGCTCGTTCTTGAGGTTGGACACCTGCGCCGAGAACGCCCGCGGCCGGTATCGCTTGGGGTCCAGGTCCAGGTCACGCAGCACCATCGACATGAGGCGCTGGCTGTCGGCGGCGTCATAGATCGAGAAGGTCGACTTCAGGCCCACGTGGGTGGCCTCGCGCCGCAGGATGCGCACGCAGGCCGAGTGGAACGTGGAGACCCACATGCCGTTGCTGCGGGCGCCGATCAGTGAGGCCACCCGTTCGCGCATCTCACCGGCAGCCTTGTTGGTGAAGGTGATCGCAAGGATCTGGCCGGGCCGGACATCGCGGGCCGCCAGCAGGTGGGCGATCCGGTGGGCCAGCACCCGGGTCTTGCCGGACCCCGCCCCGGCGACGATGAGCAGGGGCGGGCCCTGGTGGACGACCGCTGCCCGCTGCTGGGGGTTGAGGCCGGCCAGCAGCGTCTCGGGGTCACGGCTGATCACCGGGCCGGTATGTCGTCCGGCACCGTCGGCGGCAGGCTCCCCGCCTGCCTCGGCCCAGGTGGGCACGCCGCGAGCGTCCACCTCATCACCGGCTTGGGCAGGGCTGAGTCCGGGCAGGGAGAAGTCGCCAAAAAGTGTGCTCATCGTGAGTTCCAGCCTACGTCCGGCGGACGACAACCCAGCGCAACGCCCAACCGTGGATTTCGGTGCCTCCCCGGGTATCGGCCCGAGCGCTCAGCCCCGCCCGGAACCGGTGACCGCAGGTTTCGTGGTGGAAGCCGCGACATGGGACCAGACGGCCGTGGCACCGGAGTGCCCGACCAGCACCGCCTGCACCATGGTTCCGGTCCCGACCAGCACTGCGCCGACAGCCAGGGCGATGGCCACCCACTTCGGGGCGCGCGGCGGCTTGCTGTCGGCCTCGTCCCGGTACCACCAGAACAGGACGACCGCCACGATGAACAGGACGATGGTCCACGGCACCAGGCCTTCGGCGATGTCGGCGTGCTCCTGGATCAACGAGGTCTCGGTGATGCGCTCCTGCAACGCCTCGCCGGACTGGGTGGAGACCGGCACCAGGATGAGTGCCATCGTGGCGAGGCCCAAGGGCAGGAACCGGGCCCACCGCCGGAACGAGGGCCACAACGCGGCCAGGGCGACCGCGATGACGGCAGCGGGGACGATGACCTCCGTCGCGTGCACGACGAGCGGGTGGAGCGGAAGGCCTGCGATGGTGTCAAACATCATTCTCCTCAGGAGGTGCCCCGCGCCCGGCCAGCTGAGTCGCTGGTTGAGAACGGGCTATGGCGTGAACTGCCTCGAACGCCGTGGCGCTGGGCGGAAGGGAACTTAGCACCGATGGCGGGGGTGCGCAGGCCGGAGGGACCCGCCCTGACCTACGCTCGCAGGGTGACGACACGGGATACGGGATCCGGCGCAAGAGGCTCTGGGGGCACCTTCATCAGGCGGGCCGAGCCACCCGACGTGCCCGCCATTCTCGGGCTGGTCCACGAGCTGGCCATCTACGAGAAGGAGCCTCACGCGGTCGAGGCCACCGAAGCGCAGTTCCGCGAGGCGCTCTTCCCGCAGGAGGGGTCGCCGACGGCGTTCGGGCACATCGCCGAGGTCGACGGTGAGGTCGTCGGCATGGCGATCTGGTTCGTCACGTTCTCGACCTGGCTGGGAGGGGCCGGCATCTGGCTCGAGGACCTCTTCGTCCAGCCCGGACATCGCGGCTCAGGCCTGGGCAAGGCGCTGCTGGCGACGCTGGCGGCGGTGTGTGCCGAACGCGGCTACGGCCGGCTGGAATGGTGGGTGCTGAAGTGGAACACCCCGTCGATCGGCTTCTACGACTCGATCGGCGGGCAGCCGATGGGCGACTGGCTCACCTACCGGCTGGACGGCGGGGCACTGGAGGCACTGGCCGGAACGGCGCCGAGAACCCCGGCGACTTAGCCTCAACCGGCACGGCCGGGTTCCAGGCTGATCCGGCGGCGCCGGGTTAGCGTGTGACATGGCCAGCGGCGCAGCTGAACGGGCGATCCGGTTGACGGGTCTGCGAAAGGTCTTCACGGGCACCCCGCCGGTCGTCGCAGTGGCCGGAGCGAACCTGGAGATCGGCGACGGCGAGTTCTTCTCCATGCTCGGGCCGTCCGGGTCGGGCAAGACCACCGTTCTGCGGATGATCGCCGGCTTCGAGGAGCCGACCGCCGGCACCATCGAGCTGGGCGGCCACGACGTGACCAAGAAACCTGCCTACGACCGCGACGTGAACACCGTGTTCCAGGACTATGCGCTCTTCCCGCACCTGAGCGTTCTGCAGAACGTCGAGTACGGCCTGCGGGTCAAGAAGGTGCCAAAGAGCGAACGCCGGCAGCGTGCCGAGGCCGCGCTCGAGCAGGCCCAGCTCGGCGGGTACGGCGACCGGCGCCCCGGACAGCTCTCGGGCGGACAACGACAACGGGTTGCCCTGGCCCGGGCCCTGGTGAACCGGCCGCAGGTGCTGCTGCTCGACGAACCGCTGGGCGCCCTGGACCTCAAGCTGCGCGAGCAGATGCAGGTGGAGCTCAAGGCCATCCAGCGTGAGGTCGGCATCACCTTCTTGTTCGTCACCCACGACCAGGACGAGGCGCTGACCCTGTCCGATCGAATTGCCGTGTTCAACAACGGAAGGATCGAACAGGTCGGCACGGCGATCGAGATCTACGAGCATCCCACGAGCGCTTTCGTCGCCGGGTTCGTCGGCACTTCGAACCTGCTGCCTGGCGAGGCCTCAAGGGCAGTGTTCGGCAGGCCGGGCGCCAACAGCATCCGCCCCGAGAAGCTGCGACTGGTCCCTGAGGGCGACCCGGTCCGGGACGGCGAACGGTATGCCGACGGGCGGATCGCCGAGGTTGTCTACGCCGGCCCGGTCACCCGTTTCGTCGTGGACCTGCCGGCCGGTGCCCGGCTGATCGCCATGCGGCAGAACGACTCCGCCAGCTCCGCCGGCGCGGCCGTCCAGCGCGGTACGGCGGTCCGGCTCGCCTGGCGGGATGAGCACGTGGTGACCGTTCCCGATGTGCCGGCGCCCGACGTCAAGGTGACCGATGCCAGTAGCCCCGATGGAAGCTCAGAGGCCGCCCCCGGCACCTGAGACACTCGTGACCAAAGGAGAAGCACGTGCGCAGAACCACCTTCGCCCGGGCTGTCGCGCTCGGCGCCATCGCCGCACTCGCCCTGTCGGCGTGCGGCAGCGACACCAAGACCACCGCTTCGGGAGGCTTCGTCCCACCTTCCCTGAAGCCGCTGGACAAGCTGGGCGCCCCTGAGGGATCGGTCAATGTGCTGGCCTGGCCGGGATACGTCGAGAACGGCAGCAACGACAAGTCCGTGGACTGGGTCACCGGATTCGAGAAGTCCTCCGGCTGCAAGGTCAACATCAAGACCTTCGGCACCTCCGACGAAGCAGTCCAGCTGATGCGCACCGGGCAGTACGACGTGGTGTCCGCCTCCGGTGACGCGACCCTGCGCCTCATCGCGGCCGGGGACGTCGAACCCGTCAACACCTCTTTGATCAGCAACTACCCCGACATCTTCGACGCCCTCAAGAAGAAGCCGTGGAACTCGGTCAACGGCGTCGTCTACGGCATACCGCACGGCCGCGGCGCCAACCTGCTGATGTACCGCACGGACAAGGTCAAGCCGGCGCCCGACTCGTGGGGCGTGGTCTTCGGTGGCGGATCGGCCTACAAGGGAGCGGTTACCGCCTACGACTCCCCCATCTACATCGCCGACGCCGCCCTGTACCTGATGAAGACCCAGCCGGCCCTGGGCATCAAGAACCCCTACGCCCTTGACGCCAAGCAGCTGGTCGCGTCGGTCGCCCTGCTCAAGGCGCAGAAAGCCAACGTCGGCGAGTACTGGTCGGACTACCTCAAGGCGGTCCAGGGGTTCAAGGCAGGCTCGACCGTGGTCGGCACGACCTGGCAGGTGATCGCCAACCTCGCCCAGTCCGAGAAGGCACCGGTCGCGGTCACCCTGCCCAAGGAAGGCGCCACCGGGTGGTCGGACACCTGGATGGTCTCGGCGAAGTCCCAGCACAAGACCTGCGCCTACAAGTTCATCGACCACCTGGTCTCGCCAAAGGTCAACGCGCAGGTCGCCGAGTACTTCGGTGAGGCTCCGGCCAACCGCAAGTCCTGCGCCCTGACCGTGGCCAAGGACCACTGCGCGATCTTCCATGCGAACGACGAGGCCTTCTTCTCGAAGATCTACTACTGGAACACCCCGATCCCGCAGTGCCTCGACGGCCGGACCAACGTGCGATGCACCGACTACGCCCAGTGGACCAAGGCCTGGACCTCGATCCGCAACAGCTGATCCGACCGGCCCGGCGCCGGGTTCAAGGCACGCCCCGAGGAGGTGCAGATGAGGAGACGGCTGACTCTGGCCGGGCTGCTGGCCGCACCCATGCTGTGGCTCGTCGTCGCCTACCTCGGGGCGCTGGCGGTGATCTTCGCTACCGCTTTCTGGTCGACCGACCCGTTCACCAACCAGGTGGTGCGGACCTTCACCCTGGACAACTTCCGTGGTCTGCTGAGCGACCCGACCTACCTGCGGATCATCGGTCGCACCCTGCTGATCGCAGCCACGGTGACCCTGCTGTGCACGGTCATCGCAGTGCCCTTTGCCTTCTTCATGGCAAAGGTGGCGCCGGGGCGGCTCCGCGGACTGCTGATCGCCCTGGTGCTGGTGCCGCTGTGGGCGAGCTACCTGGTCAAGGCCTATGCCTGGCGCACGATGCTCGGCCCAGCCGGGGTGCTGGATGCGACGGTCGGCACCACTCCCGGCTACGGCTTCACAGCAGTCGTCATCACGCTGACCTACCTCTGGCTGCCCTACATGATCCTGCCCGTCTATGCCGGGCTCGAGAGGCTGCCGGACTCCCACCTGGAGGCGTCAGCTGACCTAGGCGCCGGCAACTGGACCACGTTCCGGCGGGTCGTCCTGCCCGCGCTCAAGCCCTCGATTGCGGCCGGGACGGTCTTCACGTTCTCGTTGAGCCTCGGCGACTACATCGCCGTGCAGATCGTCGGCGGGAACCTTCAGGTGCTGGGCACCGCGGTGCTGCAGAACATCACCCTCGACCTGCCGTTCGCCGCGGCGCTGGGCACGACATCGGCCCTGATCATGGTCATCTACCTCCTGGCGGTGCGCCGCACCGGCGCCCTGGAGAACCTGTGAGAACGGGGACGCCGTGCGACTGACCACTCGCGCCAGGGTGGGTCTCTGGGCGGTCTGCGCCACGGTGCTGACGTTCGTCTACGTGCCCCTCGGGGTGATCACCATCAACTCGTTCAACAGTGACCGCACCTTCGGATGGCCCCCGCCCAGCCTGACCCTGAAGTGGTGGCAGCTCGCCGCCCAGGCACAGGGGCCCCGCGACGCCCTGCGGACCTCGGTCCAGGCCGGCCTGGGCGCAACCGTTCTGGCGCTGGTGCTGGGCACCCTGCTCTCCTTCGCGCTGACCCGTTACCGCTTCTTCGGGAACGGGACGATCTCCCTGCTGATCGTGCTGCCGATCGCCCTGCCCGGCATCGTCACCGGCGTCGCCCTGCAGTCCGTCATCCAGAACGTGCTGAGCCCCGTCTTCGGCATCAGCGCCGGGCTGTTCACCATCATCGTGGGGCATGCGACGTTCTGCATCGTGGTCATCTTCAACAACGTCACGGCCAGGCTCCGGAGGTTCGGCGCTTCCCTGGAGGCGGCCTCGGCCGACCTCGGGGCGCGCCCGCTGACGACCTTTCGCCTCGTGACGTTCCCGCTGCTGCGCTCAGCCCTGCTGGCCGGGGCGCTGCTGGCCTTCGGGCTGAGCTTCGACGAGATCGTGGTAACCACGTTCACCGCAGGGCCCGGATCCCCGACCCTGCCGATCTGGATCTTCAACAACCTGTTCAGGCCCAACCAGGCTCCGGTGGTGAACGTGGTAGCCGTCGTCCTGGTGCTGGTCTCGATCCTGCCGGTCTGGGCTGCCCAGCGCCTGGGCGACAACGCCGCGGCCGAGAGCCGGCTCTGACCCGTTTCCCAGACCCCGGCACGGACTGAAGAGGGGCAAGTAGGCTGACCGCATGACGCAGCGGACCTTCGGCCAGCACGCCACGCCACGGCCCGACAGCGACCTCGAAAGAACCCTCGTGGTGGTGGCCCATCCCGACGACTGTGACTTCGGGGCGGCCGGGACCATCGCCGGCTGGGTCGACGCCGGACTCAGCGTCACGGTCCTGCTCTGCACCCATGGCGAGCAGGGCGGGTTCGACGACACCAACCGCGAGGAGATGCCGGCCATCCGCGAACGCGAACAGGTCGCCGCCTCGGCTGCGCTGGGCGTCAAGGACGTACGGTTCCTGCCGGGTCATCGCGACGGCTGGCTCGAGCCCTCCTGGGAGCTTCAGCGGCAGATCGTCGAGGTGATCCGCGACGTGCGGCCCCAACGGGTCCTGATCCAGTCCCCCGAACGCTGGTACAACCGGATACAGGCCTCCCATCCGGACCACCTTGCTGCCGGCGAGGCCGCCATCCGTGCCATCTACCCGGCCGCCGAGAACCGTTACGCCTGGCCCGAGCTCATCTCGGAGCAGGACCTGGAGCCATGGCACGTCAGCGAGGTCTGGATCATGGCGCACCCGGAGATGACCCACGTCGTGGACATCACCGACACCTTCGGCCGCAAGGTCGGCGCCCTGCAGGCTCACGTGTCGCAGACCGGCCACATGGGCGATCAGCTGGAGGACTTCCTGCGCGAGTGGGGCGCCGGGGTGGCCTCGATGTTCGGGCTCGGGCAGGACCGGCTGGGCGAGTGCTTCCACATCATGGACCTGGGCTGAGCCGGTGAACGTCGATGCCCTGCTGATCGGCCTCTCCCCGGTGGTGGTCTATGTCCTGGTCGCCCTGGTCATCGCGCTGGAGAGCATGGGCATCCCGTTGCCCGGCGAGGTGATCCTGGTGTCGGCGGCGCTGCTGGCCGCGCGCCAGGGGCTCGACGTCTCACCGGTCTGGGTGGCCGTTGCGGCCAGTGCCGGGGCGATCGTCGGCGACAGCCTCGGATACCTGGCGGGCCGGCACTGGGGTGACCAGATGTTCGTGGTGCTGGGGCGCCGCTTCCCCCGGCAGGCAGGCCCCGATCACCTCGCCTACGCCGAGCATGTCTTCACCCGGTATGGCGTCTGGGCCGTGTTCTTCGGCCGTTTCGTGGCGCTGCTGCGCATCTTTGCCGGGCCGGTGGCCGGCGCTCTGCGGATGCCCTACCCGCGCTTCCTGGCGGCCAACGCGCTCGGCGGGCTCACCTGGGCCTGCGGGACCACCGCGGCCATCTACACCGTCGGCGTCCGTGCCGACGCCTGGCTCAAGGAGTCGTCCTGGATCGGGCTGGCCCTGGCGGTCGTGGTGGGCATCGCCTTCTCGACGGTGTTCCGGCGGCGTCTCGAGCGTGCGGTGGCACGTTACGCCGCCCGGACCGAGCACCTGGGCCTCGAGCTCGAGGCAGCCACCTCACAGCAGGTGCCGCCCCACGGCCCAGGCGGTGAGCTCGTGCCGTGAGGACAGCTGCAGCTTGCGCAACACCGAGGACACGTGGGTCTCAACGGTCTTGATCGAGATGAAGAGCTCCTTGGCGACCTCCTTGTACTGGTAACCGCGGGCGATCAGCCTCATCACCTCGCGCTCGCGAGCGCTGAGCCGGTCCAGCTCCTCATCGATCACGGCGACCTCGCCGGCCGCGGCGCCAAATGCATCCAGGACGAAACCAGCCAGCCGGGGGCTGAACACGGCATCACCGTCGGCGACACGTCGAATCGCGTCGGTCAGGTCCTGTCCACTGATGGTCTTGGTGACATACCCCCGAGCGCCTGCCCGGATGACCGCGATCACGTCCTCCGCCGCATCGGAGACCGACAGCGCCAGAAAGCGCACCGGCTGGCCGGACTCGCTTGTCACGCCAGCCGATCCGGTGATCACGTCACTGCCGCCGTTGCCGTTACCGCCGGGCAGGTGCACGTCAAGCAGCACGACGTCGGGTCGCGTCCGGGCCACCACGAGAATCGCCTCGTCGACGTCCGCGGCCTCACCGACGATCACCATCGACCCGTCCAGCTCGGCCTTGACCCCTGAGCGGAACATTCGATGGTCATCGACCAGGACCAGCCGGACAGAGGTGGCGGGCAGGGGTCCTGACTCGGTCATCACTGCGTTCCTCCGGGGTCTCGCGGGGCGACAATACCTGGCTCAGTGACCGTACGCGGCTCCGCGACGGCAGGCCACGGGGCCACCAGAACCGGCTCGGCGAGCGGGGGTGGAGCTACCGTGACCGGCAGGGAGAGGGAGACCTCGGTGCCATGCTCCAGACGTCTGACCGAGGCAGAGCCACCGAGCCGCGACATGCGGCCCAGGATGGACTCACGGACACCGAGACGATCCTGGGGAACCTCCGCGAGGTCGAAGCCCGGGCCGTGGTCACGGACGAACCCCTCCACCCGCTCAGAACCGACCTCGACGTAGACGGACACGGGGGGTGCGCCATGCCGGACGGCGTTGAGCAACGCCTCGCGTAGCGCCCGTACCAGTGCGGTTCCGCCCGCATCCAGGGTGCGGTCGCCGGTCACCACCAGCTCGACCGGGATGCCGTGGAGGTCCTCCACCTCATGCGCGACCTCCGTCACCGCAGAGGCCAGGCTGGCCTGTGAGCCGACCGGTCCGGCATACAGCCAGCGACGCAGCTCACGCTCCTGGGAACGCGCGAGGCGCACCACCTCGGCGGGGTCGCCGGACTTGCGCTGGATCAGGGCCAGGGTCTGCAGCACCGAGTCGTGCAGATGCGCGGCGACCTCGGCCCGCTCGGTCTCCCGGATCCGTTGCGCCTGCTCAGCCCTCAGGTCCCCCCAGAGGCGCACCCCCCAGGGAGCGGCGATCAGCGCGGCGCCGACCAGGACCGCCACCGCCGCGATACCCACATCCCACAGACCGGCCAGGCCCCGGCCCTGAGCCGCCAGAACGACGACCCCTATCGAGGCCAGGGCGATGCCGATCCCCAGACGCACCAGGGCCGGCCGCCGGCCGCCGGCGCCCATCTCCCGGACCAGCCATCTGCCCCGCTCCGCCTCGTCCAGCTTTGACCACGCGAGCACCGCCCCGCCGGCCACGGCCAGCAACGGGATGAGCACGCCAAGACGCAGGTTGAGCCCGCTCTGCTGAGCGAAGATCACCGCGCCGACGAAGAGCAGCCCCAGCCCGACCACCAGGTTGCGCACCGAATCGTCAGCAGGTGGCCTGGCCGCGTTGTCGGCCCCGGCGACCGGGGCGGTCTCCAACGTCTGGGGCGTGAGCGCCCACAGGAAGAGGTAGGCCACGATGCCGGCGCCGCCCCCGAGCGAGGCCAGCACAAACGCCAGCCGCACGTGGTGCACGTTCAGGCCGAGATGCTCGGCCAGCCCGGCGCAGACCCCGGCGAATCGGCGGCCGCGGACCGGGCGCGCCATCCGGTGAACCGGGCGGCGCGCCACAGGGCGACCTGCCGGCTGAGGTAGCTCGTATGGCGTGGGCACAAGGTCCATCCTCGCCCACATCCGGGCCGGCAGAGGCCCTGACAAGACGATCTCAGGGTGAGATCAGGGTTATCCCCGATGGTGCTCAGCCATCGGGGAGCCAAGAATCAGAGCATGAACGAACAGGGCAACTCCGGCCTGCAAACGGGGATGGACAGGTTCTTCTCGACCTTGCGTGGCATCGGCCTCCGGCGCCGCACCGATGAAAAGTGGATCGCCGGCGTGTGCTCGGGCCTCGCCGACCGGCTCGGCGTCGATCCGGTGATCGTCCGTGCGGGCTTCGTCCTGCTCACCCTGCTGGGGGGTGCCGGGATCACCATCTACCTCGTCGGCTGGGCACTGCTCCCGAACGACCGCGAGGAGATCGTGGCGCAACGGGCGCTGCGCGACGCCGACGGCGGCTCCATCGTGGTGATCATCCTCGCCGCGCTGGCCCTCTTCGGGGGTTCGGCCTTCGATGGTCCCTGGTGGAGCGGCCACTCCGGCTGGGGGTTCCCGTGGGGCGTCTTCTTCACCGGCCTGCTCATCTGGTGGCTGGTCAAGCGGTCGGGCTCTGGTCACGACGCCGACGAGCGGGTGCGGGCCCAGCAGGGCGGCAGCCCGACCACCGGCAGCCCGATGGCCGGCCCGTCGCCGGCTGCAGGAAGCGCCGGCTCCCCGCAGACCCAGGTCCTGCCGCAAGGCCAGGGCTCCCCGCAGACCCAGGTCCTGCCGCAAGGCCAGGGTTCCCCGCAGACCCAGGTCCTGCCGCAGGGACCGAACCGGAGGCAGTGGGAGGGCACCCCGGGGTTCCCGCAAGGACAGGGCGTGCCGCAGGGCACTCTGCCTCCGCGTGGCCCGGTGCCCCCGCGGGCACCCGCCGTCACCAAGCTGCGTCGTCGGTCGGGTGGGCTGCTGATGGCGATGTTCACCCTCGGGCTAGCCCTGGCGACCTACGGCTCCCTGCTCTGGTCCGGCAACACCTACGCCTGGACCGGTGACCACACGGCGATCGCCCTGGCTGGATCACTGGCGGCCACCGGCCTGCTGATGGTCGGGCTCGGGGTGGCCGGCTGGCGGACCGGCTTCGCAGCCTTCGTGGCGGTCGTCCTGGCGCTCAGCGCGTGGACGAGCAGCGTCATCCCCTCAGGGATCCACGTCAACGGACGGATCGGGGATGCGGTCTGGACACCGACGTCGGTGGCCGCCGCCAACGGCCATGACTACCAGCTCGGGATCGGCAACGGCGTGCTGGACCTCAGCAGCCTGGCCGGTCAGAGTGCCGGCACGACTCTGGTCCCGGCCCCGGTCGCCACGCCGACCACCATCCCTGCCTACGTGGGGGTCGGCGAGCTGAAGGTGATCGTGCCGCCTGGCCTGAACGTCAAGGTGGTGAGTCACGTCAGCCTCGGCGAGATCCTCCTGCCGGGCGACCGGGGCGGCAGCGGTCAGGGCGGTTCAGACGTGTCAAGGTCGGTCGTCGTCGGCGTCGGCCCCACCGAAGTCGTGGTCAATGCCGGAGTCGGCATCGGGCAGATCACCGTGGTGAAGGAGTAGGACGATGGACTACAGCGACAGCACCTCAGCAAAAGCCTCGGCCCCGACCGGATCAGGCCCGACCGGACCCAGGGAGCCGAAACCGGCCGGCAGCCCGATCCAGGACGCGGTCAAGGCGCCCGCGCGCCCGCGCGGACCCAACGCCTCGGCCATCCTCGCCGGGCTGGTCGCCATCTTCCTGGCCGGCCTGGTCATCGCCAGGGAGACGATGGACCTGCGCGTCGACTGGTCACGACTGGGGCCGGGCACCATCGTCGGGCTGGGCATCGTGATGGTGGCCATCGGGGCCATCGGCCTCGTCCGGCGGCGTGACGACTCCTGACCGGGCAGCCTTGTCCCGCAGGACTGCCAGCTCGTGAAGGATCGATCGCCAGCCGGTCGTGAGGGCGAGCAGATCGAGGTCGGCCGGCGGCACCCAGGCGGCAGACGCCGTGGTGCCGCCGACGTCGTGGACCACCGGTTCGGTTGGCTCGGGGCAGGCCGCCCGGTAGATGACCCGGACTGCGTGGAAGTCCTCGAGCTGACCGGCCGGAGCGCGGCCGAGCCAGTGGCTCGTGGTGATCAGCGCGAGCTCGCGCGACTCGATCACCTGGCCGCTCTCCTCCCACACCTCGCGCAGCACGGCCAGGTCAGGCGCCTCGCCCACCTCGAGACCACCGCCGGGAAGTCCCCACTGGCCCGGCGCGTTGGTCCGGTCGGAGAACTGCGTCATCAGGACCCCGCGCGAGCTGGTGACCACGGCGTACGCAGCCACCCGCTGATGTCGCCGCGCCACCTCGCCCTCGAGAGTGACCAGGTCGTCGTCGCGACCCGGCCCCCGCGGCTCGAATGTCCTCTGCCGGCCGGCGACAGCACCACCCCCGGCCACCAGGGGCTCGACCCTGAAGGTCACTGTCAGCACGTGTGTGTCAACCGGGTGCCGCGCCACATCGCTGACCGCACCCGCCTGCCAGCCGTGCCGTCCGAGCAGCATGATCGGGTCGTCCCCGTGAGCCAGTGCCAGCCGGGCGACCTCAGCACCCTGCCCGTCGACCCCGAGCACCAGGAGCCGGGACCCCGGGATACGCCCGGCCCTCAGAGCGCAACCCCCTGGACGGCCTGCGATACGGCGATGGCCCGGGCGTACTCTGCCTCCGCTCCGTCCAGGATCGCCTCCCACGACTGCTCAGGAGCAGTACGACGGTTGTATGCCGTCATCGACGCGAGGAGCTGCGGGTCGCAGATCAGCCGGGCCAGTGAGCTGGCCATCGCCTTGTCGCCGGACGCGAGGTACCCGTTCAACCCGTCCCTGACGAACTCCTGCACCCCGCTGCCCCGGCGCCCCACCACCGGCAGCCCCACGGTGCGCGCCTCCAGCGCGGCAATCCCGAACGACTCCAGGGGCGCGGGCGACACGAAGATGTCGGACCCGGCATACCTGAGTCGCAGCTCTTCGCGGGTCACCCTGCCCGGCAGTGCGACCCAACCGCCCATGTCATGAGCGGCGACGAACCGTTCGAGCCGGCCACGATCAGGGCCATCACCGAAGATCTCCACCCGGATCCCGATCTCCGCCGGGACCAGCGAGCGCACCCGGGCCATGGTGCGCAGCAACGGCAACGGCCGCTTGCGGGCAGCGAGCCGCATCGCCGAGACCACCCGCACGCTGTCCCCCGGCTCTCGCACGGGCGCCTGGTCAGGACTCGTCGCCCATCTCTGGACATCGATACCGTTGGACAACACGCTGACCACCCCGGCGGAGCCCACGACACGCCGCAGCGGCTCGGCGGCCACCGTCGAGACGGCGCTCATCACCACGCCGCTGGTGGCCCAGCGGCGGACGTATCCGGCGGCCCGGAAGAACCGCTCGTACGGACCCAGCATGCAGTGCCAGGTCATCGCGGTCGGCAGGCCCAGCTCGATGGCGACGCGGGTGCAGTCGGCGGCGAAAGGGCTCACCACACCCATCTGCACGTGGACGACGTCGAACCCCCCGCCGGCCAGCCTCTCGCGCAGCAGGCCCGGGGCCAGAGGGTTCACCGGCAGCTCGAATGGCAGCCGGAGCGCCAGCCGGTGGACCTCGACAGAGTCGATGCGGTCGACGAACCCGCCACGCTCGCCACGGCTGCCAGGGGTTGCCGTGAACACCACGACCTGGTGCCCGCGAGCGGTCAGGCGGGAAGCCAGGTCATGCACCTGCACCTCAATTCCGCCCAGGCGCGGCAGATAACAGTCAGACAGCATCGCGATCTTCACGGAACCCAGCCTCGCATGAGACAGGATGGGGCCTGATGTCGCACACGCTGCTGGCTTTCCACGCGCACCCCGACGACGAGTCACTGCTGACCGCCGGGACGATGGCTCGCGCCGCAGCACAGGGGCACCGGGTCATCCTGGTCGTGGCGACCGACGGCAACGAGGGCCTGGCCGCCAGCAGCTTCGCCGCCGACGGCCGGCTCGGTGAGCGACGCCTGGACGAGCTGCGGGCCAGCGCCCGGGCGCTGGGCGTGGCCCGGGTGGAGTACCTCGGCTATGCCGACAGCGGCCTGGGGCCGCAGACCCTGGATGACCCCGTCGAACAGACCCGGTTCATCAGGGTGGCGGTCGAGTCGGCGGCCGGGCGCCTCGCCGACATCCTGATCGAGGAGTCGGTGGACGTGCTGCTGACCTACGACCCGAACGGCGGCTACGGACATCGCGACCATGTGAAGGCCCACCAGGTCGCGGTGCTGGCAGCGCAGCTGGCCCGGACTCCCCGGGTGCTGTACGCGACAGTGCCCCGGGACACGATCTGCCGGGCGGTGGCCCTGGCCGGCAGGGTCTACCGGTTCCCGGCCGCGTTCGACCCGACCACCTTCGAACGCGCCTTCAGCCCCCGGTCCGACATCACCCACCGGGTCAACGTCTTCCGCTACACGGCCGCCAAACGCGCCTCGATGCGGGCCCACGCGTCGCAGGCCACCGCGGACCGCGGAGCAGACCGCACCCTGGCCGCCTTCCTGCGTATCCCGCGACCGTTGTATGACCTGGTCTTCGGCCGGGAGTGGTTCGTCGACCCGGCCCACCCCCCAGGCACGTCCGTTGCTCGCGACGTGTTCGCCGATCTGGCGTGACGACACCGGGGGGTGAAGCCGTGAGCGGCAATGGCCCGACTGGCCCGACTGGCCCGACTGGCCCGACTGGCCCGACTGGCCCGGCTTCCCCGGCTGGCCCGACTTCCCCGGGGGTGGGCAGACTGTGGCGACCGAGCCGCAAACAGCTCGTCCAGGGGGTCCTCGGCGTCGTGCTGGCGATCGTGCTCGTGGTCTGGTGGCTGCCCAGGGTCGCCGGGACCACCTGGAGCGCGGTGTTCCACACCCTCAGCCACGTGGGCCTCGGCTCGGTCCTGATCCTGTATGCCCTCATGTGTCTCGGACTCTGGTGCTACACCTTCACGCTCACCGGGTCCCTTCCCGGGCTGCGGCACCTTCATGCGCTCATCGTGAACCTTTGCGGATCCTCCGCCGGCAACTTCTTTCCGGGCGGAGGCGCGGCGGGGGTGGCGGTCACCTATGCGGCGTTCCGGTCCTGGGGGTTCTCCAGGCGGGCCATCTCGACCTCCATCGTGGTCACCGGCGTCTGGAACATCCTGGCCCGGATGATCCTTCCGGTGAGCGCCCTGATCGCCCTGCTGGTAGCCGGGGGCAACATGCCGCTCTCGGTCATCCGTGGCGGGCTGATCGGCGCGGCCGCAGGTCTGGCGCTGCTGGCCCTGTTCGTCGCTGCCCTCGCCAGCGAGCGGGTCACCCGGTCGATCGGCCGGGCCCTCAACCGGGCGCTGCGCCCGCTGCACCGACGGTTCTCGTCTATCCACGAGGTGGCCTTCGACGAGTTCATCACCGACCAGCGGGTGCGCATGGTCCACGTGGTCCGGCACGGATGGGTCAAGATGACCTTCGGGCTGATCGGGTACTTCGCGGTCTTCTACGTGCTCTTCTGGCAGAGCCTGCACGTGGTCGGGCTTCGAATGACGTTCTCGCACATGTTCGCGGCGTACGCCGTGGGACGACTGCTCTCGGCCATCGGTATCACCCCCGGTGGCGTCGGAGTCACCGAAGGCGGGGCGGTCGCCGTGCTCGTCGCCTTTGGCGCTGACCCTGCGCTGACGCTCTCGGGCACGGTGCTGTTCTCGCTCTATACGCACGTGATGGAAGTACCCCTGGGGGCGCTCGCCTTTGCCGGCTGGGCCATCTCGGAGAAGACAGCCCCGACAGACAGCTTCGTCGACCCCGATCCACCAGGCCATGATGGCCAGCCCCGCGGGCCCCGGGCCGGCTGACCTCAGCCGAGGAGCCGGCGCACCTGGCGCAGGCGGGCCTGGTCCGCGATCTCGTCGTTGACGTCCCCCGGCACGAAGGGCTCGCCCAGCGCGCGCTCGACGGCCAGCCTGATCAGGGCGTCAGCGAACGGGGGGTTGGCCGGCAGGATGGGACCGTGCAGGTAGGACCCGAACACGTTGCCGGTGACCGCGCCCTCAGTCCTGTCGTTCCCGTTGTTGCCCATGCCCGACTTCACCGTGCCGAAGGGCCGCTGCCCCGGGCCGAGCTCGGTTGAGCCGGAATGGTTCTCGTAGCCGACCAGATCGCCGTACGCCGTGTCCAGGACGACCGGCCCGATCATCCGCTTCGCGTTGCCCTGGGTCGTCACGTCGAGAACGCCGATCCCCGGCAGCCGCTCGCCCTCAAGGGTGATGAACGCGTTGCCGAAGAGCTGGTACATGCCGCAGATCATCAGCATCGGGGTGCCGAGCGCCGCCAGCGCCCGCAGAACGTCGGCGTTGTGGGCCAGGTCGTCCTGAACCCGCGCCTGACCGCTGTCCTGGCCGCCGCCGCCGAGGACGAGGTGCGCATCCGTCGGGAAATCGTTGCCCGGGTGGTGCTGGTGGACCAGCGGTTCGTATCCGTGCCAGCGCAGGCGGCTGGCCAGGCAGCGGGTGTTGCCCAGATCGCCGTAGATGCTCATCTCGCGCGGATAGATATGGACGATCTTGATCTGGCCCTTGCTGTGTTGCTGGCTACCGCCCGGGTGGCTGCTCATGGCTTGGCCTCCTCTCCGAATTTGGCCAGGCCGTATCGCCCGGCCAGGTTGCGGCGCAAGGCCATCATCGCGGTGTAGGTGCAGAAGAGGCGTTTGGGCTCGTGCCGGTACTCCGTGAGGAATCGTTCCAGGGCGACGTCCAGATCGGGCTCGACCTGCGCCACGGCCACCTCGTCGTACTGCAGCCGCAGGGCCATGTCGTAGGCGCGGACACCGCTGGTGATCGCCACTCCCCTGCCACGCAACGACTCGAAGCTCACGTCGTACAGCCAGGACACGTCGCGGCCGTCGGCGTAGTCGTCATTGATGGCCACCATCGTGGTGACCGGGGTGCTGCCGTAGGTGCTCAGGGCGACGGTGAAGCCGGCCGGGTTCTTGACCAGCACGAGCTCCAGCGGCTGCCCGCCGGCATCGATGACCTCACCGCGGCCGAAGGGCGGTTCGACCCGCTGCAGGGCTGCCACGGCGGCGGCCTCGCGAAACGCGGAGCCCAGCAGGACTCTGGCGGCGGAGGTCGCGGCCGTCGCGTTGATCATGGCGGCCAGCCCGCGCTGTTTCAGGACCAGGGGCCCGACTCGGTCGTCTGGACCGAAGCGCACCTCGAAGCTGCCTTCGTCGTGCGGTTTGAGCAGACCGTCCGCCGGGGTCGGCGCCGGAGCCCGGAAGTCGTCCTCGAACCGCACATCTGCTTCCTGCAGCTCAGGCAGGCGGTCCGCGATCGACGGGTCCACCCCGAAGTAGG
>JBBRZQ010000007.1:0-67754 GCA_038236535.1 Actinomycetales bacterium
GCCACCCCCGCCGCCGCCAGCGCGCCGCTGGCGACCGACACCACGGTGGCGCCGGCCGTGACCAGATAAGCGCGGTGCGGCTGCCCCGCACGGCGATTCTCTTCAGTGAGGGGCGGGGGAGTCCGGTTCCGGGGAATCACTCGGCGTATCCGTCGAGGAGCTCGCGGGAGTCCATCTCCTCAAGCTCGCCCCTGGAGTATCTCTGCGAGAAGTCAGACTGCGCCTCTCCGGCGGGCACGCTGATCCTGGGTGCTGCCGTCTCCTGCATGACTGCGTTCATGATCATCCTTCCCTGTCTCCAGGTCGATCGGTCCTGGTCGCTGCTCTGCACAACCGGGAACATTTCACGGTAGGTCCGACCTGCGCCGAATGGTGGGAGGTTGCCCCGGATGTCGTGACGACCGGTTCTCGCCTGTTTCTCCCGGTATCTCGGGGGGTCCTGGCTGGACTCTCCCGATATCACCGTCTCGCGGCGCAGCACCGGGTAGAAGCCACCCAAGTGCGGTGTTCGCCCACCCTGCCGTTGATGCCCCGCTAGCAGCTAGCCGTTGACACCTTCCCCGCCCTTGACGCCTGCCTCGTCGTGGGGCCGAGATCATGGACGCCGGCGAGTCCAGAGGGCAGGCTCAGGGGTGGGAGGCTGACATGTCCGAGGTGGCCCAGGCCGGGATGGCCGGTGCGGCGTCAGAGCTGGAGCGGGTCGCCGGCCTGTGGACGATCGTCGACGACGGGCTTTCCCGCAACGGCACCTTCCTCAACGGTCGCAGGCTGGCACACCGCGCGAGGCTGCGCGACCGGGACAAGATCAGGACCGGGCAGACCGTCCTGACGTTCTGCGCCCCGCCACAGACCGCGAGCCCGCAGACCGTTGTCGGCGCCGTGCTGCCTGCCGTCGCCCGCCTGACCGGGGCGCAGCGCTCGATCCTGGTCGCGCTCTGCCGGCCCTACCAGGACGGACATCCTTACGCCAGCCCGGCGAGCAACCAGCAGATCGCCGGGGAGCTGTTCCTGAGCCTCGACGCGGTGAAAACCCATCTGCGCGTGCTCTTCCACAAGTTCGGCATCGAAAACCTCCCACAGAACCAGAAGCGCGCCCGACTCGCCGAGATCGCCCTGGAGCTGGGGCTGGACGTCGATCCGGAGCGGTGACCGCAGACCTACCTGCGGTCAGATCTTGACGACGAAGCGCTGCTCAGCGGGCCGGGTCAGCGCCAGTCCGGCGCCGTCGCGGGATCCACCTCCGGCGGGCCGGGTCGGCGCTAGTCCGGCGCCGTCGCGGGATCCACCTCCGGCGTTCCGCTGCGCCGGCCGGGACGCCCGGAGCCGTGCCGAGAGCCGGTCCCGCGGGAGCCGGCGTCGTGGGAATCTGCTCCAGCCGCTCATGAAGCCGGGCCCGCAACTCCTCGGGGGCCACCTGCGTCCGCTGCCTCTGCTCGCGGGCGACGATGACACCGGCGGCCGCGACGCCGGCCACCCCGGCCAGACCGATAACCTTCCAGAGGTTCATGAGCAGAAGACCCTTCAGTGGATGTCGCAATGCCGGAGGCAGTGGCGAATGAGGCAGTGGCCGATGAGACAGTGGCCGGATGACAACGGTGGTGAATGACAACGGTGGTCAATGACGCAGTGCTGAGCCTTGATGCGGCGGTCGAGCTGACCCGCACCGGCGACCTGTGGCTGTTCCGCGGCAAGTCCACCGCAGACCACGCTATCCGGGCGGTCACCAACGCCCCCGTCAACCACGTCGGCATGGCGGTCGTCCTGGACGATCTGCCGCCGTTGCTGTGGCACGCCGAGCTCGGCCGGGGCCTGCTGGACGTGTGGACCGGCGACCATCATCGCGGCGCCCAGCTGCATGACCTTCGGTCAGCGGTCGAGCAGTGGACCAACCGGTACAACCAGCACGCCTGGCTGCGACAGCTCGACTCCCCGGTCACCCGTGAGATGGAGGACTCGCTGCTGCGCACCGTCGCGCGGATGAACGGCACCCCGTTCCCCGCCGCGGCGAGCCTGGCCGGCCGCTGGCTCCGTGGCCGGGTGGGCAGGGCAGCCCCGGTGGAGTCGACCTACTGTGCTGAGGTGGTCGCCGGCACCTACCAGGGGATGGGGCTGCTGGCCGGGAACCGCCCGACGAACTACTACGACCCCGGCAAGTTCTGGTCCGGCGACGCCCTGCAGCTGGTCGGCGACGCCCGCCTCGGCGCCGAGATCCGGGTCGACGTCCCGGCCTCGAAACAACCCTGACGCGATACCTCTGGTGCTCGCCTCGCTGATCGGGCGGGGGGGCGATCGGCCGGAGCTGGGCTTGGGCTTCAGCGCTCGAGCTCGGCCCGCACACCCAGCAGCCGGACCGGCTCGCGCGAGGTGAAGTCCCCCAGTGCGGCCAGTGCGGACTCCTCGATCGCCGCCGCGTCTGCGGACGGCGTTGCCAGCGCCCGGCTGTGCGTGCGGGTGATGAACGGCGCGTAACGCACCTTCATCACGACACGGACGGCGCGGCGCTGCTCACGGGTGACATCCTCGGCCACCCGCCGGACCAGAGCGGTGACTTCGCGGCGTACCTGGTCCCAGTCCCGCAGGTCTTCCTGGAAAGTCACCTCACGGCTGTGTGAACGGGCCACGTAGGGCGCACTCGTTACCGTCGAGCTGCCCCGCCCCTGCGCCAGCCGTACCAGCCACGGACCGGTCGCGGGGCCTATCGCCGAAGCCAGAGCCTGCGGATAGGCCTGCGCGAGCTCGAGAACCGTGCCGATCCCCAGCCCCCGCAGTCGTCTGGCCGTCTTGGAACCGAGACCCCACAGCGCGTCCGTCGGCTTGTCGCCGAGCACCGCAAACCAGGACTCGCCGGTCAGCCGGAAGACCCCGGCCGGTTTCCCGAAGCCGGTGGCCAGCTTGGCCTGCAGCTTGTTCTGGCCGATGCCCACACTGCAGTCGAGAGCGGTGGCCGCCCGGACCCGTTGCTGGATCGCCCGGGCCAGCGCCTCCGGGTCGTCGGTCTGCACCCCCAGGAAGGCCTCGTCCCAGCCGAGAACCTCGACCACGGCATCGACCTCCTGAAGCGTCGCCATCACACTGGCCGAGGCAGCCTCGTAGAGCTCCCGGTCGACAGCCAGGAACACCGCGTCCGGACAGCGCCGGGCCGCTGTCCGCAGCGGAAGCCCGGAGTGCACGCCGTGTTCACGGGCCTCGTAGGACGCGGTGCTGACCACCCCACGCTTGGTCGGGTCGCCATCGCCGCCGACGACCACCGGGCGCCCGCGGAGCTCGGGCCGGCGCAGCAGCTCGACCGCAGCGATGAACTGGTCGAGGTCGACGTGAAGCACCCAGTGGCTCACACTGCATTCTCACCTGCCGAGACCACGTGGGACACCCCCCACGTGCTCCCGTGTCTGCGCAGGGCGGTGGCGCCCGCCGCTGCGCACCATACGCTGAGACGCGACAATCAACAGCGACCCGCCCCGGGTCACCGGACGGGAGTGCCAATGTCGATCGGGCGGCGCGCGGTGCTGGCGGCCGGTGTGGGCGCCCTGCTGTCAGCCTGTTTTGTCCGGGCCCCTGATCCGCGGGCCGGCGGGACCGCCCCGGTGGCCGCGCCGGTGGCCGCGCCGATCCCGCCGAACATCAGCACAGCGACCGCTCCGGCCAGCGAGCAGCCCACCATCGGCCCAGCCACCCCGGCTGTCCTGGCGCCCAGCACCGGCTCGGCGCAGCCCGGTTCCGGTCCGGCTGCCAGGGTGACCCGCCGCGAAATCGAGGCACGGTATGCCGCGATCGCACCCACGGCGTGGGGTTTGGACGTTCCCGGGGTGGTCACCCGGCTTCGCGGCGCCGGCAAGGTCCTGGCCCTGACCCTCGACGCCTGCGGTGGCCCGGGAGGCAATGGCTATGACGCCGCACTGATCGAGCTCCTGCGCCGGAAGCAGATCCCGGCCACGCTGTTCGTCAACGCCCGGTGGATCGACGCCAACCCAGGCGTCTTCAGTGAGCTAGCAGCCGACCCCCTGTTCGCCATCGGCAACCACGGCACGCGCCATCGGCCGCTGTCAGTCCGCGGCCGGTCGGCATACGGCATCCGTGGCACCAGGGACGTGGGCGAGGTCTACGACGAGGTCGACGGGAACGCGCGCAAGCTCCATCGGCTGCTCGGCCATCCGGTGCGTCTCTTCCGCTCGGGCACGGCCTACTACGACGACGTGGCGACCCGGATAGTGCGTGACCTCGGCGAGCAGGTCATCGGCTTCGAGGTCAACGGCGACGGCGGGGCCACCTTCACCCCCCGGCAGGTCGCCCGGGCGTTGGGCGCGGTCCGGCCGGGGTCGATCGTCATCTCGCACATGAACCACCCGGGTCGTGGCACCGCTGCCGGTCTTCGTTCCGCCCTGCCCGCGCTCGAGGGCGCCGGCTACCGCTTCGTGCAGGCAGCCGACCACCTGAGCTGACGAGACGCCGCAGCGGCACCGCGATCAGAAGCCCCCCGCGTCCTCGCACCACTCAGGCGTCTGTGGACGGCGACGGCACGCTTGAGCTGGAGTGTCTGGCGACATCTGGTCCAAGGTCGTGATTCAGGCTCACGCCATGCCTGGCGGGACGGGTCAGCGGCCGCAGGTGACCACTGACCCTGGCCAGCGGAGGCCGAGTGGACGCCGGCGGTGGGCAACCCGGTGCGGTCGCCGAAGGCGGGTCAGCGGATGAGACGCATCCGGTCGGGGACCAGATACGGCAGGTGGCTGGGCCACGGCTCGATCAGGGCCAGGCTCACGGTGACCCCGCTGATGCTGTCGGGCTCGACATCGATGGTGGCGCCCTCGGCGACCAGGGGATGCTCCCGGAAGGAGTCGGCAGCCAGCCGGGACCGGCCGTTATGGGTCACCCGCAGCCAGGCCTGCGGGGCGTTGACGACCAGGCTCGCCCTGACGTAGCTGGCACCGCGGGCACCCCGGGCGTCGTTCAGAACGTCCAGGACCAGCCGGTAGATCAGCGTCTCGAGATGTGCCGGGAGCCGGTATGGTGACTCGCTCAGCTGAAGGCCCACGGTGAGCCCGGTCGCGGCGCCGAACTGCTGGAGCCTGGCGCCGACCACCGCGCCAAGGCCCTGGTCGGGGCGCATCGCCAGACGCAGGTCGGCGATACGAAGGCGCAGGTCGGCGAGCACCCGGGACAGGTCCTCGCGCACCTCCACCAGCGCCGGCAGGAACTGCGGAGCCAGGGTGGTGGCCTGGCTGCGGGTCGCGTCCAGGCTGTACCCGAGCGCGACGAGCTCCTGCGCGATGCCGTCATGCATCTCGCGGGCCAGGCGCTCGCGCTCCTCGAAGGCGGCTTGCTGGCGCAGCGCAGCGAACATCAGTGCCACGTCCAGGTCTGCGCTGTGGCCATCGGCTACCTCAACCAGCGCGAGGACGTCCGCGGCGGCGAAGGGGGCAAAAGCGAACCTGTCGATGACCACGATGCCGATCCGGGCGCCGTCCGAGTCCAGCAGCGGGGCGGCGGCGATCGCCCTCTCCTCGTGCTCCGAGCTCCACAGCCCGGCCTCGGCGACACCGGCCCGCCACACCCTGCCTATCACGGAGTCGGATGTCGTCGGACTCGGCCAGGGGATGCGGTCGATGCCGCGCAGCGCGAGGGGAACGGCGGGCTCGGAACCGACTCCCACCAGGACCGCTATCCGGCAGCCGGAGATCTGGCGCTTCACGTCATTCACGATCAGCTCCGCGGCGGCCGGCGCGTCGAAGCCGCTCTCGAGCAGGCCCGCGAGGTCGCTCAGGCGTTGCAGCAGGCGGGCAGCCTCGTTGACGGCAGGGGTCGCCTCACGCCGCGCCGGCCGTCTCCCCGGCTGGATCGCCGGAGCCACCAGCAGGCCGGCCGCGAAGGCCAGCACCAGCAGGGGCCACTGCAGGTCCTGGGCGAGGTTGCCTCCGGTGAGGGTTCCACGGCGGACCAGGGTCAGGCAGGCCAGGGCAACCGCGACCGCGGCAAGTGCCGCCGACCACCTCAGCGTCGGCGCTGCCCTGGACCACAATGCGCGCACCGGAGATCCCTTCTGCCAACACCGGCGGGATTCCCTCATCATCACTGACGCACGACGCCACCGTCCCCCGAACGCCAGATCTGACCCCCCGGAGCTCAGCCCTGAGATCTCAGCCGGAGCCAGGCGAGGCCGGATGTCACGAAGATCCGGCCTCGCCGTACATCAGGTGCGGGCTGGGAGCACCGGTGGCGACCACGATCTGGTGGACTGTGGTGTGCCCCCATCGTCTGCGGTCTCCGGCTCAGGCCCGTCGGGCCCGTCCGCGCCGGGTCCCGGGCGGCTGGCCCGGCTCGGTTCTGCCTGTGCCCGGCGTCCCTGGCTGGTCCTCGGGATCTGGCTGGCCGTGCTGGTGCTGACGGTGGCCGGCCGGCAGGTGGCCGGCGGCACCTTCAGCGACGACATCGACCTGCCGAACACCCAGTCCACCACCGGGGCCGCGCTGCTGACCGCGCACGAGCCCGCCGTCGCGGGCGCCTCGGGCCTGGTGGTCTTCCACGCCGGCAGCGGCTCGCTGAGCGCCAGCCAGAAGCCGCTCGAGCAGAGCGTCGCGGCCATCAACGGTCTGCCGCATGTGCTGTCCGCCTCCGATCCGTTCACCACGTCCCCGCCGACGATCTCGGCTGACGGCCGGACGGCATACTCGACGGTGCAGTTCGACTCGCGGCCCAAGACCCTCGGGACGGACTACCTGACCCGGCTGGACACAGCCGTCGCACCGGCCCGGGCCGCGGGGGTCCAGGTGGAGTATGGCGGCGCCCTGGACGAGCTGACCCGGCCGCCACCGAACGACCGCACCTCCGAGCTGATCGGGTTCGCCGTGGCCATCATCGTGTTGCTGATCGGCTTCGGCAGCGTGATCGGGGCGGTGCTGCCACTGGTCACCGCAGTGGTCTCGGTGGTGATCGGGTCGGGCATCCTGGCCCTGGTCGCCGGCGTGATCTCGTTCGGGACGGCGGCTCCCACCCTCGCCCTGATGATCGGGCTCGGCGTCGGCATCGACTACGCCCTGTTCCTGACCACCCGCTTCCGGCAGCAGATCATGGACGGCGCCGACCCGGTGGCGGCGTCCGGTCGCACGGTGGCGACCAGCGGCCAGTCCGTGCTGATCGCGGCAGCCACGGTGTCGATCGCCCTGCTCGGGCTGTACGCCTCAGGGATCACCTTCATCGGCCAGCTCGGCTTTGCCGCGGTGTTCACCGTCGTGGTCGCCGCCGCCGGGGCGCTCACCCTGGTCCCGGCCGGACTGGGCCTGATCGGAGCGCAGATAGACCGGTACGCCGTCCGGCGCCCGGTCGCCGAAGCCCCTGTGTCCAGGCAGGGCGGATCGGGGTCCGGGGATGGCTGGCAGCGGTATGCCGCCCGGGTCCAGCGCCGCCCCTGGGCCTTCCTGGCCGGCGGGCTGGCCGTGCTGGCAGTGCTCACCATCCCGCTGTTCTCGATCAGGCTGGGGCATGTCGACGACGGCGCCGACCCGACCAGCTTCACCGACCGGCGCGCCTACGACCTGATCGACCAGGGGTTCGGGCCGGGCGCCAACGGCCGCTTCACCATCGTGGTCGATCTGGCCGGCTCCACCACCCCGGCTACCGACCTCGCGCAGACCACCCAGCGGGCGCTGGCGGCGACGCCGGGGGTCGCCCGCACCAGCGCGCTCAAGCCCTCACCGGACGGCGCGATCCTGGTCGGCTCGGTTCAGCCCGCCACCGGGCCCCAGGACGCCGTGACCGCCGGCCTGTTCCGCACGCTCACCGACACCACGCTGCCGGACGCGTTGAAGGACAGCGGCACCAGGGGCTACGTGGCCGGGAGCGCGGCCGCCCAGCTCGACTTCCAGAACACGATCATCAGCAGGCTGCCGCTGATCATCGGCGTGGTGGTGCTGACCGCGCTGATCCTGATCCTGGTCACCTTCCGCAGCGTGCCCCTGGCGATCAAGGCCGCCCTGCTGAACCTGATCTCGATCGGGGCGGCCTACGGCGTGCTCGTTGCGGTCTTCCAGTGGGGGTGGGGCGCCGGCCTGACCGGGCTGACCGAGAACGTGCCGATCGAGTCCTACGTCCCGATGATGATGTTCGCGATCGTCTTCGGGCTCTCGATGGACTACGAGATCTTCCTGCTCTCCCGGATCCAGGAGGCCTGGCACACCACCGGCGACTCGGCCGGCGCGGTCGCCGCCGGGCTGGCCTCCACGGCCCGGGTGATCACCTGTGCCGCGCTGATCATGGTGGCCGTCTTCGCCTCGTTCGTCGCCTCGACGACGGTCGTGGTCAAGATGCTCGCCGTGGGTCTGGCCTCGGCCGTGGTGATCGACGCCAGCATCGTCCGGCTCGTGCTGGTCCCGGCCTTCATGTTCGTGCTCGGCAACAACAACTGGTGGCTCCCCCGGTGGCTCGACCGGATCCTGCCGCACCTTGACCCTGAGGGCGTGCTGCCCCCGCCGGACTAGTGCCAGACCCAGCCGATGGCAGCGTCCGCGACCTCTTCCCAGCCCGGCTCGCCACAGATGTAGTGCGAGCGCCCCTCGAACTCCCGGTAGTCGACCTTGCCCTGGTCGGCGTTGTACCGGCCGGCGTTGCGCCGCACCATCCCGACCGGGGTGAGGTGGTCCTGGTCCCCGGTGAGGAACAGCAGCGGCGCGTGCGGCGCATCGAAGTCGATCTTGGCGGCATGCCCGAGGGCGCTGCGTGGCACCTTGCGGCTCTCCGGGACCACGAACCGCTGGAAGACCTGGTCGCTGGCCTCGCGGGTGAGGGTGTTGCAGAAGGCGTAGTGGAACCGCTTGGGGGTCATGAACACCGGCCTGCTGCCGGCCAGCGGGTTGATGTGCGGGAAGTTGGCCCGCACGAAGTGGGGACTGAACGAGATCACCCCGGGCGGCGGCGCTGAGCTGATCGCGACCCCGGCGATACCGTACCCATCACTGACCAGCCGCTGCACGACCAGAGCGCCGATCGAGTGGCCGACCAGGATCGGGCGTTCGGGGAGGTCGTCGAGCATCCTCTTGTAGCGCTCGCTGACAGCCTCGAAGGTCAGCGTGCAGAGCCAGGCGTCGACCTTCGAGCGCAGCTCGCGTGGGTCACCCTCGTGATAAGGCCAGCTGGGCGCCGTGCAGGTGAACCCCGCCGCGGTGAACCGGTCGATCCACGGTTGCCAGCTCTGCCCGTTGAGGTACATGCCGTGGATGAAGATGACGTGTGGAGCCATGAGAGGACTCTATGCGGACCGGTCGCCCTGCCTGCGGGGCTGGACAGGGGCAGAACATGGCTCGCGCCGCAGACCGGCCTGTTCCGGGCGATCTGCGGCGCGAGCCCCTGTGCATGAGGGACCGTGCTGCGATGACTCCTTGCTGCTCAGTACCTACTGCTGGGTGATCCGGTCCAGCGGCAGCGGGCTGTACGGCGACACCGTCGGCAGGTAGGCCGCGAAGCCGTCGATGTCGAGGCCGCCGAAGTACTTGCCGGTGCCGTTCTTGAACGCCGCGAAGTTGTCGCCGCCATCGGAGAGGAAGTTGTTCGTCACGATGCGGTACGACGCGGTGCCGTCGTTGGCCACCGGAACGTAGTTCTTGGTGACCGGATCCTGGATGCTAAGCGCCGTGACAGTCCTCGCGGTGCCGACGCCCGTCACCGTGTAGTGCAGGCCATTACTGACCTGGAGGAACTTGGTATTGGTGCCGGCATTGCTGCCCGACCACTGCTGCCCCAGGAGGCTCCAGATGTCGGCGCCAGTCAGATTCATCGAGACCATGTAGTTGTTGAACGGCTGCACGGTGAACGCCTCCTCGTAGCGAACGATGCCATCGACGCTCTCCGGCGGATCCGTCTTGCCGAAGGCCAGGTCAGCCCTGATCCCGCCGGGGTTCATGAACGCGACGACCGGAGTCTGACCACCGGTGACCACGGATGGGTCGTTGACCTGTGCGTCGGCGATCAGGTCGCCGAGGGTGGACTCGCCCGCATACGACCGAGTAAGCGTTGCGGAGATCGTGCCCAGCACCTTGTTCGCGATCGGCGCGATCAGGGTCTTGTAGGTGGTGATCAGCGAGGTCTCGTCAGCCGCCTTGGGGACGTCCCGCGATACGACCATGTTGCTGGCCTTGACCGAGCTGCGGACGATGTCCTGGGTGCGACGGTCGTAGGTCATGCTGGTCTCGGTGAAGAGCCGGCCGAAGGACGACGCCGAGGTGACCATCCGCTGCTGTCCCCTGGGGTCGGGCACGTTGCAGACGTACGGGTTGTGCGTATGGCCCGAGACGATCAGGTCGATCTGCGGGTCGAGGTTGGCCGCGATCGGCAGGATGGCCGAGTCACCGGTCAGTGAGCCGCCTTCAGCGCAGGTGTACTTGTAGGTGGAACCCACGGTGTAGGTCTTCCCGTCCGGACCGACCCAGCTCTGCGGTGCGGGCGTTCCGCCCTGATGGACCAGCGCGACGATCGCCTTGACACCCTGCCTGCGCAGCACGGGCACCACGGCATTGGCCGCAGCGACCTCGTCGGTGAAGTCGAGCCCGGCGACCCCGGCGGCAGTGACGATGCTGGGCGTCTCCTTCAGCGTCAGGCCGATGAAGCCGACCTTGGCGCCGTTCATGTTCTTGACCCAGTACGGCGGGAGGATGGTCTTCTTGGTGCCGGCGTACGTGACATTGGTGGTCAGGTACTTGAACTTGGCACCCCTGAACTTGCCGGCTGCGCAGGAGTCCTGGTTGTTCAGGCCGGCGCCGTCGGGCAGGCAACCGCCGTTCTGCAGACGCTGAAGCTCCTTGTAGCCCTCGTCGAACTCGTGGTTGCCGACCGCACTGGCCTCCAGGCCGAGCTTGTTCAAGGCCTCGATCGTGGGTTCGTCGTGGAACGCCGCCGAGAGCAACGGTGAAGCGCCGACCAGGTCACCCGCGGCCACGGTCACCGAGTTGGGGTTTCCCTTGCGGGCGTTGCGCAGCTGGGTGGCGAGGTATTCGACACCGCCGGCGTCAACGGTCGTGGCAACCGGCGTGGTGGCCGGCGGGGTGAGGGTGTAGCCGGTGGTGATCCTGCCACTGGAGCCGGACGGCGGCTCGAGGTTGCCGTGGAAGTCGTTGAACGAGAGGACCTGGATCTTCATGGTGGAATCGTGCGGACCATGCGAACCGTGCGAACCGTGCGAACTGTGCGAACCGTGCGAGTCAGCCTGGGAGATTCCCCCGGTCATCACCACCCCGGTTCCGGCGGCCAGCACCGCGGCCATGATTCCTGTGAGACGACGTGCGCGTAAGTGGGACATGAGACTCCTGCTCATCTGGGCGGCCGGAAGGGGTCACCTCTCCGGGCTCGCAGACTAGCGCCACCCGAAAGCCGGGCCAGGGGGGGCCTGACTAACGCGAGACCAACAGTGGTATGACGGCCACTAGCACCCCCAGCGCGAGGATCAGCGAGTCTCCGATGCGCCACAGGGCCGGCTCGGCCCAGGTCCGGCGCAGGGCCGGGGCCGCCTCCCCTGAAGTAGCGGGGGCAGAGGCGGCAGGGCCGGAAGCGGCAGAGGTGACCGCGGACGATGCCACGGAGGAAGGTGCCACGGCTGACGGGGTGACGGCGGCCGAGAAACCGCGCGCCTCCATCGCCACGGCCATCCGGCCGGCCTGACGCAGGGTCTCGATGAGCAGCCCGAAGGTGAGCGCCACGGCTGAGCGCCCACGAGCCAGCGGGGAACCTCCCGCCCCCAGCCCGCGGATCCGGCGGATCCGGGCGAGCTGGTCCCAGTGCTCGCCCAGGCCCTCGAACCGATGCAGCGCGGCCACCGCGGCAACGACCGGCCGGGCCGGCAGATGCAGGACCTGGCCCAGGTGGTCTCCCAGCGCCGAGGGGTCGATCCGCGCGGCCAGCAGCACGCCCGGCAGCACGAAGAAGGCGACCCGCAGCCCGGCCAGGGCTCCGCTGGAGACCTCGCGCCCGGGGCTGAGCAGCCAGTTCGAGAAGCTGACCGAGGCGACCGCGAACAGCCCCGGGAGCAGACGGCGCCAGGGCGGCCGGCCCAGTCCCAGCACCAGCGGGGCCAGCGCGACCTCGATCCCGACGGCGACCAGGCCGGTCTGCAGGTCGGTGATGAACGGCGCGCCCAGCACCAGCAGGATCGAGGCCACGAGCAGCGACAGCGGACCGGATCGCCCGGCGATCCCGCCGAAGCCGCCACCCGTCGCTGGCTGCGCCGCTGGCCCGACCTGCGCAGCCGGCCGCGGGGACCCGCCGTGCGCTGTCGTGGAGGTCGTGCCCCCTCGAACGGGTGGCGCGCAGGGGTCGGCCGGAGCCAGCGGCTCTGCTACCCGAGGTCCCGCTGATCCAGCTTTCACGAGATGCCCTGCCTGCAAGGTGATCTGCCGGTCAGCCAAGGCGATCAGCAGGGGGTCGTGGGTGGCCAGGACCACGGCGACCCCGGCGTCCCGGGCCGCGAGCACCACGCCGGCCACGGCTGACCAGGTCAGCCGGTCCTGACCCACGCTCGGCTCGTCCAGCACGAGGACCGACGGACCGTGCGCGATGGCCCCGGCCAGCGCGAGCCGCCGCAGCTCGCCGCCCGAGAGGTGGTGCGGGTCTGCGTCGACCAGGCTCGACAGGCCCAGCACCTCCAGCAGGCCGTCGGCCCGGGCCTGGGCGGCGTTCTCGTCCATACCCAGTCGCCGGCTCGTCGACAGCACGTCGTCACGGACCGTCCGGCCGACCACAGCCTGCTCAGCCTGCTGCGGGACCCAGCCGAACCGGGCCGCCAACGCCTGCGAGGTCCAGCGGTGCAGGTCGTCCGGGAGGGTCGCGCCCGGTCCGGCCATGATCGCTCCCCGGCCGTGCACCCGGCCCTTCGTGGGCACGTCGACTCCGGCCAGCAACGCGGTCAGCGTCGACTTGCCGGCGCCGCTGGGCCCGACAACGGCGACACACTCGCCGGCCCGGACCTCAGCGGCAACGTCATGCAGCACCTCGACAGCCAGCGCCGGATGGCTGGCGGAGATCACCGAGACTCGGGGCTGACGGGTGCGCGAGACCGACTCCGCCGAGACCAGCAAGGCCGAAAGAGGTTCCGCGCTGCGAGGCAAGGAGGGCGCACACAGGTCACCGGCCACCTCCAGCGGGCGGGGAGCCGCGGCCCCCGGCACCCAGACCCCCTGCGCCGCTAGGGTCTTCGCGTACCTGACCAGAGTCGCCCCGACCGGCCCGTCGGCACTGACCCGGCCGGCCGGATCGAGCACCACCAGACGGTCGACCTCGTTCACCCAGTCGGTCAGCCGGTGCTCGACCATGACCAGCGTGGCGCCCGAGCCGCGAACCGCGGAGATGATCGCCCCGCGGACCACCGCTGCGGACGCAGGGTCAAGCATCGAGGTCGGTTCGTCCAGCAGCACCAGGCTCGGGGTGAGAGCGAGCACCCCGGCCAGCGCCAGCCGCTGGGTCTCCCCGCCGGACAGCGCGCTGGTGGCGTGCTCCTCGTCATACGGGAACCCCACGGCGGCCAGCGACGAGCGGACCCGGGACCAGATCTGCCCCCGCGGCAGACCGAAGTTCTCGGGGCCGAAGGCGACATCTCGGCCGGCTCGTCCGGCCACCAGCGCATCGGCGGGGTCCTGCATCATCAGGCCGACCGACGAGCCCGTGGCCGGTGCTCCGTCGATCAGCACCGAGCCGGTGAGCTCGCCGGTCTCGGTAGCGGTCAGCACACCGGCCAGGGCGCGCAGCAGGGTGGACTTGCCGGAGCCGCTGGGCCCGGCGAGCAGCACCCTGGCGCCCGCCTCGATCCGGAGGCTGATCCCGGCCAGCACCGGCTGCCGGCGCCCGAACGGACGCCAGGTGAGGTCATCGACCTGCACCAGGGCGCCCTGGACCACGGGGGCAGCCCACGAGGGCACGGTCCCGGCCGCCCGGGCCTCAGACGGGGTGCGACTCACGGACTTCCTGACCCGCGGGGAAGGCATTCAACGCACCTGTCCGGGCCAGGGCACGGACCAGGAACCAGCCGCCGGCGCCGGCGATGAGGGCACCGGAGACCATGCCGCAGCCCAGGTAGATGGCCTTCCAGGCAACGGAGAACTCGGCGACATAGGAATGCCACTCGTAGAAGACGATCTCGAAGGCAGCCGAAAGGACGCCGCCGAGCACCGCCACGGCGAGGCCGAAGCGACGGTGCCGGAACAGCGCGAGCGCGAGCTCGACGCCCAGGCCCTGCAGCAGCCCGGACAACAGGACGGTGGCGCCCCACTCGTTGCCCAGCACCATGCTGACGTTGGCGGCCAGAAGCTCGGTGAACAGGGCGGCCCCGGGCCGGCGGACGACGAGCCCGCCCACCACGGCCGGGAGCAGCCAGACGCCGAGCATGAGCTCGGCCACCGGCGGGAAGCCTGCGGTGGCCGTGCTCAGCAGCGGGTAGATGAAGACGTCGAAGCCCCAGAAGATGACACCGAACGCCACCGCGAGCATGGCCGCGGTGATCAGGTCGACCCCGCGCCAGCGCATCAGCGGCCGGGTGGCCAAGACGGTCGCCGGGGTCGCCGGTGTGCCCTGCGAGGACTTCGAGCTGGTTGCCGGCCGGGTGTCCTTGGGGGACAGCTGGCTCTTTCGTTGTTCAGTCATGGTGGTGCTCCTAATCCCGTGGAATCCGTATGGCTGGATGCCTCGGGGAGGTCAGCACTCGTCATACCTGCCGGTGCCGGGGCACAGACGGGCACAGCGAGCGCAAACCTGAGATCTCAACTCCCTTCGCCGGTGCTAACCGGAGCAGGTTCGAGGGTCTGCGGCGAACCGCACTCTCAGCGCTATGGGGCGCTCCCCTGTTGTTACGCAGATGACGGTACACCCGTCGACGTGGCAGGCTCTGCTTCGGAGTCACTTGAGTCGATACCAGGCCGGACCCGCTCAGTCGGGATCCCGCAGAGTCGAAGCAGAGCTGGAGGTCATCGTGGGCGCGTTGACGTGGAAGATGCTGGGGACGGGAGCCGCCCTCGGGGCCGCCGGAGCGGCCAGGCTGGTGGTGACCCGTGGCTGGATCGTGGCGACGGGCAAAGAGCCACCCACCGACCCCGAGAACCCTGAGGTGACCTGGTCTGAGGCGATCGGCTGGGCCGTGGCGTCGAGCGTCGTCATCACGGTCGCCCGGGTGCTGGCGACCCGCAAGGCCGCGGAGTACTACACCAAGTCGTCTGGTCACCCACCCGAAAGCCCGCTGGGTTATCTTGCCCGCGCCCGCCCGTAGGCCGACACAGCACACGCCCAGACGCCGCAGACCCAGGCAGGGTCAGTTTCGGCGACCGCACACCTAGAGGGTCGAGGGAATCAGCTCGTCCCGGTCGAACAGTTGCGCTGTGGCCCGACCGCTCGGCGTGCCGACGTCCGGGTCGGCATCGGCGTCCAGCAGGGCCGCGACCACGGTGTCCTCCCCCTTGAAGATCGCCTCCGACAGCGGACTCTGCCCCCGGTCATTGGTGCGGTCCGGGTCGGCCCCCAGGTCTGCCAGCATCCGGACCGTGTCCGGGTGCCCGTGATAGGAGGCCAGCATCAAGAGCGTGTTGCCGGCTCCATCGGTCAGGTTCGCGGGAACGCCGTTGTCGATATACGCCCGTAGCCGCTCCGTGTCACCGGCCCGCGCGAAGTCGAAGCACGCATGCGCAAGGGTGACTAGCTGCGGATCCGGAGGGTTGTCGACACTCTCATCCCACGGTCTGTCCTGGCTCATGCGTTCAGGCTAAGACCAGTCGGCGCCAGGACCCTGCAATTCGTCGAAGACCAGCCAGGTGCGCGTCGTCTGGACCCCCGGGATGGCCTGGATCCGGTCGAGCACCAGATCGCGCAGGGCTGCGTTATCGGGGGCCCGGACCAGGACCAGCACGTCGAAGTCAGCGCCGAGCATCGAGACGTGCTCGACGTAGGGCAGGCGCCCCAGGCCGGCGGACACCTCGCGCCAGGAGTTCTGCTCGATGGACAGCGAGACGTACGCCGACGTGCCCAGCCCGGCGCGCTCATGCGAAATCTGAGCTGAGAACCCGGTGATCACGCCGTCCGCGACCAGCCGGTCGACCCGCGCGTAGGCATTGGCTCTGGAGATGTGGACCCGATCAGCCAGCGAACGGATCGACAACCGGGCGTCCTTGATGAGCTCTCTCACGATCAGCCGGTCCGGGCCGTCCAGCGGCCTGACCGGGCGTCCTGCCGCTGGTGTCTTCGGCGACTCTCCTGCGGACATACGGTCAGCCATCCCTGTCCCTTCTCACCACGTGTCTCGAATTTTACCCGGGATTTGGGACAGGAATCTCGTCGGGGCGACGATTGAGCGTCAGATCGTTCATCCGGCACGGGCCTGCACCTCGCCCGTGTCGTCGTGCAGGCCCGGGCGCACTCCGGACCAGTGGCGCACCCACCCTGGAGGCCGACGCTGTGACCACGGATACGAGCACCCCCCTTGCACAGACTGTGCCTTCCGCACCCGCCGACCGGCCGTTCGCCCGGGGCCTGATGCCCGCCCCGATGCCGGTGCAGTTCCTCGACCATCAGGGCCGCCGGGTCCAGGTGTTCAACGACGACTACCCCGAGCCGTCCGCGGAGCAGCTGGTCGCCGGGTACACCGCGATGGTCATCGGGCGCCGCTTCGACGTCCAGGCCACCGCGCTGGCCAAGCAGGGCCGCCTCGCCGTCTTCCCGTCGGCGCGCGGGCAGGAGGCCTGCCAGGTCAGCGCGATGCTGGCGCTGTCATCTGACGACTGGGCGTTCCCGACCTACCGCGACTCGATGGCCCTGGTGACCCGGGGGATCGACCCGGTCGAGGTGCTGACCTCGCCGCACGGCGCCGCGCACTGCGGCTACGACCCCCGGGCAAGCCGGACCGCCCCACAGGCGACACCGCTGGCAACTCAGCTGATCCATGCCGTCGGGTTCGCCTCGGGCGAGCAGCGCAAGGGCCGGCAGACCGTGGCGATGGCGTTCGTCGGCGACGGCGCCACCAGCGAGGGCGACTTCCACGAGGCGCTCAACTTCGCCGGGGTGTTCAAGGCGCCGGTGGTGTTCCTCGTCCAGAACAACATTTACGCGATCAGCACCCCGCTGTCCAGACAGACCGCCGCACCATCCCTGGGATACAAGGGAATCGGCTACGGCATCGCCTCCGAGCAGGTCGACGGCAATGACGCGATGGCCATGCTCGCGGTGCTCAACAAGGCGGTCGCGCACGCCCGCTCAGGTCAGGGTCCGGTGCTGGTCGAGGCGCACACCTACCGCATCGACGGACACACGAACGCCGACGACCCGACCCGCTACCGCGACTCCGCCGAGGTCGACGACTGGCTCCGACGGGACCCGATCGCGCGGCTGGAGGCGTGGCTGCGCCATGAGGGCCTCATCGACGACGCGTTCGTCGCCGAGGTGACACGCAAGGCCGAGGCGTTCGCCGCCGACCTGAGGACGCGGCTGAGCGTCGACCTGGCCGTCGACCCGATGTCCCTGTTCGACAACGTCTTTGCCACCCCGACGCCGCAGCTGCTCGAGCAACGCGCGATGGTGGCGGCCGAGCTCGAGGCCGAGGAGGCCAGCCGATGACCAGCGCCCCGGCTCTGCAGGCAGCAGGAACGCCCGCCCCCGCACCCCGGCAGGTGACCATGTCGGGGGCCCTCAACCGGGCCCTCCGCGACGCGATGACCGCGGATGCCGATGTCGTGGTCTTCGGCGAGGACGTCGGTACCCTCGGCGGAGTCTTCCGGGTCACCGACGGGATCGCTCGCGACTTCGGCCAGGACCGCTGCTTCGACACCCCGCTGGCCGAGGCCGGTATCGTCGGCTACGCAGTGGGTATGGCGATGGCCGGGTTCCGTCCGGTCATCGAGATGCAGTTCGACGCGTTCGCCTATCCGGCGTTCGAGCAGATCGCCTCCCACGTGGCCAAGATGCGCAACCGGACCCAGGGCCGGGTGAACCTGCCCCTCGTGATCCGGATCCCGGTGGCCGGCGGCATCGGCGGGGTCGAGCACCACTGCGACTCCAGCGAGGCCTACTACGCCCACACGCCAGGTCTCAAGGTGGTCACCCCGGCCACCGTCGAGGATGCCTACTCGCTGCTGCGCGAGGCCATCAACGACCCCGACCCGGTCATCTTCCTGGAGCCGAAGCGCCTCTACTGGTCCAAGGGATCCGTCGAGACCGCCGCCGCCGCAACGACGTTCAGCTCGTTCGGCCACGCCGCGGTCCGCCGCGAGGGCACCGACGTCACCCTGGTGGCCTACGGCTCTAGTGTCGACGTGGCCATGGCCGCGGCCGCCGCGGCAACCGAGTCCGGCTGGTCGGCAGAGGTCATCGACCTTCGCACCCTGGTCCCCTTCGACGACGAGACAGTGGTCGCCTCGGTCCGCAAGACCGGACGCTGCGTGGTGATCCACGAGGCCCAGGGCTTTGGCGGCGTGGGCGCCGAGATCGCTGCCCGCGTGCAGGAGCGGGCCTTCCATTCGCTGCAGGCACCGGTGCTGCGCGTCGCCGGCCTGGACATCCCCTATCCCCCGCCCAAGCTCGAGCACCTCCACCTGCCCGGCGTCGAACGGATCCTGGACACGATCGCCCGACTGCAGTGGCACGACGAGGCCGACACCCGCTTCTTGCCCGAGCACAGCCTGGTCGGCGGCGGCACGGGCGGTGCCACATGAGCGTCTCCACCGTCCCGGCCACCAGCCAGACCTTCATGCTGCCGGACCTCGGCGAGGGCCTGACCGAGGCCGAGGTGATCGAATGGCACGTCGCGCCCGGCGACGAGGTGCAGGTCGACCAGGTCGTGGTGACCGTCGAGACCGCCAAGGCCTCCGTCGACGTCCCCTGCCCGTATGCCGGCCACGTGCTGACCCTGCACGGCGCCCCAGGCGCCATCCTGGAGGTCGGCAAGCCCCTGCTCAGCGTCGGCGCTGAGCAGGCTTCCGAGTATCTGTCCCCTGCTGAGCCGCACCCCGGTACTGACGCGCCAAGTCCCCTCACGTCGGCGGGAGCAGCCCCCTCGACAGGTGACCCCTCGGAGAAGTCCGGCTCCGGCAACGTGCTGGTCGGCTACGGCACCTCGGAGTCCACAAGAAGCGGCCGCCGCCGGGTTACCCCGGGGGGCCGGCCCGCTGCGGCCCGAACCAGCCCGGCCGGCGCCGACAACCGTGCGGCCACAGGGTCCACCTCGGCCGCACCCGGCCTCAGCTCAGTCGCCCCGGCACGCCCCGCCGCTGGTCAACCGGACCTCCCGGCAGCCGTCGCGCCCAAGGTCATCTCGCCTGTCGTGCGCAAGCTGGCCAGGGACAACGGGATCGACTGTGCGGCACTGACACCGACCGGCCCCGGTGATGTCATCCGGCGCGCCGACATCGAGGCGGCGCTGGCGGCCGGGCCCCAGATCCACCATCCGGCTCAGGTGCCCGGACCGGTGACCTCACCGCGAGGCCCGGTCCGCGCGGACCGGGCGGGCGACCGGCGGATACCGCTGCGTGGTGTGCGCAGGGCGATCGCGGACAAGATGACCATCAGCCGCCGCGAGATCCCCGAGGCGAGCGTGTGGGTCGACGTCGACGCGACCGGCCTGCTGGCGGCCAAGGACGAGATCAAGGATGCGGACCCGGCTGCCGGCATCGGCGTGCTGGCACTGTTCGCCCGGATCACCGTGGCCGGGCTCCTGAAGTTCCCCGAGCTCAACGCCCGGGTGGACCTCGACGCCCAGGAGATCGTTCAGCTGGGCGACATCAACCTGAGCTTCGCCGACCAGGCCGCGGCGCTGCGTGAGCTGACCGGGCTGGCCCGGGACGGCAAGCTCAGTCCCGCGCAGATGAGCGGCGGGACGTTCACCCTGAACAACTACGGCGTCTTCGGCACCGATGGCGCGACGCCGATCATCAACTATCCCGAGGCAGCCATGCTGGGCGTCGGCCGGATCATCGACCGCCCGTGGGCCCATGAAGGCCAGGTCGCGCTGCGCAAGGTGGCCCAGCTCGGGCTGACCTTCGACCACCGGGTCTGCGACGGCGGAACAGCCGGCGGGTTCCTGCGATTCGTGGCGGACTGCGTGGAGCGGCCGGCCCTGCTGCTGGCTCAGGTGTAGGGCCCAGACGGGGCCCAGCCCGCCAGATCCTGGCGACTTCCTCGTCGGCATGGCTCATTGACATCGCGGCTGCCCGCCAACAGGCTGGACAGGTAAGGACCACCACACAGGTCGACACGGATACGACCTGGCTGTTCTCAGGGGGCTTCACCGTGAAACGTAAGACCTTCGATGCCCTGCTCACTGCCAGCGGGCTCGTCCTCGCCATCATCCTGCTCTCCGCCGGTGGATTGCTCTGGTGGGCGCACTCCTTCATTGGCGACCAGGTGAAGACCCAGCTCAGCGAGCAGCAGATCTTCTTCCCGCCGAAGGGGCAGGCCACGGCCAGCCCGGACATCGGCCCTTACCTGAACCAGTACGCGGGTCAGCAGCTGCTCACCGGTCAGCAGGCCGAGGCCTACGCCAACCACTTCATCGCGGTGCACCTCAAGGAGATCGGCGGCGGTCAGACCTATGCGCAGCTCAGCTCCAAGGCACAGGCCAATCCCGCCGACACCAAGCTGGCCGGACAGGTGGCGACCATGTTCAAGGGTGAGACTCTGCGCGGCCTTTTGCTCAACGCCTACGCTTTCGGCACCATGGGCGTGATCGCCGGCTACGCCGCGATCGGCGCCTTCATCGGCGCAGCCGTGATGCTCGTCCTCTCGCTGCTCGGCTTCGCCCACCTGAGGCGGGTCGGGCCGGACGCGGAGCTGGGCGAACCTCGCGCGTCCACTCAGACCTGACCCTCGCCGCGAGGGCTGGGAGGCAGGCATTCACCGGTCAGGGGGCGGTGAATGCCTGCTCTGTTTCTGCGGCGCGGCGGAAGGAAGCCAGTCAGCGTGCTGTTTAATCAGATGCTCAAGATGAACCCAGACGGCGGATGGCGGGCCGCCGGGCGGTGGTTATGCCAAACGACAGGATGCAGATGAGCCAGATCAGACTGGGCGTGCTTGCCACCTCGAGCAAGGAGAACGAGTTCAGGCGGCCGATCCACCCGCAGCACTTCGACCGGATCGACGCCGACCTGCGCTCACGAATCCTGCTCGAGCAGGGCTACGGCGAGCACTACGGCGTCTCCGACGAGCACCTGGCCAGCCAGGTCGGCGCCATCTGCTCCCGCGAGGAGGTCATCGCGGCCTGCGACGTCGTTCTCCTGCCCAAGCCGACCCTGCACGATGTCGCCAGCCTTCGCGAGGGACAGGTGCTGTGGGGCTGGCCGCACGCCGTCCAGGACCCTGAGCTGACCCAGATCTGCATCGACAAACGGCTGACCCTCATCGCCTGGGAGGCGATGAACCACTGGACGCCTACAGGTGGGTTCATGGTCCACGTGTTCCACCTGAACAACGAGCTGGCGGGATACTGCTCGGTGCTGCACGCATTGACCCTCAAGGGCACCACCGGTCACTACGGCCGGCATCTGACGGCCGTCGTCATCGGCTTCGGCAACACGGCACGAGGGGCCATCACGGCGTTGCAGGCGATGGGCATCCACGACGTCACCGTGCTCACCATGCGCGACGTGACAGCGGTGGCCTCACCGGTGCCGTCCGTCAAGCTCGACCATCTGGACCGCACCGAAGCCGATCCCAGCCGCACGACGGTGCAGACCGAAGATGGCCGGATCCCCACAGCCAGGTTCCTCGCCCAGCACGACATCGTGGTCAACTGCGTCCTGCAAGACACGGACTCACCGCTCATGTTTGTCTCGGATGAGGAGCTCGCGGCGTTCGCTCACGGCAGCCTCGTCGTCGACGTCTCGTGCGACGCCGGCATGGGCTTCGCCTTCGCCACACCCACCACTTTTGAGGAGCCGATGCTGACGGTGGGGGACGAGGTCGCCTACTACGGCGTCGATCACAGCCCGACGTATCTGTGGAACAGCGCGACCTGGGGCATCAGCGAGGCCCTGATCCCGTACCTGCGCACGGTGATGGACGGCCCTTCGGCCTGGGACCGGGACCAGACGATCCAGCAGGCCATCGAGATCCGCGACGGCGTCGTGCAGAACCCCAAGATCCTCTCGTTCCACGGCCGCGCGGACGAGTACCCGCACACCCTGCTCTGAACAGGCAGGCCCCTGGCTCAGCCGGAGCCAGGGGGTGCTCAGCGCAGGTCGAGCTTGCCACCCTCGCCGAGGGTCTGACGGCGGGTCCCGAGCCTCTCGAGCCGGACGACCGCTGCCCGGCCGGACCCCTCGACGAGCCGGATGTGCTCCCCGCCGGGGCACACGGCATCCAGCAGGTTCAGCCCGGCCCGGGTCCCGTCGGCTCCGACCACGACGGCCGACCCGGACAGCAGCACCAGCACCTGACCGGAGTCGAGCGCGATCGGCCGGGTCGCCGAGAGCTCCCTGATCGCCACGGTGGCCGACATGCGGTCACGGCGGGTCATCACGTTGAGGTCGCGGACCGCCCCGGCCAGCGGGCTGGACGAGGTCTGGCTCGCCCCGTCGAAGCGAAACGGCTCCTGCAGGTGCAACAGGTGATGCACCCCGTCGATCACCAGGTCCAGCCCCTCCCCGTCGACCACGGTGATGATCCGGTCGACCCCCGGAAAGCTTGAGAAGGGACCAGGCTCGCTGACCTCGGCGATGCTGATCCGCCAGTCGAAGCCCACTGGCCCGGACCCGCCGGCCGAGATCACCTCACGGGTGAGGCCGCCGCCGTTGCGCCAGGGCACCGCGGCAAGCTCCGCGAAGCGCACCACCCCCAGCTGGCCCGGCAGCTGATCAGCGTCCATGACGGCCCCCCGGGTCGAGGGCACGGGCGATGGGCACGCCCGGCCGGTAGAACAGATGCAGGTACGACGGTGCCTCCAGGACCGTCAGATCTGCCCGGCCACCCACCCTGATCACGCCGATGTCGTTGCGCCGCAGGGACTTGGCGCTGCCAGCGGTCGCCGCGAAGAGGGCCTCCGCCGGCGTCAGGCCCATCTCCCTGACGGCAAGGGCGAGCACGAACGGGATCGACGAGGAGTAGCAGGTGCCCGGGTTGCAGTCGGTGGCCAGGGCGATACTCACCCCGGCATCGACCAGGCGCCGGGCGTCCGGGTAGGGCGAACGGGTCGAGAACTCCACCCCCGGCAGCAGCGTGGCCACCGTGGTCTCCGAGGCCGCGGCCAGCTGCTCGACGTCCTCGTCGCTCAGGTAGGTGCAGTGGTCGACACTTGCCGCGCCCATCTCGACCGCGAGGCGCACCCCCGGGCCATGGCCCAGCTGGTTGCCGTGCACCCGGAGGCCGAGACCGGCGTCCCGTCCGGCGGACAGGATGACCTTCGCCTCGTCGCCGGTGAAGGCATGGGGGCTGTTCGGCTCGCAGAACACGTCGATCCATCTCGCGTGCGGGGCGCAGGCCGTGAGCATCTCGCCGGTGACCAGGTCGACATACTCCGATCGGCGTCCGGCGAACTCGGTGGGCACCACATGTGCCCCGAGGAACGTCGTCTCGGAGGTGAACGACGTGGCGATCCGCAGCGAGCGCGCCTCGTCCTGCACGTTCAGCCCGTACCCGCTCTTGATCTCGACGGTGGTCGTCCCCTGCGCGCGCATCTCGGCGACCCGGATGGCGACCAGGACGTACAGCTCGTCATCGGTGGCCGCGCGGGTGGCCTCGACCGACCTGGAGATCCCGCCGCCGTCATACCGGGCACCGGTCATCCGGGCCGCGAACTCCGGTCCGCGGTCCCCGGCAAAGACCAGGTGCGAGTGCGAGTCCACGAAGCCCGGAAGGACCGCCTTCCCGCCGACCTCGCGGCGCTGGTCCGCGGCCGGCGCCGCCCTGACGGGGCCGACCCACTCGATGAGACCGTCCGCCACGACGACCGCGGCATCCCTGAGCAGGCCGAGGTGCTCCGAGTGGTCGGCACCGTCCAGCGAGGGGTCGTTGGTGACGAGCTCGCTGATACCGGTGAACAGCGTCGAGGTCATGAGCTCTCCCAAAGTGGCTGAATTGCCTGCTGCAGCAAGGCCCCGACGTTACCCAGCCGGTGCTGGCCCCCGGACACCACGGTGGCCCCGTCGACGACCACGGTATCGACGTCGGCAGCGCTGGCAGCCAGCATGATCTGCTCCGGCGCGCTGCCGGCGGTCCGGCGGCTGTCCAGCCGTACGGCGACCAGGTCGGCCCGCGCCCCCACCTCGAGGCTGCCGCCGCCATCCCAGCCGATGCTCTCGTGCCGGGTGGCCGCAGCCAGCAGCGCTGCCGGCATGAAGCGCCCACGCTGCAGGGAGTCCAGCCGCTCGTGCATCTCCAGGGCGCGTGCCTCCTCGAGCAGGTCGGTAACGGCCATCTGGTCGGACCCCAGCGACAGCGGCGAGCCCGCGTCGGACAGCCTGCGGGCCGGCCCGATACCGTCCGCGAGGTCCCGCTCGGTCGTCGGGCACAAACAGACCGTGGTGCGGCTGCCGCCCAGCAGGGTGATGTCCTCGGCGCTCAGATGGGTCGCATGAACCGCGGTGGTGGTGGGACCAAGCAGCCCCTCGGCATCCAGCAGGGCCGTCGGGGTAAGGCCATAGAACCCATGGCAGGCCTCGTTCTCAGCCGGCTGCTCGGAGAGGTGGACATGCAGCGGCCGGCCGGCGGCCGCCGCGGCGACCACCCCGAGCTGATCTCGCGGAACTGCCCGCACGGAGTGGACCGCAGCGCCGACCCGCATCCCGTCCGACTCCTTCAGGCTCTGCATGCGCTGCGCCCAGCGGTCGACGTCGCCATCGCCGAAACGCCGCTGCGTCTCGTCCAGAGGGCTGTGCCCGGCCGCGTTCAGGCCCCCGGCGAGGTAGCAGGCGTCCAGCAGGGTCAACCGGATCCCGGCCTCGGCCGCGCCCAGGCGCAGAGCCTCGCCCATCGCGTTGGGGTCGTCGTAGGGCGCCCCGCCGGGGGCATGGTGCAGGTAGTGGAACTCTCCCACCGCGGTGATCCCGGCCAGCGCCATCTCGGCGTACGTTGCGGTGGCCAGGCTCAGGTAGGAGTCCGGGTCCAGCTGCGCGGCAACGGCATACATCCGCTCACGCCAAGTCCAGAAGGTGCCACCGCCATCATGGGTCCGCCCGCGCAGAGCCCGGTGAAAAGCATGGCTGTGCGTGTTCGCAAACCCGGGCAGGACGACGCCGGGCAGGACCTGGGCATCGACGGGCCGGGTGCCGGAGGTCACCGCGGTGAACCTGCCTCCGGACACCTCGAAGGTCACGTCCCGACCCAGGCCTGAAGGCAGCAGCGCGTACGCGGCCCACCATCGCTGGGTGTCTGCGGCGCGTCCGGTGCCCTGAGCTCCCCGGACGCCCCCGGCGCCGACCTGACTGGCGCTGTACGCGGCGGCCACGCGGTTGCCCATCGGGTCAACCGCGCCGTCACTCATCGCGCCAGTTCTTCGGTCACTGCCGTCAGGGCCTCGACGCCGGCGTGACAGTCCTCCGGCTCAGCGAACTCCGCCGGCGAGTGCGAGATCCCGGTGGGGTTGCGGACGAACAGCATGGCAGTGGGCAGCCCGGCCGTGGCCAGGATGCCGGCGTCGTGACCGGCCCCGGTCGCCAGCATCGGCGCGTCCTCGAGCACCGCCGAGAGCCTCTGCGCCAGGTCTTCGTCGAAGACCGTCTTCGGGGTCCACGACTCCTCGACCGGGACGCTGCCGGACTGGTTGGCGACCACCTCCACCACGGCGCGCACTGCCGCCTCAGCCGGGCCGCGAGCGTCCAGCCAGGCGGTGACCCGGGACGGGATCGCGTTGACCCCGTTGGGTTCCACCCGGATCTTGCCGACCGTGGCGACGCAGCCCAGCTCGGTGGCAGCCGCGTGGGCAGCGAGCACGGTCCGGGCCAGGTCGAGCATCGGGTCGCGGCGGTCCGCCAGCCGGGTGGTCCCGGCATGGTTGGCCTCGCCGTCCAGCTCGAGCTTCCAGCGCCCGTGCGGCCAGGTGGCCGAGCAGACCCCCACCGGACGGCCCAGGTCGACCAGGCCGCGACCCTGCTCCACGTGCAGCTCGACGAACGTGCCGATCCGGCTGAGCGTCTCCGCGTCCGGGCCGACATGCTCGACGTTATGGCCGGCCGCCTTCATCGCCTCAGCCATGGTCACCCCGTCCGCGTCACGCAGTGCCCTGGCCTTGCCGGCGTCGAGCTTGCCGGTGATCAGGCGGGACCCGGCACAGGCGATACCGAAGCGGGCGCCCTCCTCGTCGATGAAGTTGACCACCCCGATGGGCCGGCCTGGCTGGAAACCCCTGGCCTTCAGGGCGTCGATGACCGCCAGCGCGGAGACGACCCCCAGCGGGCCGTCAAAGGCCCCGCCGTCCGGGACTGAGTCTAGGTGGGAGCCGATCACCACGCCAGGCCGGCCGGCGGCGACCGCGGCGTCCGGGTCGCCCCACCAGGCCCACTGGTTGCCGCCCCGGTCGGTGACCAGGTCGAGCCCGCGAGCGGACGCCTCACCGGCGAACCATTCGCGCAGCTCCGCGTCCTGGCTGGTCCACGCGAATCGCCGGTAGCCGCCGGTGGCCGCCTCCAGGCCGATGGGCGCGATAGCCGACCACATGTGGTCAAAAGTTGTCATATCGATCGTCATCTGCCCAACCTAGGCCCCGATGGTCACTCAGGTCTCGCGCATCGGGATACGTACGCCACGCTCGGCGGCGACCCGGTCGGCGATGTCGTAGCCGGCGTCCACGTGCCGGATGACGCCCATCCCCGGGTCGTTGGTCAGCACCCGGGCCAGCTTCTCGGCGGCCAGCGCGGTCCCGTCCGCCACCGAGACCTGACCAGCGTGGATGGAACGGCCGATCCCGACGCCGCCACCGTGGTGGATCGAGACCCAGGTGGCGCCGGAGGCGGTGTTGATCAGGGCGTTGAGCAGCGGCCAGTCGGCGATCGCGTCGGAGCCGTCGGCCATCGACTCGGTCTCGCGATACGGCGAGGCCACCGAGCCGGCATCGAGGTGGTCGCGGCCGATCACGATCGGCGCCTCCAGCTCGCCCGAGGCGACCATCTCGTTGAACTTCAGGCCGGCCTTGTCACGCTCGCCGTAGCCCAGCCAGCAGATCCGGGCCGGCAGTCCCTGGAAGGCGACCTTCTCGCCGGCCGCACGGATCCACTTCTGCAGCCGGTCGTTGTCCGGGAACAGATCCATGATCGCCTTGTCGGTCTTGTAGACGTCCTGCGGGTTGCCCGAGAGCGCAGCCCAGCGGAACGGCCCCTTGCCCTCGCAGAACAGCGGCCGGATGTAGGCCGGAACAAAGCCCGGGAACTCGAAAGCCCGGTCGTAGCCACCCTGCCGGGCCTCGTCACGGATCGAGTTGCCGTAGTCGAAGACCTCGGCGCCACCGTCCTGGAACTCGACCATGGCCTTGACATGCTTGGCCATCGACGCGCGCGCCCGGTCCGTGAACTCCTCGGGCTTGGCCTCGGCGTAGTCGTGCCAGTCGGCCACCGCGACACCCTCGGGCAGGTAGCTCAGCGGGTCGTGCGCACTGGTCTGGTCGGTGACGATGTCGATCTCCACGCCGCGGCGCAGCAGCTCAGGGACGACCGTGGCACAGTTGCCGACCAGGCCGACCGAAAGGGCCTTGCGGTCACGCTTGGCGGCCAGGCACTGGGCGACGGCGTCGTCGAGGTCGGCGGCGATCCGGTCCAGGTAGCGGTGGTCGACCTGCCGCTGCAGGTGCGCCCCGTCGACGTCCACGAGCAGGCACACCCCGTCGTTCATGGTGACCGCCAGCGGCTGCGCGCCACCCATCCCGCCGGCGCCCCCGGTCAGGGTCAGCGTGCCGGCCAGGGTGCCGCCGAAGCGCTTGTCGGCCACCGCGGCGAAGGTCTCATGGGTGCCCTGCAGGATGCCCTGGGTGCCGATGTAGATCCACGAGCCGGCCGTCATCTGGCCGTACATGGTCAGGCCCAGGTGCTCGAGACGGCGGAACTCCGGCCAGGTCGCCCAGTCGCCGACCAGGTTGCTGTTGGCGATGATCACCCGCGGCGCCCACTCGTGGGTGCGCATCACCCCGACCGGCCGGCCGGACTGAACCAGCATGGTCTCGTCCTTCTCCAGCGTGGTCAGCGTGCGGACCATCGCGTCGAAGGACTTCCAGTCCCGGGCCGCCTTGCCGGTGCCGCCGTAGACGACCAGGTCGTCGGGGCGCTCGGCGTTCTCCGGGTCGAGGTTGTTCATCAGCATCCGCAGCGGGGCCTCGGTGGTCCACGACTTGGCGGTCAGCTTCGTTCCGCGGGGTGCGCGGACGGGACGGGCGCCTTCCATGACGTATCTCCTTGTTAGCGAGGGCAGTGCGTATTCAGGGCGGTGGTTCTCACAGCGCGTGCGGCGGCGCGGCGCAGGTGCCCGGCGAGCAGACCCGGCGCGAGCCGTGGAAGGGAGGGTGCACGGAGGTGGTCATTCCAGCGGTCCGGTGACGGCCTCGACGGCCAGCAGGGCGCCGCCGGTGACCACGAACTGGACGGCCGCCTCGATCTCGGGGGCCAGGAACCGGTCGGCGCCCGGCCCGGCGGTGGTCTCCCGCAGGGCGCTGATCACCGCGCCGGTGGCCGGCGACGGCTGTAGCGGAGCCCTCAGCTGGATGCCGCGTGCTGCCGTGAGCAGCTCCACCGCCAGCACCCGGGCCAGGCCGTCGACGGACCGGCGCAGCTTGCGGGCGCCCGCCCAGCCCATCGACACGTGGTCCTCCTGCATCGCCGAGCTGGGGATCGAGTCGACGCTGGCCGGGGCGGCCAGCCGCTTCATCTCCGAGACGATCCCGGCGGAGGTGTACTGGGCGATCATGTGCCCGGAGTCAACGCCCGGGTCGTCGGCCAGGAAGGCATTCAGCCCGTGGCTGCGGGCCACGTCCAGGAAACGGTCGGTGCGGCGCTCCGACATGCTCGCGACGTCTGCGGCCACGATGGCCAGGAAGTCCAGCACGTAGGCGACCGGGGCGCCGTGGAAGTTGCCGTTGGACTCCACCCGCCCGTCCAGGGTGATCACCGGGTTGTCCACCGCGGCGCAGAGCTCGCGGCCGGCGACAAGGGCGGCGTGGTCGACCGTGTCGCGGGCGGCGCCGGCCACCTGAGGTGCGCAGCGCAGCGAGTAGGCGTCCTGCACCCGGGTGCAGCCCTCGTTGTCGTGGCTGGCCCGGATCGGGCTACCGGCCAGGATCCTGCGCAGGTTCCCGGCGGAGGCGGCCTGACCGGGGTGCGGACGCAGGGCCTGCAGGTCTGCGGCGAAGACTGCGTCGGTCCCCAGCAGACCCTCGACGCTCATCGCAGCGGTCAGGTCGGCGACCTTGAGCAAGTGACGCAGGTCGGTGATCGCCATGACGAGCATGCCGAGCATGCCGTCGGTGCCGTTGATCAGGGCCAGGCCCTCCTTCTCGCGCAACGCGATCGGGGTGATGCCCGCGGCAGCCAGCGCGTCGGCGGCACTGGTGAGCTGGCCCGAGGCGTCACGGACCGGGCCCTCGCCCATCAGAGCCAGCGCGCAGTGGGCCAGCGGCGCCAGGTCGCCCGAGCAGCCAAGGCTGCCGTACTCGTGGACCAGCGGGGTGATCCCGGCGTTCAGCATCCCCGCGTACGCCGTGGCCGTCTCCTCTCGCACGCCGGTGCGCCCGGTGGCCAGCGTGGACAGGCGCAGCAGCATCAGCGCGCGGATGACCTCACGCTCGACCTCGGGACCGGAGCCTGCCGCGTGGCTGCGGATCAGCCCTCGCTGAAGCTGGGCACGCATCTGCGGGGGGATGTGCTTGGTGGCCAGCGCGCCGAAGCCGGTGGACACCCCGTAGTGCGGCTCGACGTCATCGGCCAGGTCCTCGATGATGGAGCGACTCTTCCGGATCTCCTCGAGCGAGTCGGCGGTGATCTCGATCCGGGCGCCGCAGCGGGCAACAGCCACCACATCCTCGAACGACAGCGGGCCGATGTCCACGGGGATCGCGGGGCCGTCGGTGGCCGGCTGGTCTGTGCTGAGGTGGGCTGATGTCATGACCTCATTGGACCGCACCGGCGACCCGTCACGCATGCCTGGCGAGCCGTTAGTGTCTCAAATCTGAGACAGATCACCTGGTCAGCCGCCGCCGAGAGGGCTGGGGCGGAAGGCGCCTTCGTCAGGGGCACCCCTGCCCGACGCCTCGTCCCTACTCGCCGTCATGGGCGGCCTGCAGAGCGGCTATATCGATCTTGCCCATGCCAAGCATGGCCTGCATGACCCGGCCCGACCGGTCGGGGTCAGGGTCGCCCAGGAGCTCACCCAGGACGGGCGGGACGATCTGCCACGAGAGGCCGTACCTGTCCTTGAGCCAGCCGCACTGACCCGGCTCACCGCCCTCGATGGTGAGCTTGTGCCAGAGGTGGTCGATCTCCTCCTGGGTCGACGCCGAGACAAAGAGCGAGAAGGCCTCGGTGAAGTGGTACACCGGCCCCCCGTTGAGAGCCTGGTACTCCACGCCATCGAGGGTGAAGCTCACCGTCATCGCGGTGCCGACGGGCCCTGGCCCCCCGGCCGGGTATCGCGAGACGCTCATGATCCAGGAGTCCTTGAAGAGCGAGACGTAGAAGTTGGCGGCCTCTTCGGCCTGATCGTCGAACCAGAGGAACGGGGTGATCTTCGGCATCGCAAGAAGTTACACCGGCGGAGCGGGCTGAGCCAAGAGCAGGTCTCCAGCGGGGACTGGCAAGTGCCATCCCGGGTGCAGCCGGTTGCCCGACCGGGCTGTCTCGCTGCTGAGACACTTACCTCATGGCCAACGCCCCCGCCGCAAGCCAGGCGCTCGAGGTGCTGCGACTGCTGGCACGGCATACCGAACCTGTCCCGGCCTCTGCCATCGCCCGCGACCTGGGCCTGCCCCGGTCCAGCGTCTACCACCTGCTCACCGTGCTCCGTGACCAGGGATTCGTGGTCCACCTGGCCGAGGAGCGGCGCTACGGCCTCGGCGTCGCGGCCTTCGAGCTCGGCTCGGCCTACACCCGGCAGGCCCCGCTGCAGCGGCTCGCCCGCCAGCTGCTGGTTCAGCTGGTCGACGCCACCAGGCACAACGCCCACCTCGCGGTGCTGCACGGCCAGGACGTGCTCTACGTCATCGAGGAACGGGCGCCGGGCCGGCCGCCACTGGTCACGGACGTGGGCGTGCGGCTGCCTTCCCAGCTCACCGCGAGCGGCCTGGCGATGCTGGCCTGCCTCCCGCCGCAACAGGTGCGCGCGCTCTTTCCCTCCCGGGACGCCTTCGTCCAGCGTCACGGCGTGGGACCGACGACCCTACCGGGGCTGCGCGCCCTGCTCTCCCGGGTGCGCCGGGACGGCTTCGCGCTGGAGGACGGGACAGTGACCCCTGACTTCGCCTCGGTGGCCGCGCCGGTGCTGGACCCCACCGGGCATCCGGTCGCCGGTATCGCGGTGACCTATCCCGCCGTGGAGGTGACGGCACACCAGCGTCAGGCCATCGTCGACCAGGTCATCCGGACAGCGACCGAGCTGACCCGCAGGGTGCGCGGCCGCACCTGAGCCGGTGCCTCTGACATATCGTCTGAGCATGAGAGCCATCACGATTCCCACGCCCGGAGACGCCGACGCGCTCGTTCTCGCCGAGGTGCCCACCCCCAGCCCAGCTGCCCACGAGGTGCTCGTCGAGGTGGCAGCCTCAGGGGTCAACCGCGCGGACCTGATGCAGCGCCAGGGGTTCTACCCGCCACCACCGGGCGCGCCGGCATACCCCGGCCTTGAGGTCAGCGGCACGATCAGCGCCCTGGGCGAGGACGTGACCGGCTGGGAGGTCGGAGATCAGGTGTGCGCGCTGCTCTCCGGTGGCGGGTATGCCGAGCAGGTCGCTGTCGCCTCCGCACAGCTGCTGCCAGTGCCGGACGGCGTCTCGCTGATCGACGCGGCCGCGCTGCCCGAGGTCGTCAGCACGGTCTGGTCCAACGTCTTCATGACGGCCAACCTGCAGGTGGGTCAGACGATCCTGATCCACGGCGGGTCCAGCGGTATCGGGACGATGGCGATCCAGCTGTCACGTGCCATCGGGGCCCGGATCGCGGTGACTGCCGGATCAGCCGAGAAGCTCGAGGCCTGTCGCGGCCTAGGCGCCGAGATACTGGTCAACTATCGCGAGCAGGACTTCGTCGAGGTGCTCCACGAGGCGACCCGTGGCGGCGGGGCCGACGTGATCCTAGACAATATGGGAGCCAAGTATCTGGCCCGCAACGTCAGCGCGCTGGCCTCTCGCGGGCGGCTGGTGATCATCGGCCTGCAGGGCGGCACCAAGGCAGAGCTCGACATCAACACCCTGCTCCGCAAGAGCGCCGCGGTCATCGCCACCTCGCTGCGAGCCAGGCCGGCCCCCGAGAAGGCCGCCATCGTGGCCGCAGTGCGCGAGCACGTCTGGCCGCTGATCGAGGCCGGGCAGGTCAGGCCGATCGTGCACGGCACCTTCCCATTGACCCAGGCCGCCGACGCCCATCGCCTGCTCGAGGCCGGCGGCACCATCGGCAAGATCCTGCTCACCTGCTGACCCCACAGACTGAGAAAGAGCGGCTCTTGGGCCCTTCCTGTGCACAGAGCCGATTAAAATGGTCTCGTGTCCGGGTTGTCGCAAGGCTTCTCTGCTGCGGCCGACGAATCGCCAGCGGCAGGTTGTTCGAGACTCGCGGCCGAATACGACTGGTCGGACAGCGAGCTCGGCCCTGCCGACCAGTGGGAGCCTGCCGTCGAGGCTGTCGTCCGCACCATGCTCGAGGCGACCGCCCCGATGGCCTACCTCCATGGCGCCCACCACGCGATGGTCTACAACGACCGTTTCGCCGACCTGCTGGGCGCCAGGCATCCGCGCGGATGGGCTCAGCGGGCCTCTCTGGTGATGCCCGAGCTGTGGTCACATCCGGGGTATGCCGCGGCCGTCGACAGGGTGTTCGCCGGCGGACCGCCCTTCCATGACGACGGGGGGATGTTCGATCTCAAGGGCCGGGAGCAGCCAGACCCCGACTGGGCTTTTCTGGCCCGCGGCTACTCGGCCGTGCGGGACAGCAACGACGCGGTCCTCGGGGTCCTGGTCGTGGTGGTCGAGATCGCCCCGGTGCTGGTGCTGGTGGGCGGCTCGGACCAGGCCGACCACGGCGGGGCCCGATGGCGCGGGGCCGAGCTGTGGGACGAGACGCTCGCCCGCCCGCCGCTGATCTGGTCGGGCTTTCGGGCCGGTGCCGGGCCACCCGGGCCTGCAGTCTCCGAGACGGAGCAACGCTTCGTCACCGAGGACCAGGGCCGGCGTGTGCTGCCCATCAACGGGCCCGACATCAAGGGGTCCATCGGCTACCTGGGCGGCGTACGACGCCACCTCCCCGACGTGCAGATGCTCACCCTGGCCACGCGGGTGCGCGACGACACCTCCGAGCGCCCGGAAAGCGGCGAGTTCTACGACGTGTTCGGGCTTCCGGACGGCAGGATCGCGGTCACCATCGGCGATGTGATCGGGGCCGGCAACGCGGCCGCCGCGGTCATGGCGCAGGTCAGGGTGGGCCTGCGCGGCGCGGCGCTGACCAGCTCCGACCCGAACGTCATCTTCAGCGCCGTCGACGAGCTCGTCGGCCACCTGGACCGGACCTGGCCGGCCGCGCAGGGCCAGGACCCGGGCGCGGCAGAGCCGGACCGGGCCGGATTCGGCGGTGAGCTTCTGGTCACCGCGCTGGTCGGCGTCTTTGACGGCGCTACGGGCGACCTGCAGCTCGCCAGCGCCGGCCACTTCCCGCCGGCCGTGGTTCGTGGCCGCAGGACGAACGCCCGCTCCATTGCCGGCTACGCCCAGGTCGATCCCGGCCCGCCGCTCGGGCTCGGCGGGACGCGCCCCGCCATACAGGTGGCCCTTCAGGAGGGCGACGCCCTGGTCGCCTTCACCGCCGGGCTCCTGGTGCGGCACGAGCGTGACCTTGCCCAGGGGCGGGCAGCGCTCCTGCAGACCCTCAGCGCCATGTCGGCGACTGCTGCCCGCAGCATCTCCCAGCACGTCGTCGACACGATGGTCGGGAAGGCGGGCCTCGAGCACGACAGCGCCCTGCTGGTGGTGGTCAGTGACAGCCGACCTCACCAGCTGGCCGCGGTGCTCGTCCCGCCGCATGCCACTGCCGTGCGCGGAGCACGCCGGTGGTGTCGTGCCCAGCTGGAGTCCTGGGGCCTGGGCGAGGAGGTCACCGCCGCGGCCGTGATGGGCATCTCGGAGCTGGTCAGCAACGTGGTGCAGCACGCCGGGACCTCGGCCAGAGTCACCATGGAGCTGGCCGGCCGGCTGCTGGTGACCGTCGAGGACACCGGCACCTGGAGCACGCCCCGGACCAACGAGCAGGACCGCACGGCCTCCCAGGGCCGGGGGCTTGCCCTGGTGAGTGCCATCTCTGAGGCCATGGGGCACGCCCGGGGCGTTGACGGGTCGACCGTGTGGTTCGAGATCGCGCTGGAGCCAGACAGCATCTGAGTCAGGCATGTCTGCGTCGCGATAGAACCGGTACGCGGTAACGATCGCGCCGACGCGAAAGCCCAGCGGATGATCGACTCAAGCCTGGCGCCACGACCACAGCGCAGAAACGGCCCCCTGGAAAGGGGGCCGTTTCTGTTTGATGTGCCTGGGCCGGCGCTAGCCGATGTAGGTGAATCCGCTACATCCGCGCCCGTTGGCTATCTGTAGAAGCCCATGATGTCGGAGAGCAGATCCACGGTCCCGCCCGAGTTGTTGAGACTGACGGTATTACCCGGACCGACAGGTACCAAGACCATTGTGGAGATGGTTTGACCGGGCGCGTAGTTGATACTGGATGTGCCAGGCATCGGCTGACCATTCGGCCAGACGGTGATGTGACCAGCCACGGTCGGGTTGGTGACGGTGACATTCATCGCCACAGAGGTCGTCCCAACAGGCAGGTCAGGGACTGTCAGGATCAAGGTGGCACCGGCTCCCACCTTGGCGACCGGGGCACCGACTCCTGACCGCGTGTCCAGGATGCGGACTGGCAACCAGCCGGTGAACCCCACATTGCTTCCGGTCGTGAACTGGCCAACCAGGTCGGCAATGACGTTGACCGTGCCGGCCGCGTTGTAGAAGCTGACCGTGTTACCCGTACCCACCGGTACGACCACGAGGTTGGAGATGGTCGCTCCGGTCGTGTAGTTCAGGGAGGAGGCAGCCGGTCGCGCCTGGCCGCCCGGCCAGACGGTCATGAAACTGTCCGCGGTCGGGTTGACGGCGGTGACACTCATCGCGACCGCAGTCGTGCCAGCGGGCAGACCCGGGACGGTGAGTGTCAGGGTGGCGCCAGCACCGAGCTTGGCCGCGGGTGCGCCCGTTCCGGTGCGGGTGTCCAGGACCCGGACCGGCGTGTTCCTGCCGGTGAACCCGGACGTACCGGAGCTCACGTTGTAGCCCACGAGGTCGGCGAGGACGTCGACGGTGCCGGCGTTGTTGTAGAACGTGAGGGTGTTACCCGGACCGAGCGGCACCATGACCAGGTTGGGAATGGTCTGACCTGCCACGAAGTTCAGGTTGGATCCCACTGGTTGAGGCTGGCCGTTGGGGTAGACGGACAGGAAGCTGGGCGCTGTCGCGTTGGTGACCGTGACATTCATCGCGACCGCTGTCGTGCCGGCAGGCAAGCCAGGGACGGTGAGTGTCAAGGTGCCACCAGCGCCGAGCTTGGCCGCGGGTGCGCCCGTTCCCGTGCGGGTGTCCAGAACCCGGACCGGCGTCCTCGGGGTGTACTTGGTCGGAGCCACCGGGGTCGCGCTGTTGGACAAGGCCGAGTAGGGGCTCGATCCGAGCGCGTTGGTGGCCAGGACCTGGAACTTGTACCCGGTCCCGTTGGTCAGGCCGGTGACGCTCAGGCTGGTAGCGCCAGCAGCCGCCGGCCTCAGAGCGCCGACCTGAGCACTGGTGGTGGCGTTGACCACCCGCACCGTGTACCCGGTGATCGCCGAACCGCCGGCGTCTACCGGTGGCGTCCACCTGACGACAGCCGAGGCGTTCGTCGGTGAAGCGGACCCGATCGTCGGAGCACCGGGTGCCGCCAGGGCAGGCCCGACGACGATGGGCGTCGAGACCGAGTCACCGGCCGCGTTGAACGCGGTCACCCGGTACCGGTAGCGCAGCCCGAACGTGGCGCTGGCATCGGTGAACGTCGTCTTGTTGGCCAGAGCGGTGCCGACCTCCGCGTAGGCGCCCACGACGCCGGCGTTGCTGATGCTCTGACGCTCAATCCTGAAGCCGATCTCGGACGTCCCGGGATCCGACCCGGCCGACCAAGATGCCGGGACCGCGTAGTCGACGGGCGTGCCGTCGGTCCAGCCGATCTTGACATCAGGTGTGGCCGAGGTGTTAGACACCACGGGTGCGGTGGGCAGTGCCCGGCGCGTGTGGACGGCCTGCGGCCGCATCATGTCCATCTCTTCGTGGCTGAGCATGTGGCAGTGCCACACGTACTCCCAGCCGAAGTCGGCGACCGTGTTCACGATCGGGTTGATGGGGTTGCCGTTCGCGTCGGTGTTGTTGAACCCTGCCTGGTCACCGTTAGGACCGGCCTGGTCCCCCTGGGCGTTGAGCGGCATCGCAGGGTTGAGCAGACGCTTGCTGTCCGGGACACCGAACGGCAGGGTCGGCTTTATCGGTCGGACGGCGACGTACGTGTCCTCGAGAGGACTGGTCCGCACGGTCTCCTTCCAGCCGAGCTCGTTCGCATCGGGCGGCAGGATGTTGTTGTCCCAGGTCACCCTGTTGAGCACCTGGACGTTGTAGAGGTGGAAGTGCAACGGGTGGGTGTCCACCCCGTTGTGGGTGATCTTCCAGATCTGGGTCCCGTCCGACGACGAGGAGATCGGGGTCACGTTGAGGCTGCTCGGCAGCCCTGTCGTGTCCAGGTTCTCGGTCGGCGGGTTCACGAACGGGTACAGGATGATGTTCTGCAGGATGGGAGTGGCACCGGGTGCCTCCAGGCCCATGCTGGCCTGCATCCTGCCAAAGGGGTCGAAGGTCGTCGAGTTCGCCTCGTCATGGATGCCCTTGGGCTGCAACGGGATCCCGAGCTTGGGGCCCGTCCCGTCCTTCAGCGGGCCGAGGGTGTTGAACGTGAAGGTGTCGCCGCCCTGCTGCTGGATCCGGGCGAAGCCGTCGCACTTCTGTGCCGGCAGGGAGACGCTGCTGCAGTAACCATGGGTCACGAAGCTGGACCCGTAGGCGCTGTTGTAGGCGGCCTGACCGACGATGGTCGGGTCCTGGCTGGACTCGAAGACGCCCGTCCCGTCGCTGTGGTGGGCGAACGCCGTGTTGAGCTTGGCGAGGTCGAACGGGGCCGCCGACGTTGCCGCCGACACCTTCACCTGCATGATCGTGCGGGTGTTGGGCCCGTAGCCGGGCAGCGTGCTCGGCGCACCACCGCTCCCGGTGTTGTCCGGGTCGCCGGTGTAGAAGTCCTCGTTGGCCTGGCGCGCCGGGAAGGCAGCCGGAGCGTCGTTGTACAGGATCAGTGTCTTGCCCCGGTACTGGGAGAAGTCGACGACGACGTCGGCACGCTCAGCCGGTGCGACCAGCAGAGAGTGCTTGTCGACGTTCCCGAAGTCAAACCGGGTCGGGTCGGTGATCCAGGTGATGGGCTGCGGCGGGATGATCGCCGGGGCGGGCAGGAACCCGCCCTCGTTGGCGACCTGGATCCAGTCAGGGCCCTTCGGACTCTTGGCCGTGTCAGGAGTGGGGAAGATGTTCGGGTCGCTCTGGGCAGCCGCGACCTCTTCGGGGTTCAGGGCCACTTCGCTCTGAGTCCCTGTGCTGGGGTCCGCGACATACCAGCTGAGGTTCCAGAACCGGTCGTTGCCGGCATTCAGGACCCGGAAGCGGTAGGCCTTCGGATCGACGTTAGTGGTCGGGTAGGCCGTGCCGTTGATAACTGGCGTGTCCTGGAAGGACTCCATGGTCTGCGAGCTGTTCGGCGTCCCCGGAATCTGGGGCGGCTCGCAGAACGTCGTCACCTCCGGGTCGCAGGCCGGGTTGTACCACGGGTTGGCGATCGGCGGGTAGGCAGCACCTGTTGCCGGTGGCCAGAACCACGGACCGTAGATCCATCGGCCGAACGGGTTGGTGCCCGACGGAGAGGATGGGTTCGCGTACGGCATGTAGACGTGCGGAGTCCAGAGGTTTCCGGTGCCGCCCCACTTGGCCGAGTTCCACGTCGGGTCGGTCCTGGTCACGTCGGCCGGGACGAACGTCTTGTCCTGGATCATCAGCGGGGTCCCCGAGCCCAGACCGGCCAGCGCACCGCCCGGGGCGGTCAGCGCCGCCTCGGTCGCATCGTTGACCAGGTACCCGGCGGCCTCGCCGGCATATACGTTCAGGCGGGTGATGCCCCACGCGTGGTCGTGGTAGAACATCAGCCGCGCGCTCTGCTGGTTGGTGTAGAAGAACGTCTGCGCGCCGGCGCCCGGGTCGGGCATGTCCGGAACGTTGCTCACGCTGACGCCCTTGGGATAGTCGCCGGTCTCACCGGCGGGGGTACTCCACTGGTGCGGCGTGCCGTCGCTGATCCAGGGGGTGACGCCACCGTGCAGGTGGATGGTCGCCCGGTTCTCGGTGTAGCAGGTGACCGGTTTGGGAGTCTCACCACAGGCTGGGTTGCGTACCGCGTCGGTGACGGTGCCGTTGCCAGGAGCCATCATCGGCACGTTGCCGGCCCCGAGGGTCACCCCGGCCGGGCCGAAGCCCGCGCCCATCGAGGCGGTGTCGACCGGCAGGAAGAGGTTGCCGGCCACGCCGGTGGGCAGCAGGTTGCGGAACAGGACCCGGACCGGCCGGTTCTTGTTGGCCACGATGGTCGGCCCCAGATAGTAGGGCTTGTCCACCCCGAAACGGCCAGCGATATCGGTGTTGGGCAGTGTGGGGTCCAGATTCGCGTTCGTCAGCTGGACGTGCGCTCCCGGCACCGCAGTAGTGGAGAGCTGGACGTAGCCACGCACAAGGGTGGCAGGTAGGCCGGTGGCGAACTTCTGCCGGAACTGGACGACCGCGATCTCGTAGTAGTCCGAGCCGGGGTAGGTCGTGGTGTCAGGCACGGCCACCGGAACATAGTTGTTGAGGTTGTTGTGGTTGTCCGGGCCGAACCCGGACAGCGTGTCGACAAACTTCTTGAGGCCCGCGGTGAGATAGCCAGTGCCCTTGTCGACGACATTGATGGCCCTGACAGCGCCCGCGGCCGCGACCGTGGCGGTGGCGGTGGCGCCCGAACCGGTGCCCGTCGTGTCCGTGATCTGCACAGCGGGCGCAGAGGCATAGCCCAGGCCGCCGTTGGTGATGTCGATCCGGTCGACGTTGATGGTCCCCGTTGCGGTCGCCGGGAACGTGGCGAGAACGTTCCCGTCGCGGATCGTGATCGTCGGCGGGCTCAGGTAACCGGTGCCCAGCCCGGTCAATTCGATGGAGTCAACGACGTTGCTGGAGTTCTTTGTCGCAATGGCGGTGGGCGCCTGGCAGGCGGGGACCGGTGCCGGGACCGTGGTGCAGTAGGGCGCGTCCGGGAGCGAGAACTGGACTGTCGGCTCGAACTGGTAACCATTCCCTCCGCCCGTGAGGGTCAGGCTGTCGACACCACCGCTCGCGACTGCGGTGGCCGGGGTCGTGGGCGTGCCTCCGCCCGTGAAGGAGACTTGTGGGGTCTTGTAGCCGAATCCGGCCCGGTAGACCGTGATGTCGGTGAGCACGCCCGTGCCGATCACCGCGGTCGCGTGGGCGCCGATCGCACCGGGCACGCCCGGGGAGGTCACCGCAACGTCAGGTGCTGAGGTGTACCCGGACCCCGGGTCCGTGATGGTGTACCCGCTCACGCCCCCCGTCTTCGGGTCCACGGTCGCGTCGGCCGTGGCACCCGTGCCGCCGCCACTGGTGACCCCGCCGATGGTGACCACCGCGTTGGGCTGGGTCTGGGGGGTGTTGGCCCAGTTCGAGTAGGGGCCGAAATAGTGCGGGACCTTGGTCGGGTCAGTCGCGCTGAAGGGTGCGTTCAGGGCAGCGCGTCCCGTCGCCTTCACGCCCGGCTTCACCACGGGCGCCTTCTTGGGAGCGGGTGGCTTGCCCGACATCGTGTGCGGCTTGATGACCTTGAACGTCGGTTTCACGACCTTGCTGGTCGCCTTCGCCGATGGTGCAGCGGTGGCCTTCACCGTCGCGGTGGCCTTCACCGGCGTGGTGGCCTTGACCGTCGGAGGCGCGGTGGTCGAGGTCAGGACCTGGCCCGCTGTCGCGGTCCCCTGTCCGAGAGAGAAGGTGAGAATTGCCAGTGTTGCCAAGGACCAGCCCAGTTTTTGCCTCATAGCCCTGCTCTCTCTACGAAGTTCCCCGAGTTTCGTCTGCCACCGGATGTTCCGTCGTTCCCCCCCGGGACACGGATGCCCTGGACACTGATGGCTCAACGAGCGTATTCACGGGAATGGAGTTGTGTCTCGTCTCACAGCCAGTTAAGACAGACTATGTTGTAAATCACAACCCTAAAGGGAACTTATCCAGCATCACCGGGACTTTGGTCCCGCGCGCATGAGAGCAGAACTCAGAGGTACTGCCCGGTCGAACCACTGTCATGGCGATCCTGTCGCCCCGGCATACCGCGAACGACCCCGGGCTGACCCTGGCCGCCGTCCTGACCGGACTCGCCGGGTGGCAGCGCACGACGCATGTTCTGCAGCTGCTGCTGGGCGGCCATCTGCTGGGCGAACAAGGCCGCCTGGATGCCGTGGAAGAGCCCCTCGAGCCACCCGACGAGCTGGGCCTGGGCGATCCGCAGCTCGGCGTCCGAGGGTGCGTCATCGCCGAAGGGCAGGGTGATCCGCTCAAGCTCGTCCACCAGCTCCGGGGCCAGGCCCTCCTCCAGCTCGCTGATCGAGCGACGGTGGATCTCGGCCAGGCGGGTGCGGCCGGCTTCGTCCAGCGGCGCGCTGCGCACCTCCTCGAGCAGCTGCTTGACCATGGAGGCGATCCGCATCACCTTGCCGGGATGCTCGACGAGGTCTGCGGGGTTGCGCGACTCCTCGTCTCCCTGCGACTGGTCGGCCACCCCCATGCCGTCCTCCGAGACCACGACAACCCGCTTGCGCTGGTCATCGTTAGCAGGGCCCTGCTGCGCATCACGGGATCCGTTCATGGGCCCATCCTGCACCGTCAACCGCCCACCGCGCTGCCCCCATCGGTGAAGCGCACAGCGGAGCTAGCGAAGCGCCATCCGGTCCCGGAGCATGTCGCGTTTGTCCTCGAAGCGCAGCGCCTGCTTCTCCAGCCCGTCCAGGTACGCCGCGAGCTCGGTGCGGGCGGCCTCACCCTCTGCCGACAGGCCCTCCAGCTCGAAGACCTTCCAGAAGCGCAGCACCGGCTCGAGCACCTCGTCCTTGTGCTGGCGCAGGTCGTAGATGCCCGAGACGGCCATCTCGACGGCCTTGCGCCGGAAGCCGGGGATGCCGGTGCCAGGCATCTCGAAGTTCCTGACGACATCCAGGATCGCGACCATCGCCTGGTCAGGTGAGATCTGCAGCGCCGCGTCCATCAGGTTCCGGTAGAAGATCATGTGCAGGTTCTCGTCGGCGGCGATCCGGGTGAGCAGCCGCTCGCACATCGGGTCGTTGGTGTACTTGCCGGTATTGCGGTGCGAGACGCGGGTGGCCAGCTCCTGGAAGGAGACGTAGGCCAGCGAGGCCATCAGCTCGCCGGAGTGCGCGGACTCGTACCCCGCCGACATGTGCTGCATCCGGAATCGTTCCAGCGCAACGGGATCCACCATCCGGGTCACCGTCATGTAGTCGCGCATGGCGATCGCGTGCCGGCCCTCCTCGGCGGTCCAGCGATGCACCCACTCACCCCAGGCCTGGTCGCGCCCGAAGATCAGCGCGATCTCGTGGTGGTAGCTGGGCAGGTTGTCCTCGGTGAGCAGGTTGACGATCAGCGCCGAGCGGGCCACGTCCGAGAGGTCGGCATCGCTCTCACTCCACTGGTCGCCGCCCATCAGCCCGTCGAAGCTGCGCCCCTGGCTCCACGGCACGTAGTCATGGGGAAACCACTCCTTGGCGACCTTCTCGTGCCGGTTCAGCTCACCGACCACCACCTGGTCAAGCTCGCGGAGCAGTTCGGTCTGGTTCATCGCCTTCGCCATGCGGGGTTCCTCCTAAGGTTAGACTTACCTACGCTTCCGTAGGTTACGCCACCGTAGGTTAATCCGGTACCCCTTGGTGCCGCCGGGCCTGGGCAGGTACTGCGGATCGTCACCTCGTCGGCTTGGCTAAAGTCGGGCTATGGCACTCACTTTCGACACCGACACCGAGGCGAGCGGCCTGTGCGCCTTCGTCGACGCCTCCCCCTCGCCCTTCCACGCCTGCGCCGAGGCCGGGCGGCGACTCACCGACGCGGGGTTCAGGCTGCTGAGCGAGACCGACCCGTTCCCGGCCGAAGCCGGTCGCTACTACCTGATCCGTGGCGGTTCGCTGATCGCCTGGAGCAGTGAGAGCCCGGGAGGCCGCCAGGCGCCGACCACGCCGTTCCGGGTCGTGGGCGCCCACACGGACAGCCCCAACCTGCGGATCAAGCCGCAGCCCGACCTGTCCCGGGCCGGCTGGCAGCTGCTGGGCGTCGAGTTCTACGGCGGGCCGCTGTTCAACTCCTGGCTGGACCGCGACCTGGGGCTCTCCGGCCGGGTCGCCGTCCGTGCCGGCGATGGCGGCAGCGGGGTGGCGACCCGGCTGGTCACCATCAACGAGCCGGTCCTGCGGGTGGCCCAGCTCGCGATCCACCTCGACCGCAGCGCCAACGAGGGCCTCGCCCTCAACCCCCAGCAGCACCTGACACCCATCTGGGGAGTCAGCGACGAGCCCGGCGACTTCCGCCAGTATCTCGCTGCCGCCGCCGGAGTGGACGCCGCCGACCTCCTGTCCTGGGACGTGATGACCCACGACCTGCAGCCCTCCCGCCGGATCGGCCGCGACCTCGACCTGATCTCCGCTCCCCGCCTGGACAACCTGGCCACCAGTTATGCCGGGGTCCAGGCTCTGATCCAGGCCACCGGGTCGATGGTCGGTCCGTCGATACCTGTACTGGTCCTGTTCGACCACGAGGAGGTCGGCAGCCAGTCCGAGCGGGGCGCCATGTCGACCCTGCTCCCCTCAGTCCTGGAACGCCTCGTGATCTCGGCCGGCGGCGGGCGTGAGGACTTCCACCGGGCCATCGCCGGGACCATCGTCGCCTCGGGGGACATGGCGCACGCGACCCACCCGAACTACCCCGAGAAGCACGAGCCCCAGCATCAGATCGCGGTCAACGGTGGCCCGGTGCTCAAGACCAACGTCAAGCTCCGCTACGCGACCGACTCGGTGGGCGCGGCGGCGTTCATCCTGGCCTGCGAGCAGGCCGGCGTCCCCCTGCAGCACTTCGTCTCCCGCAATGACGCGCCCTGCGGCTCCACCGTCGGCCCGATGACTGCCGCCCTGCTCGGAGCCACCACGGTCGACTTCGGGGCGCCGGTCCTGTCGATGCACTCGGCCAGAGAGCTCTGTGGCTCCAAGGACCCCGCCCTGTACGCCGCCGCCCTGACCGCCTTCCTCAGCCCGCAGAACTAGGCGGTCTTCGGCCCCAAGACCTCAAGCCGAGGCACCGTTCAGCCGAATACCTCACAAACCCGGGGAGCGTGCGGGCGATCTTCCCTCGACACCGGCGGCGCGCAGGCGATCTTCCCGCGAACTCAGGGACTGAACGGGGATTAACCGGTAAACCTCTGAGCAACTGAAGGTATGACCTCGGTGACATGAGGTGTCGAGCAGGCCCTTGGCTGGGTTAATCTGCGTGCATCTGTCCGCATCTTTGCCCCCGGAGGCCCTGCTGTGTCCAAGTTCGTCTATGACTTCGCCGAAGGAAACAAAGACCTCAAGGACCTGCTCGGGGGCAAGGGGGCGAATCTCGCGGAGATGACGCGGATGGGGCTCCCGGTGCCGCCCGGGTTCGTCATCACCACCGAGGCCTGCCGTACGTATCTGGCCGAAGGCGCCGCCCCTGCCGGGATGGATGCCGAGATCAACGACCACCTCATCGCACTCGAGAAAGCCATGGGCCGCACCCTCGGCCAGCCGGACAACCCGCTGCTGGTCTCCGTCCGTTCGGGCGGCAAGTTCTCGATGCCCGGAATGATGGACACCGTCCTGAACGTCGGGCTCAACAACGAGTCGGTCCTGGGATTTGCCAAGCAGAGCGGCAACGAGCGGCTGGCCTACGACTCCTACCGCCGGCTGATCCAGATGTTCGGCAAGACCGTGCTCGGCGTCGACGGCGCGCTGTTCGAGGGCGCCCTGCATGACGCCAAGGAGGCCAGGGACACCCACAACGACCTCGACCTGGGCGCCGAGGATATGAAGGCGCTGGTCGGCGTCTACCAGAAGATCGTGCTCGAGCACACGGGCCGCGAGTTCCCCCAGGACCCGCGCGAGCAGATGGACCTGGCCGTCCGGGCCGTCTTCGACTCGTGGAACGCCGATCGCGCGATCCTCTACCGTCGCCAGGAACGGATCCCGGCAGACCTGGGCACCGCCGTCAGCATCTGCTCCATGGTGTTCGGCAACGTGTCGGCCGACTCGGGCACCGGCGTGGCGTTCACCCGCGACCCGGCCTCCGGCGAGCAGGGCATCTACGGGGACTACCTGCAGAACGCCCAGGGTGAGGATGTCGTGGCCGGCATCCGCAACACGCTGCCGCTGGCCGACCTCGAGGCCATCAACAAGACGGCCTACGACGAGCTGATGGCCATCATGAGCCGGCTCGAGAAGCACTTCCTGGACCTGTGCGACATCGAGTTCACTGTCGAGCGCGGCAAGCTGTGGATGCTGCAGGTCCGGGTCGGCAAGCGGACCGCGAGGGCTGCCTTCGTCATCGCCACCCATCTCAGCGACGAGGGTCTGATCGACGACGCCGAGGCGCTGCAACGGGTCAACGGAGCGCAGCTGGCCCAGCTGATGTTCCCCCGCTTCGAGGAGAGCGCGACCCTGGAGCACCTTGGCAAAGGGATGAACGCCTCACCCGGCGCAGCCGTCGGCAAGGTCGTCTTCGACTCCGATGCGGCGGTGAAGGCGTCACGTTCTGGCGACAAGGTGATCCTGGTCCGGCGCGAGACCAACCCCGACGACCTCAACGGGATGATCGCCGCCGAAGGCATCCTGACCAGCCGCGGCGGCAAGACCTCCCACGCTGCCGTGGTGGCCCGCGGCATGGGCAAGACCTGTGTCTGCGGTGCTGGCGACCTCGTCGTCGACACCGCCGGCAAGCAGTTCACGACCAAGAACGGACGGGTCGTCACCGAGGGCACCGTCATCTCGATCGATGGCACGTCCGGCGACATCTTCCTGGGCGAGGTGCCGGTCGTCCCGTCGCCGGTGGTCCGCTACTTCGAGGGCGAGGTCGATCCCGAGTCGGCCGACGCCGACGACATCGTCAAGGCCGTGCACCGGATCATGCGCACCGCCGACGACACCAGCCGGATGTTGGTCCGCGCCAACGCGGACACTCCCGAGGATGCCGAGCGCGCCCGCCGGTTCGGCGCCCAGGGCATCGGCCTGTGCCGGACGGAGCACATGTTCCTCGGTGACCGGCGTCCCCTGGTCGAGGCGCTGATCCTGGCAGACACCGACGAAGGCCGGGAGAGGGCCCTCACTGACCTGTTGCCACTGCAGCGCGAGGACTTCGTCGGCATCTTCGAGGCGATGGACGGGCTGCCGGTGACCATCCGCCTGCTCGACCCGCCCCTGCACGAGTTCCTCCCCGACATCACGGATCTGTCGGTGCGGGTGGCCCTGTCCGACTCTCGCGGCGAGTCGAACGAGGACGACCGTCAGCTGCTCAAGGCCGTCCGCAGGCTGCACGAGCAGAACCCGATGCTCGGACTTCGCGGGGTGCGCCTCGGCCTGGTCATCCCGGGCCTGTTCACCATGCAGGCGCGTGCGGTGCTCGAGGCAGCGGTGCTGAGGATCCAGGCAGGCGGCAACCCGCAGGCCGAGATCATGGTCCCGCTGGTCGGCGCCGTCCAGGAGCTGGAGCACATCGCGGAGATGATCAAGGTCGTCGCCAAGGACGTCGAGGCCGCCTCCGGAGTGAAGGTCGACCACCTGATCGGGACCATGATCGAGCTGCCTCGGGCAGCCCTGACCGCGGGCGCGATCGCCGAGGCTGCGGAGTTCTTCTCCTTCGGCACCAACGACCTGACCCAGACCACCTGGGGCTTCTCGCGTGACGATGTGGAGTCGTCGTTCTTCTCGCGCTACCTGGAGAAGGGCATCTTCGGCGTCTCGCCGTTCGAGTCCCTGGACCGTGAGGGTGTCGGCCGTCTGGTGCAGATCGCCGTCGAGGAAGGTCGCAAGGCCCGGCCCGGGCTGCACGTCGGCGTCTGCGGAGAGCACGGCGGCGACCCCGAGTCGGTGCACTTCTTCCACGACGCCGGCCTGGACTACGTGTCCTGCTCGCCGTTCAGGGTGCCGGTGGCCCGTCTCGAAGCCGGCCGGGCGAACGGCGCCGGGGGCAGCGACACCCGCTGAGACTCCCTGCGGCGCAACGGGGATGGTGACACCAGGGTCTGGTGGCACCATCCCCGTTCTGCTGCCTTGTGCGCCGCCCCTGGATCTGCGGGCTCGATCACACAGTCCCGAGGTTGCGGGCGATGTGGGCGCACACTCCCTAGGTCTGCGGGACAGGGTCAGGGGTGGTCAGGGGTGGGGGCGCGTTATGGATGTCGTTGGCCACGTTGTTGATGATGGCAGCCAGCGGGACGGCGATGAAGGCGCCGAAGATGCCGCCCAGGATCGTGCCAGCGGTGACCGCCATCAGGATGCCCAGCGGATGGATGTTCACGGCCTTGCCCATGATCAGGGGGTTGAGCAGGTTCCCCTCGAGCTGCACGGTCAGGACCAGCGCGATCGCCATCACCAGTGCCATCAGCGCACTCTTGGTGACCAGGGCCACCAGGACCACCACGACACCGGCGACCAGCATGCCCAGCAGCGGGATCAGCGAGCCCAGGAACAACAGCACGCCCAGCGGGACCACCAGCGGCATACCCGCGATGAGCATGACCACCACCATGGTCAGCGAGTTGATGATGGCCAGCAGGACGGTACTTCGCATGTAGGCGATCAGGGTCCGCCAGGCCGTGCTGCCCGCGTGGGCCACCTTGGCCCGGCTCTCGTCCGGGAAGAGCCGGACGACCCAGCGAAAGATGCCGCCATCGTCGGTCAGCAGGAACAAGGTGGCGAAGAGGCAGAAGACCGCACCGCTGACCACCAGCAGCGCGCTGTTGGCGGTGGCAAAGGCACCCTGAGCCAGGGTGGCGCGGTTCTGGCTGATGGTGTTCGTGAGGTCGTCGACCAGCTGGGTGACCTGATGCTCGGACATCCGGGCCGGACCCCTGACCAGCCATTGCCGGATCGTCGTGACGGCATCCAGCAGCTGGCTGCCCAGGGCGGAGGAGTTGGCCGAGACCTGCTGGACGACGAACCAGGCCGCGGCGACCAGGGTCGTCATACCGAGCACGAAGACCAGCACCGCGGCCAGGGTCCGGGGCACGCGGTACCGCACCAGCACCGCGACCATCGGCTGCAGCAGCGCGCAGATCATGATCGCGACGATCACCGTGATGGTGACCAGGCTGACCGAGTTGAGCAGGGTCAGCAGCACGAACAACGCCGCCATCACGATCAGGAAACGCAGCGCCCAGGCAGCCGCGACCTGGAAGCCCCAGCTGACCGTGTCGGTCGCGTGCTCGTGCAGCGGGCTCATCCGGTGATCAGCCGGCCGCCAGGGCAGGCCCCTGGTGAGTACTCGCCGCGGAGCAGAGCGTCGCGAGCTCTTCGTGCAGGAACCCGGCCATGACGTCGAGGTCGGGCACCAGCTCACGGCAGGAGACCAGTCCGAAGAACAGGCTCCCGCGATAGCTCATCACCGTGATGTTGAGGCCCTGTCCGTCCAGCACCGCCGACACCGGGTAGTACGCCAGCAGCCTGGCGCCGGCGTAGTAGAGCTGCACGTTCGGACCGGGAACGTTGGAGATGAACAGGTTGAACGGGTTCAGCCGCTCCATCACCCTCAGCTTGGCAGCCAGCCGCCAGGCCTGGTTGGCCAGTGCCGGCATGGCGAACTGGGTCATGTCGGCCAGCAGGCTCGCCGGGATGGCGCCGTGCTGGTCCTTGGCCGCGCGCATCGCCTCGTGCATGGCCGCCAGCCGATCGGCCGGATCGGCCAGGTTGGTCGGCAGCGGGGCCAGCATCATCGACACCTTGTTGCCCATGGTGCCCTCCTGGTCGGTGGTGCGCACCGAGACCGGGACAGAGGCGACCAGCGGGGCATCCGGCAACGCCTCGTGCAGCTCGAGCCAGCGCCGCAGGGCGCCGGTGCACAACGCCATCACGACGTCGTTGACGGTCAGGTCGGTGCCGGCCCGCAGACGCTTGACCTCGGCCATCGGCAGGTCGGTGAACGCCCACCTGCGGTGAGCGGAGACCGGCGCGTTGAACGGCGTACCGGGAGCGTGCAACCCGGCGGTGGGCAGCACGTCGTCCTCGTCGTGGCCGGGCAGTCGCTGGGCCAGCGTGGGGCCGACGACGGTGGCAAGCCCCGGGATCGAGCGGGCCAGGTCGGTGACCACCCGGGCGGCCTGCATCGGCTGGCGAGCCAGCGCCAGCAGGCTCTTGCCGAACAGCCAGACCGGGGCGGGCGGTACCTCGCCCACAAAGGCGTCGGGCTCCGGCATGGTCCGCCCCGCCGGAGAGGCATCGAGCACCGCGCTGAGGATGTCGCCCCCGGAGACCCCGTCGATGGACGCGTGATGGACCTTGTTGTAGATCGCCGCACGGCCACCCTCGAGCCCGGTGATCAGGTACAGCTCCCACAGCGGGCGGCTGCGGTCCAGCGGACGGGAGTGCAGCCGGCCCACCTGCTCCGCCAGCTGCTTGTCGTTGCCGGGGGCGGGCAGGGCCAGCTCGCGGATGTGGAACTCGATATCGAAGTCCGGATCGTCGATCAGGTACGGGTGGTCGAGCCCCATCGGCACGGTGACCAGCTTCTGCCGAAAGACCGGGACCAGTGGCAGGCGGGACTCGATGAACCGGGTGAGCCGCTCGAGGGTCAGCCCAGGCTCGGGATCCGGCCTGACACCGGACCCCACACCCAGGGGCTGGCTGGCGTCGATGATGCAGACGCTGCCGACATGCCCGTACACCGAGCTGGTCTCCATCGCGAGAAACCAGCCATCAAGACCTGTCATCTGTTGCACGTCGTGCTCCTCCACCTATTCCGGGCTCAGCTGGGCTCCGGACTCGTCTGTGCGCCAGCTCCCGGGACATCGGTCGCCAACCATTCAAGAATGCGGCCAGCCGTCCATTCCGGCACCTCGAGCATCGGCACATGACCCACGTCCTGGGCGACTTCGAGGCGCCAAGACGGGTTGGCCGCGGCCGCCGCCCGGGATGCCCCGATCGTCACGAGTCTGTCCTTCTCGCCATGGAGCAACAGCACCGGCACCCTGATTGAGGCCATCGTCGCCTGGTACGAGCTGCGCCGCGCCATCAGGCTCATCAGCGAACGGGCCGCCCCGAGGAAGCTCTTGTCGACGTCCGGGTAGGCGCTGCGAGCCCGCGCCATCTCCATCAGCTGCTCGACGACGTCAGGCGCCACCCGACGGGGATCCGCGCAGCACAGGCGCAAGATGTCCTGGGCGAGCTGCTCAGGGGTGCGCACCCTCCGGCGGGCCCGGAGCATGGCGCGCCCGAGGTGGGGCACGGCATACATCCCGAAGCTGGCGGACACCAGCGCGTCGGGCTGCGAGCCCACCTTGACCGGCAGGGCGGGGTCGATCAGGACCACCGCGATGACCGACCGGGGGTGCAGCGAGGCCTGCAGGATCGAGATCGCCCCGCCCATCGAGTTGCCGACCAGGATCACCGGACCGCCGACCACCCTGGCCAGGAAGTGGTTCAGCATCCGCTGGTTGGCAGTGACCGAGGTGGAGTGCGTCCCGGCCTGGGTGTGGCCGAAGCCGATCAGGTCGAGGGCGATGACCCGGCAGGTGTCAGTGAGCAGCGGGGCCAGTGAGGCCCAGTTGACCAGCGAGCCGCCGAGTCCGTGCACCATCACCAGCGTCGGCCCGTCGGCCGGCCCGCCATGGTCGACATAGTGGACCGGCACCCCCAGATCCACCCACCGCGAGGTCGGAGCGGTATGTCGCGGGGCACCCGGCGCGGCCACCCCGCCCAGGTCCCCCGTCTCCATCGGACCCGATGGGGACCCTCTCTCGGCGCTCTGCACTGGCTCCACTGTGGTACCCGCCCATTGGTTCGTGGTCGCTTCGCTGGTCATCTCCCGACAGTAACGGTCGTCCTGCCCAATCCGAGGCCGGCCGCACACGTCCTTGCGCCCGGCTCTCGCCTGGCGATGATCTTGCCGTTGATCACGCTCACGTCGTCATACACCGGCCGCCCCTCGATCAGGTTGCGGAAGGTGTAGCGGGTCAGCGAGGTCAGGTCACAGGTCGAGCCGTACACGGCGATGTCGAAGGCATAGGGCTGGCCGGCCAGCTCACCGCCGGTATCGGGCGAGCCCGGCTGGCCGGGGCCCAGCCGGTCCACCAGGAAATGGCTCATCGTGCCACCCCCGGTGAAGGTCCCGACGCCGATCCGGTTGCCCTCGAGCTCGTCCTTGTGCAGGTGCCCGTTGACCAGAAGGGTCGCCGAGGAGACCATCTTGGCTGCCGTGGGCTCATGGGTGATCACGATGTCGGGGCGGGGCAGCGCGGCATAGGCACGGTTGAAGGCGTCCGCCGCCGGCTGCTCCTTCACAGGGATCGTCTTGTTGTCGTCACCGAAGAACCGCGGGTCGTTGAACCCGGCGATGACCACGCCGTTGACGGTGAGCTCGGTGTACGACTCGGGCGCGGGCTCCAGCAGCACGACGTTGGGGATCGTGGACATCCGCCTCAGCAGGCTCTGGTCGGCCGGGCTGCTGGCGTCGTGGTTGCCCCGCACGAAGATGTAGGGGACCCCCAGGCCCCTGATCGACGTGAAGATCCCGGCCAGGTCGGCCTCGGTGACGCTGCCGAGGTTGAGCAGGTCGCCGGAGTCGATGACCGCGGTGATCTGCTCGTCCTTGATGATCCGCTTCATCACGGGGTACTGGTTGGCGCCGTGGATGTCCGAGACCAGCAGGAACCGGGCAGCCGGCGGTTTGGTGATGTCTGCCGGGACGAACTTCTCCTGCAGGGCGGCAGAGAGGGCCAGCAGGTTCGTCACATAAGGGGTGACCTCCTGGGCCCGCGCCTCTACCCCGGCCAGCAGGCCTGCGTTGCTGCGGACCGTGCCGAGCAGGCCGGTGGTCCGGAAGCGCACCAGCTGGTCGGGCTGGTAGGTGCTGAAGATGCCCAGCCCGGTCCCGCCGATCGCCAGCGATCCCGCCAGACCCACGGACAAGACCTGCCTGGCGGTCGGACGGCGTCGACGGGCATAGGCGATCAGTGCGATCGTGCCTGCCCCCACGGCCAGTCCTCCGCCGGCGAACTTCATCGCCAGCTCGGCGATCCCGGCGCCGAGGGCGTCGGTGATCTCCTGGCTTGAGGGCTGCAGGGCACGGATCGAGACCCGGCGGTCGTCGAACAGCGAGGTGATCGACTCGCGGACCTGGACGGTCGCGTCGATTCCCGGCGCCGGGATCGGGCTGCCGAACTCAAGGTCCAGGTCGCCGAAGGAGGTCGGGCTGTGGATCGTCGAGGTGAAGGTCGGCAGTGCCGAGAGCCGCACGTCGGCCCGGTAGTGGTCGGTCTGCACGGTGGTCGGGAAGAGGCTCGTCGCGCTGACCCCGCCAAGGCTGACCGCGAAGGCCAGAGCGATCAGCTCAGCCCCCCGGACAGCCCAGCGCCGCCAGCGCAAACGCATCAGCCAGCGCCACGTCCTGACGCCGCGGCGGTTGTCCGCCTGCGGCGTGCTCAGGGGCGCCTCCGTGGATCCCGCCATCGTCTAACCAATATTAGGCGGGCCCAGCGGGAAGATCTCGCGAACCTCATGACGAGCGTGGCCGTTGCGCCCCTGGCCGAGGTAGGAGGCGATCAGCTGGACCTCGCTCGCCTGCCAGGACGGACCGGAGTACGTGTCCAGCACCCGCAGCCACCGTGTGACGTCCGCGGGGACGGACAGCCTGGCCAAGGTCAGGTGGGCATGAAACCGGCCTGCGCCCACCTCGACTCCGGACTTGGCCGCAGCGGACCGGACCCCGCCGGCCAGCCGCGTCAGCTCTTCGCCGTCGCGCTCGACCGCGGCCCACAGCACCTTGGCCCGGTCGGGGTTCGGGAAGGCGCCCGCGCCGGCCAGCCGCAGCGCAATGGGCTTGCGGCGCGAGGCAGCGCGAGCCAGACGCTCGAGCAGCTCATCCTCGTTGCGGTCGGCCACCTCCGGCAGGAAGGCGAGGGTGAGGTGCCACTGTTCGGGCCCCGCCCAGCGCAGCTCGGGTCCTGACTGCCGGCGAGGCTCGAGGAACGCGGACAGGTGCTCGTTGACCGCTTCGGGCAGCGGCAGCGCAATGAACATTCGCATAGGCCCATATCGTGACACGTGAGTGCGTCGGCGCGATGGGCGGGAACCGCGTAGATTGGCCAGACGTCAACAGGGTGCGGGCAGAGATGCCTGTGCCGACGCCTCCGGGCAGAGTGGCGTTCGCAGAGCCAGAATGGCGTTTCGCAGAGACAGGGGACCGCGATGACAGAGCCGGGTACACCGGGACAGCCCGCCAGCCAGCCGCTCCAGCCGCCACTGGCTGCCGAGTCCGTGCTCACGCTGACCGCGCCGGCGCCGCCTCAGCCCGTCGCCGCCACCGCAGCGCCCCGGCTGGCTCCGGCCGTGGAGCCGTCGGCGCTGCCGGGCCTGAACGCCAAGGTCGATGGCTACATCGGAGCGCTGATGGCTGCTGAGCCCCGCTCACCCGAGTTCACGACCAAGGCCAGCGACGTCAGGTCGATGGGCGACGAGGACATCCGCCAGGCGGCCGAGAGCTCCAACCGACTGCTGAAGTCCCCCGTCAGGGCGCTGCAGGAGGGTGGTCTGGCCGAGGGCTCGAAGGTCGGCTCGACGCTGCTCGAGCTGCGCCGCACGGTCGAGGACCTCGACCCCAAGGGCGCCACCGGCACCAAGAAGTTCCTCGGCATGATCCCGTTCGGCGACCGGCTGAACGACTACTTCCACAAGTACCAGAGCGCCGAGAGCCACATCGACGCCATCCTGCACGCCCTGCGCGACGGCCAGGACGAGCTCGGCAAGGACAACGGCGCGCTCAACCTCGAGAAGCAGCAGCTGTGGGCGGCGATGGGCCGGCTCAACCAGTACGTCTACGTCGCCGAGCGCCTCGACGCGCGCCTGGCCGCCGGGATCGCCGACATCGAGGCGATCAACCCCGAGAAGGCCAAGGCGCTTCGTGAAGACGTGCTGTTCTACGTCCGCCAGAAGCACCAGGACCTGCTGACCCAGCTGGCCGTGTCGATCCAGAACTACCTGGCCATCGACATCGTCATCAAGAACAACATCGAGCTGATGAAGGGCGTCGACCGGGCTTCCACCACGACGATCTCGGCGTTGCGCACGGCCGTCATGGTGGCCCAGGCGCTCGGCAACCAGAAGCTCGTGCTGGACCAGATCACCGCGCTGAACACCACGACCTCCTCGATGATCCAGAGCACCTCGGAGATGCTGCGGGACAACTCGGTGGCCATCCAGCAGCAGGCCGCGTCGGCCACCATCGGGCTGCCCCAGCTGCAGGCCGCGTTCGAGAACATCTACGCCACGATGGACGCGATCGACACGTTCAAGGTCGAGGCGCTGGACACCATGGCAGCCACCATCGGCACCCTGGAGACTGAGGTCGGCAAGTCCCGCCAGTACCTCGACCGGGTCGAGCGCCAGGACCCGCAGGTCACCCGCGGGTCCCTTGACCTGGGCAGGTCCCCCGGTGCCGGCAGCGGTGGTCGCTGACAGTCGCCGAACAGCCGACGACCGCCACGCACAGGGATAGGTGAAGATAGACACCATGGAGCTGAGTGAGCTCTTCGCCAGGCTGAAGGGTCGCCGTCGCGAGCCCGAGCGCCCTGAGCTGCCCCGGGTCCCGACCAGCGACGACCTGCTGGCAGCCCTGGACGGGGTGGAGGCGATGGTTGCCCACGGTGCCGTCCCGGCACCGGTCGCCTCCAGGGTCACCAGGGTCTCGCGGACGGTGCGCGACACCATCCCCCGGCTCTCGAAGCTGGGCGGCGGCAGCATGGCGGCCTACAACGTGATGGCCACCGCCACCGACTACCTGCCCGAGGCGATCGGCGGCTACCTGCGCCTGCCCCGCCAGTTCGCCGACAGCCGGCCGGTGGACCGCGGCAAGACCTCGCTGATGATCCTGATCGACCAGCTCGACCTGCTGGGCGCCACTATGGACAAGGTCTTCGACGCCGTCTGCCGGGCCGACGCGGACGCCCTGGTCGCGCACGGGCGGTTCCTGGCAGAGAAGTTCGGCAACGCCTCGACCGGTGGCGCGCTGGCGCTGGGACCGGAGGTCACCATCGCGCCGGACCCGGGCACCGGACCCGACGGTGAGGGGCGGCCGGCACCGACCCGGGAGAGCGCGGCGCCCGAGACACCGGGCCGGCTGCAGCCGCCGAGCGGGACGGGGACGCCGTGACCACCACGCCCACGATGACGCTGGACCAGGCGCTGGCGAGCCTGGGCTCCGTGGCCAGGTCGGCCGGCGTATCGCCTGAGACCGCCAGGGACGAGGGCGCCGTGCTGGCCGCGGCCGTGGCCGAGTCGGCCCCCGGGGCGGCCGCCGACTGGGGTGCTGCCGTGGGCGGCGGGACGACCCAGGACTTCTTCGACGCAGCCACCCGCGGCCGGCGCTGGCGGGCGGCTCCCACCACGACCCTGGGCGCCCTGGTGGCCCAGGGCTCCCCGCTGGCCGTGCCCTACGCAGAGGCGCTGGGCGAGGTGGTCTCGTCGGCCTGCGGCCTGGGCGAGCCGACGATGCGGGTGATCGGGAATGCCTCGGTGGCCGCGTCCGCCCAGCTGACCGCCGCCGGGGTGCGGCCGGGGAGACCGGCCCTTTCCGGGTTCCCTGCCCCCAGCCTCGCCGATCCCGGTCTGGCTGAGCCCAGGTCACCCTCTCCCGGCTCTGCCTCTCCGAGCTGGGCCACGCCCACCCCGGGCGGGCAGCCGGAGTCCGACCATCAGCTCACCCGGGACGCCTTCGAGCAGGCGGCCCAGCCGGCTCCCGCGACGCCGGTCAAGCGGCGCACCGTCGAGGAGCTGCTGGCCGAGCTCGACGCCCTGGTCGGCCTGGAGCGGGTCAAACGTGAGATCCACCGGCAGGTCGAGATCCTGCGGGTCGCCAAGCTGCGCAAGGAAGCGGGGATGAAGACCCCCACGATCACCCGCCACCTCGTCTTCACCGGCAACCCCGGGACCGGCAAGACCACGGTGGCCCGGCTGGTCGGCGGGATCTACGCCGCGATGGAGCTCCTGTCGACGGGCCAGCTGATCGAGGTCGACCGGTCCGAGCTGGTCGCCGGCTACCTCGGCCAGACCGCGGTCAAGACCGCCGAGGTCGTCGCCAAGGCGGCTGGCGGGGTGCTGTTCATCGACGAGGCCTACAGCCTGACCGGGGACCAGTACGGCACCGAGGCCGTCGACACCCTGGTCAAGGAGATGGAGGACCGCCGCGACGACCTGGTGGTCATCGTCGCCGGCTACCCAGCGCCGATGGACGCGTTCGTGGCCGCCAACCCGGGGCTGGCCAGCCGGTTCCGGACGACCATCGAGTTCGACGACTACGGCGACGACGAGCTGGTCCAGATCCTGACGCTGCTGGCCGACGGTTCCGACTACGAGCTGACCTCGCCGGCACTGGAGCACTTCCGTGAGGTGCTGGCCTCGACCCCGCGTGGCAGCACCTTCGGCAACGGGCGTTTCTCCCGTAATACGCTCGAAGCGGCGATCGGGGCCCACGCCTGGCGCCTGCGAGATGTCGCCCAGCCCAGCAACGAACAGCTTCGCCGGCTCCTTCCGGAGGACCTCGACGAGGACGTGCCAGGCAAGGATGTCCCGCCAGGGGATGCCCTGACAGAACAGGTCCGGGCTGGGGATGCCCCGGCTGGGGAGGTCCCGGCTGGGGACCTCGGCCAGGACGAGCCCGCCGAACATGACGATCAGGGGGACCCGGCGTGAGCCAGACAGCCAGCGCGAGCCAGAGCAGCACCGGTCAGACAGGCTCTGTCCACAGCGGCGGCAACAGCCCGGACGGCGGCGGTCAGACCGGCAACGTGCCCACCGTCGCGGGGCGGTTCAGCGACGTCCGGACGTCAGTCCTGCGATCCCTGTCCGGGACCCCGGGCCGGCTGCGGATCCTGGCCCTGATGGCCATCGCCGTGTGCCTGCTCTTCGCACTGGGTGCCTTCTCGACCTTCGGGGCCGCCAACGACGCGCTTGGCCGGGGCGGGGCGAACGCGGCCCAGCTGGTCCGGATCCAGGCCATCCACACCAACCTGGTCCGGGCCGACGCCGACGCCACCAACGCCTTCCTGGTGGGCGGGCTCGAGCCGGCCGACCAGCGCGCGAGGTACACCGCCGCGATCACCCAGGCCTCGCGACTCATCGCCGACGCGGCCAAGGCCCAGCCGGCCGACGGGCAGGCGCTGGGAGCCCTGAACACGGCCGTGCTCACCTACGCGGGCCTGATCGAGCAGGCCCGGGCCACCAACCGGCAGGCCCTGCCGGTGGGCGCGCAGTACCTGCGGATCGCCAGCTCGGGGCTGCGCGCCGAGGCCCTGCCCATCCTGGATGCCCTGGTCAAGGCCAACGACGCCAGGGTGCGCACCGAGCTCGACGCCGCCGCCCGCGCGTCGCTCGCCCTCATCGTGACCGGCGTGCTCGCCCTGATCGTGCTGATCGGCGGCATGGTCTGGTTGGCAAGGCGGACCCACCGCTACGTCAACGCTCCCCTGGTGGCAGCCACCGCGGCGGTCCTGGTCACCCTGGTGATCGGCATCATCGTGCTCGCCAGCGTCGGCTCACGGGTGAACACGGTCCGCGACGGCTCGTATGCCGCCACGCTGGCCACCGCGCAGGCCCGGATCGCCGCGTTCGACGCCAAGTCGAACGAGAGCCTGACCCTGATCGCCCGGGGTTCCGGATCGGCGTTCGAGAAGGCCTGGCGGGCGTCGTCGACGGTCGTGACCGGCCAGAGCGCTGCCTCCGCCCGGCTGGGCAGGAACGACGCCAACCTGGGCGAGCTGTGGAAGGCCTATACGGCCACCCACGACCAGATCCGCAAGGCCGATGACAGCGGCAAGTGGGAGGCAGCTGTCAAGCAGGCGATCGGCAGCGGCCCCACGTCGGCGAACGCCACCTTCGGTGCCTTCGACACCGGCTCGGCCGCGGCCCTGGCCTCGAGCAGCAGCAGCGCCGCTGACAGCCTCGACGCACCGCGTACCTGGCTTGCCATCGCCGCCTGGCTCGGTCTGCTGGTGGGGATCGCGGCCGCCGTGTCGGCCTGGTGGGGCGTCTCGCTGCGACTGGAGGAGTACCGATGAGCCGAACCGGCGATACCCGCACAGCAGGGTCCCTGACCGCAGCACTCGGGGCTGCGGTCATCGGACTGGCCACTCTCGTGACGGCTGGCTGCTCCGGCGGCGGGGTGTACTCGACCACCCCGGTGCCAGCCCCTAAGCCCTCGAGCACACCCACCTCCGCGGCCAAGGTGGCGACCCCGGACTGCGGCAACCCCGTGGCGTCCTTCGCCGCCGGCGCCGCCCTGCCCGCCCCCGGCACCAAGATGCCGTCGGGCACCTATATGAGGGAGATCCAGGATCGGGGCCGGCTGATCGCCGGAGTCTCCGCCGACACGTTGCTGCTGGGCGCACGTAACCCGCTCAACGGCCAGATCGAGGGTTTCGACATCGACATGGTCAGGGCGGTCTCCACAGCCCTGTTCGGCACGCCCGACAAGATCGAGTACCGGGTCATCACCACGGCCCAGCGCATCCCGGCCCTGCAGGACGGCAGTGTCGACATCGTCGCCAGGGCGTTGACCATCAACTGCGCGCGGTGGAAGCAGATCTCCTTCTCCACGCAGTACTACCAGGCCGGCCAGAAGGTCCTGGTCGCCAAGGGCTCACCGGCCAGGAGCATGGCGGACCTCAAGGGCAAGAGGGTCTGCGCGCCCAACGGGTCCACCAGCATGGACAAGCTCAAGACCTTCAAGGGGCTCATCCCGGTGGGCTCGGACACGCACACCGGCTGCCTGGTGCTCTTCCAGCAGGGCCAGGTCGACGCGATCACCGGCGACGACACCATCCTGGCCGGGCTGGCCGCCCAGGACCCCTACGCGACAGTCGTCAAGGCTGCGCCCTTCACGGTGGAGCCCTACGGCCTCGGCGTCTCGAAGAAGAATCCGGAGTTCGTGAAGTACGTCAATGGCGTGCTGGCCCAGATGCGCACGGACGGCCAGTGGAAGCAGTCGTACGACCGCTGGCTGAAGGCCCCCCTCGGCCCGGCGCCGGCACCTCCTGCCGCCGTCTACGGGCGGCAACCATGATCGCGTCGGCCGCGACCGCGCTCACCCCGGCGCCGCCGGGGCAGATCGGGACCGCGATCACCTCCGAGGACGCGTTGCACTATCTGGAGGCCCTCGGAACCTGGCGGGACCAGCGCAAGGGCGAGCTCGACCAGCTCGACCAGGCCGCCCTGGCTGCGAGCGGCAGCGACCCCGCGACTGGGCCGGCAGGCAGCGCAGGGGTGACCGGCGACGTCATGCTGTCGATGGCACTGTGGAAGGCAGTGGCCGACCGACATGACCTGCTCTTGGCCACCTGGGACTCCGGACGGGTCGGCCAGGCCGAACGAGAGCGCCTGTCCACCCTGATCTGGGGTCGGCTGGACGCGACCCTGGATCCGCGCCTGGCCCGGCGACCCGACGTGCCCAGCTCCAGCGGGGCCCTGGCCCTGTCCCTGCCGGAGGCGATGCGCCTCTCCGACGCCCTGGCGGCCTCGCTGCGGGCGCGGCTGTCCCTGGATGCCGGGGACGCCGACGTGACCGGCCGGGTACGTCAGCTGCGAGCCCAGCTGGAACGGGTGCGTGACCTGGTGGCCGCAGAGCCGCCGCCTTCCAGGGACACGTTCGGGCGCACGCTGGCCAAGCTCGACGCACGGCTGGGCGAGCTGGTCGACAAGGCCCGGCGGGGCGCCGACGTGGGCGGCCTGGTCGGACCTCTCGAGGCAGACGCAGCCCGCACCGAACGAGATCTCATCGTGGGCTCGGCCACCAGGACCGAGGCCGCACGCGACGTGGCCCGGGCCCGCGACCTCCGCAGCCAGCTGGAGGCCCGCGGGGCCGCGATCCGCGATCTTGCTGCCCAGTGTGTGGCCACGGTGGAGCCCGCGCCCAGGCTTGCCGTCCCCGATGTGGCAGCCCTCGGGCCGGTGCCGCAGACCTCGGTCGAGGTGGACGCCTACCTTGCCCGGCTGGCCACCGTGAGCCGGGCCCTGAACCTCGCGCACGCGGCCTACGCCACGGCCATGGATGAGCGCAGCGAGCTGCGCGGCCGTCTGGAGGCCTACGCCATCAAAGCGAGCAGGGTCGCCGGCCCCGGGGCTGGTGGCGGAGGCACGGACACCGCTGACACCACCCGGGATGATCTCGACGAGCTGTTCCGCCGCGCACAGGACGCGCTGAACGCCCGGCCGGCGGACATGGTCCGGGCCCGGGCGCTGGTGGCAGCCCATCAAGCCTATCTGGCCGCACGCTCAACGGCCGGCGACACCACGAGAACGTCCAACGGCACGACAAGAGGGAAGCCATGACGATCATCGCCTGCACGCAGCCCGGGTGCACCGGGACGATCCTGGACGGCTACTGCGACGTCTGCGGCTCTCCGGAGGCATCGGCGGGCACGCCCGACCTGTCCGCGGCGACGGCGGCCGGGGTCGGCGGGACGGCCTCGACGGTGTCCCGCGCCTCCAACCGGCTGGCCTCCACCGCCCTGGGCTCGGCGCGCCGCCCCTCCGGCACCAGCACGACCAGGCTCGGCACCTCCTCGAAGCGACTGCGTGGCGCCCGGCTCGGCGCCGGCCTGACCACGATCCCGCCGGTTCCCGCCGTCGATGCCGCCGCGGCGGTCATGAAGAACCCGGTCGTCCCGGAGGAGAAGCGCAGCTGCCCCTCCTGCGGGTCGCCGGTGGGCCGCTCACGGGACGGGCAGCCGGGGCGCACCGAGGGTTTCTGCGCCAAGTGCCGCAACCCTTTCTCCTTCACTCCCAAGCTCAAGCCCGGTGACCTAGTCGGCGGACAGTACGAGGTCGCCGGCTGCCTCGCCCACGGCGGGCTCGGCTGGATCTACCTGGCGCGCGACCGCAACGTGTCCAACCGCTGGGTGGTCCTGAAGGGCCTGCTCAACTCCGGTGATGCCGACGCGCTGGCTGCAGCGATCGCCGAACGGCAGTTCCTGGCCCAGGTCGAGCACCCGCTGATCGTCGAGATCTACAACTTCGTCACCCATGAGGACGCGGGATACATCGTCATGGAGTACGTCGGCGGCACCTCGCTGAAGTCGCTGCTCAAGGATCGGATGCAGAAGGCAGGCGGCCGGTACGACCCGCTGCCGGTCGACCAGGCCATCGCCTTCATCGTCGAGATCCTGCCGGCCTTCCAGTACCTGCACGACCTCGGCCTGGTCTTCTGCGACTTCAAACCGGACAACATCATCCAGGTGGGCGACGCTGTCCGGCTGATCGACCTCGGCGGGGTGCGCCGCCTCGATGACCAGGACTCGGCGATCTACGGAACTGTGGGCTACCAGGCTCCCGAGGTCTCGACCGTCGGCGCCTCGGCGGCCTCCGACATCTACACCATCGGGCGCACCCTGCTCATCCTGGCGATGGAGTTCCGCGGCTACCAGTCGACCTACCTCGCCTCTCTGCCACCGGTCAGCGACACCCCGCTCTTCCAGCAGCACGACTCGCTCTACCGTCTGCTGGCCAAGACCTGCGCACCGGACCCGGCCGACCGCTTCGCCTCGGCCGACGAGCTGCGGGTCCAGCTGCTGGGCGTGCTCCGCGAGGTCGTGGCGGACCGGCCGAACGCCGGAGCGGCCACGTACTCGACCTCCTCGCTGCTCTTCGAGGTGCCGTCCGTGTCAGGCCAGACCCTGGGCTGGCAGGAGCTGCCCGCTCTGCGTGTGGACGAGAACGACCCGCAGACCGGCTGGCTGCACACGGTCAGCATCGAGGACCCGGCGGCCAGGCTCGAGGCGCTCGGCGCGGCTCCCGAGTCGTCCCCCGAGGTGCAGCTGGCCACCGCCCACGCGGCCCTGCACTGTGGCCGGTTCGACGTGGTCGACACCGTGGTGACAGACATGCTCACCGCCGACCCGTGGGAGTGGCGGGCGGTCTGGATGTCCGGGCTGGCCTCCCTGGCCCGCAGTGACGTCAGCACCGCGCAGTCGGCGTTCAACGCGGTCTACGGGCAGGTGCCGGGCGAGCTGGCCCCGAAGCTGGCGCTGGCCCTGGCCTGCGAGAGGAGCAACGAGCTTGACGTGGCCGAGTCGCTGTACACGACCTGCGCCCGCACCGACGCCAACTACATCGCGCCCAGCGCCTTCGGACTGGCCCGGATCCGCTCCGGCCGGGCGGATCTGGACGGCGCCATCGCGGCACTGGACCTCGTCCCGTCCACCAGCCGGGCCTACACCGAGGCCCGCCGCGAGCGCGCCGGGCAGCTGGCCGCCTCGGGGCGCGGACTGCCGGCGCTGTCCGAGGCGATGAGGAGCGTGGAGTCGCTGACCATCGATGCCAGGGATCGGGCCAGCCTGCTGGTCGGTGTGCTCAGTGTCGCGCTCGATGAGGTCCTTGCCGGGGGCGCGCAGCCGAACATCGTGATCGCCGGGGTGCCTGCGGCTGAGCCGTCGCTGCGGCAGGGGCTCGAGTCCGGTTACCGCGAGCTGGCCGGGTATGTCGAGGCCCGCGAGGAAAAGGTGGCTCTGGTCGACCAGGCCAACTCGGTCCGCAACTGGACCATGCAGTGAGGTCCGACAGCACCATGAGCGGGAGCCCGCGATGACCACGTGTCCGAGCTGCCAGGCCACCGTCGGCGACTCCGAGGAGTACTGCGAGGCCTGCGGTGCGCAGCTCAGCCCGACCGCTGCACCCACCGAGCCGCCGGCCACCGAAGAGGCCCAGACGCTGCTGCCGGCAGTCGACGACCTGGCCGGGACCGCGACCAGCTGCCCGGCCTGCGGCGCCCCGGTGGCCGACGACGGATACTGCGGCACCTGCGGTGCACGTGCGCCGAAGCGCCGGGACCACTTCAGCGAGCAGCCGGCGCCGTGGGTGGCAGCGGTCTGTGACCGGGGGCTGCGGCATACCCGCAACGAGGACGCGGTGGCCCTGTCGGCTGACCCCGAACCAGGTTCGCGCGCGGTGCTCGTCGTCTGCGACGGGGTGTCCAGCTCCGTCGACTCGGACCTGGCCAGCCTGGCCGCGGCCAGGGCTGCGCGGGACGTCCTGGCCGCCTCTCGCTCGCGCGGCATGGGCGAGGAGACCTCGCTGGTCGCCGCGATCGTCGCCCGCCTCGGGGCGGCAGCCGACGCGGCCAGCGACGCCGTGATCGACGTGACCCGCAACGCCGGACCGGTCGCGACAGAGCCAGTGTCCGGCGAGCTCCGGCCGGTGACGAACCCGGCGTCCTGCACCTTCGTCGCGGCGGTCGTGGAGGAGAACCTGGTGGTGGTCGGATCCGTGGGCGACAGCCGCGCCTACTGGCTGCCGGACGACGGAACTGCCCTCGCGCTCACCCTGGATGACTCGTACGCCCAGGTGCTGATCGCGGCCGGCGTGCCCCGTCTGGAGGCCGAGTCGGGCCCCCAGTCGCACGCGATCACCCGATGGCTTGGCCCCGACGCGCCCGACCACAAGCCGGCGACGGCCACCTTGAGTCTGGCTGAGCCCGGCTGGCTGTTGATATGTTCGGATGGCCTCTGGAACTACTGCTCAGAGGCGCAGGACCTGGCCGCCCTCGTCCGGAAGGCCAGCGGTGACTCACCGGCCGGTGCCGAGCCGCTGGCCCTGGCCGAGGCACTCGTCAGCTGGGCCAAGGCCCAGGGTGGTCAGGACAACATCAGCGCCGCGCTGGCCCGGATCCAGCCAGGCTGAGACCGGCCCCGGGCGGTCCGGGCGCCGTCCCGGCACTGTTCACCGCACTCCGGTTAGCCCCACCGAATCCACCGTCAGCACCCCGAGAGGAAGCCCCCGACATGGCCGATTTCAACGCCGAGGTCTATCAGAACGAGTTTCTGCCGGATGGCGGCACGGACGTCCACGCCGTGGTCACGGTGACCTGCACCGGCGCCGGCGCGGCGGGGCAGGAGGGCCAGGGGGATGCCGCCGAGATCGTCATCGTCGACACGTCCGGCTCGATGGGCGATGTCAACATCAGGGCGGCCCAGCGGGCAGCGGCCGCGGCCATCGACCAGATCATCGACGGCACCTGGTTCGCCGTCGTCGCCGGCACCCATGAGGCCCGGATGGCGTTCCCGGCCGGACGCGCCGAGCTGGGCATGGTGCTGATGGACGCCGCCAGCCGGGATGCCGCCAAGCGTGCGGTGTCGTCCTTCCGGGCCGACGGCGGGACGGCCATGGGCACCTGGCTGACAATGGCGTCGAGGGTGTTTGGCACGGTCCCGTCGCTGGCCCAGAAGCACGCCATCCTGCTGACCGACGGTGAGAACCAGCACGAGACGCCGGAGCAGCTGACCACCGCGATCGAGGCGGCCCGCGGCCAGTTCCAGTGCGACTGCCGGGGCGTCGGGTCCGCCTGGCAGGTGGCCGAGGTCCGCCGGATCGCCCAGGCGCTGATGGGCACCGTGGACATCATCCCGACCGGCGACCAGATGGCCTCGACGTTCGAGTCGCTGATGCGCCAGTCGATGGGCCGGGGTGTCGCGTCGGCGACGTTGCGGGTCTGGGCACCGCAGGGCGCCCAGGTGCTGTTCGTTCGCCAGGTGTCCCCCACGGTCGAGGACCTGACGTCGCGCCGCCAGGACCTCAACCCGCTGACCGGTGCCTTCCCGACCGGGTCGTGGGGCGATGAGTCCCGCGACTATCACGTATCCATCCGCCTGGCGGCCAAGGGAATCGGCCAGGAGCAGCTCGCCGCGCGCGTCCAGCTCGCGGTCGGCGACAAGGTCGTTGCCCAGGGGCTGGTCAAGGCCATGTGGTCCAACGACGACACCCTGACCACCCGGATCAACCCCGAGGTGGCGCACTACACCGGGCAGACCGAGCTTGCCGACGCCATCCAGGAGGGCCTGGCCGCCAAGGCTCTCGGTGACGACGCCACCGCCACGGCAAAGCTGGGCCGGGCCGTGCAGCTGGCCGCTGAGACAGGCAACGACGAGGCCACCGCCAAGCTCAAGAAGGTCGTCGAGATCGACGACCCGAACGCCGGTACCGTGCGTTTGCGCCGCAGTGTCGACAAACTGGACGAGATGGCATTGGATACATCGTCGACCAAGACGACTCGCGTCAAGAAATGAGCACCCGACCCATGAGCAGCCGGCGATGAGTACCAGCACCTGCCCGAACGGTCACGCCTCCGAGTCTGCGGACTACTGCGACACGTGCGGCGCACCCATCGGTGAGTCCCCGGCGCAGGAGGTGAACAGCGCATCCAGGGCCAGTGCGGGTCCTGCGCCCGACGTGTCGCAGTCCGGTGTGCCCTGCCCGAACTGCGCGCTGGTCAACACCGCGGATGCCCTGTTCTGTGAGGGCTGCGGCTACGACTTCACCACCGGGACAATGCCACGCCCCAGCGCTCCGACGAGCTCCCTGGATCTAGGCGCTCCAGCGGCGCCGGCGGCCTCAGGCTCCCCGGCGAGTCCGGCCTCCGGGACGCCGTCGGTGGCCCCTGCGGTCCCGGTCGAATGGGTGGCCGAGGTCTGGGTCGACCCGGACTGGTACGCCGAGCAACACAGCGATGAGCCCTGCCCCTCCCCGGGACTGCCGATGGTCGTCCCGCTGCGGGCCCAGAGCCTGCTGATCGGACGCGTCTCGCGCAGCCGCAACATCCACCCCGAGATCGAGTGCTCTGCCGATATCGGGGTGAGCCGGCGCCAGGCCCAGCTGACCACCGACGGACAGCGCTGGTGGGTCGAGGACCTGCAGAGCGCCAACGGCACGTATGTCGGCCAGGCCAGCGGGGAGCTGCCCACCGACCCGCTGCCCCCTGGCCAGCGTCGGGAGCTGGGGCTGGACGACCACGTCTATGTGGGCGCCTGGACCTGCATCGTGATCCGGCGGGCAACCCCTGAGGAGCAGAACGGACAGGCCTGACCAGCACAGCTGACCGGCTCACCAGGGCGGATCCGTGAATCCCGTTTCGGGACAACCGTTTACGGACCTGGCCGTGAACACCCACACCCCCCGGCTGGCGTGTCCGGCCGATGGATAGGGTCAGAGCATGCGGCTGGAGATTGATGACGTTGCGCACTCGTTCGGCGACAGGCTGGCCCTGGACGGGGTCAGCTTCGACGTCGCGCCAGGGGTGATCACCGGGCTGCTCGGGCCGAACGGGGCAGGGAAGACCACGCTGCTGCGCGTCATGCTCGGGGTGGTGACGCCAGACCGCGGCGAAGTGCGCTACGCCGGTCGACCGGTGAACGAGCAGGACCGCCGCGAATGGGGCTACATGCCTCAGGAGCGTGGGGTCTATCCCGGGATGCCGGCCGGTGATCAGGTCGCCTACTTCGGGCGGCTGCACGGGCTGTCCCGTCGTGACGCGACCAGCCGGGCTCACGACCTGCTCGCCGAGCTGGGCCTGGATGACCGGTGGAACGATCGCACCGACAAGCTCTCCGGTGGTATGCAGCAGCGCCTCCAGCTGGCCTCGTCCCTGGTTCACGACCCCGCAGTGATCGTGCTCGACGAGCCGTTCAACGGCCTGGACCCGGTGGCCGTCGAGAGCCTGTCCGAGACGCTGCGGCTGCGGGCCCGGGGCGGTCGCACGGTGCTCTTCTCCAGTCATCAGCTCGACCTCGTGCAGGATCTCTGTGAGGACATCGCCATGGTTGACCGCGGTCGCATCGTGCTCGAGGGCAATGTCGCACAGCTGCGTGCGTCCTCTGGTCGGCGGCAGCTGAGACTGCACGTGGAAGCGCCGGACAGCAGCTGGCTCCGGCCCTACCCGGGCGTCACCGTGGTCAGCAACGAGGCCGACGAGCTGCGCCTGGCGCTGCCACCGGGCATCGAGCCGCTCAGGGTGCTGGACGCAGCAAGGGCAGCCGGTCAGGTGGTCGACTTCGGGCTCGACCTGCCGACCCTGTCGCAGCTCTTCCTGACCGCCGCCGACCGGACCCCCGACTCCCTGACCTCCGCCGACCCGGCCGGGGTGCGCTGATGGGCACCTGGTGGCGGGGCACCTCGCTGGTGGCCGAGCGGGCCTTCGTCGAGAACGTCAGATCGCGGTCCTTCAAGGTGGTCACCGGGTTGATGCTGCTGCTGTCCATCGCCGCAGTGACGGTCCCTCAGCTGATCGGCGACGACGGGACGGCATACACGATCGCCACCAGGGGCACGGCCCCCGCCGGGGTGGTCGCTGGGCTGAACGCTGCCGGCAGGTCAGCCGACTTCACCGTCAAGTACGTCACCCGGCCGACCGCAGACGCCGTTCGCCTGGCCGTGCGTGATGGTCAGGCCACGGCCGGACTGGCCGACGGGACGCTCTACACCGCTGCCAAGGCGGACGGGACGTTCCCGGTCCTGGTCGCCCAGACCGTGGTCGCGCTGGAGACCACCCGCCAGCTGTCCGAGGCGGGGCTGAGCCAGTCGCAGGTCGCCAGGCTCCAGTCGATCCAGCCACCCAGGCAGGTCGTCGTCGGGCGGGTGGACAACGAGGCACGGGCCGGCGTCGGCTTCGCCGTCGGGATCATCCTGTACATCGCGCTGACCTTTGCCGGGAGCGCGATCGCCACCACGGTCGCCACGGAGAAGTCCACCCGTATCTCCGAGGTGCTGCTCGCAGTCCTGCGTCCCAGCCAGATGGTCGTCGGCACCGTGGTGGCAGTCGGCACGCTCACCCTCGGTCAGCTCCTCGTCCTGACCGCACCGCTGGCCGTGGCGGTGCAGTTCACCGACAAGATCGGGTTGCCGCCGGTCGCCTCCGGTGACATCTGGCTTGCCGTGGTGTGGTTCCTGCTCGGGTTCACGCTCTACGCGTTCCTGTTCGCCGCCACGGCGGCGATGGTCGACAAGGTCACCGAGGTCAGCTCGGCGATCATGCCTGTCACGACGATCCTCATCGTCGCGTACATGCTGGGCGTCACCGTCGTGATGGCGGACCCGACCGGCGGCTGGAGCGTCGCGGCGACGATCTTCCCGCTGAGCGCACCGCTGACGATGCCGATCAGGTGGGCGTCCGGCGAGGTCCCCGTCTGGCAGCTCCTGGTGTCCATGGCGCTGACCGTGGCCACCGCCGCGCTGCTCGTCTCGGTCGCCTCGTCTATCTACCGCCGCGCCCTGGCCATCACCGGTCGCCGGGTGAAGTTGCGCGAGCTGATCGGCAGCCGGTCCGGCTCCTGACTCCGCAGCGACGTCAGCCAAGGCTGGATCGATCAGTGCAGGATCGATCAGTGCTGGATCGATCAGTGCTGGATCGATCA